>JALYZY010000141.1 GCA_030948665.1 Actinomycetota bacterium | reverse complement strand
CCGCGACCCCCAGCGAGCTGACTGGCGAGGCTTCACTGCGCTGAAGTAGCAGCCGTCTTCTAGCACTCAGCCAGCGAGCAGCCGGCGCAGCAGCTCGAGCGAGCCGCGCTTTGACAGCGGCTCATTCAGGTTCCCGCACTTCGGGGACTGAACGCAGGACGGGCAGCCCGAGCGGCACGGGCATTCACCGATGAGCCGCGAGGCGTCGCGGACGAGCCGATCGAACTGCTCGAAGCCCCGTCGGGTGATGCCGACGCCGCCGGGGTGGCCGTCGTAGATGAAGATCGTCGGGACGCCGGTCTGAGGATGCGCATTGGTGGACAGGCCGCCGATATCCCAGCGGTCGCACATCGCGATCAGCGGCAGGACCGCGATCTGGCCGTGCTCAAGCGCATGAAGCGCCCCCAGCAGGTGCTCGCTCGGGAACGGCTCAGCCGCGATCAGCTCGTCGAGCTCGTACCACAGGGCACGCGTCGGGAACTCGACGGTCGGGAGGTCGAGGGCATTGAAGTCGATGACCTGCTGGTCCTGGAGGCGCTTTCGCTGATAGCCGAGGACTGTCTCGGAATAGACAACCTCACCGTACGAGAGCTTCACGCCGTGAGTCACGCGCTGCTCCTGGAGGCGCTCGATGTAAGTCATGCTCTCGCGCTTTGACTGCGTGTAATAGTCGCCGCTGAACGGCTCGAGCAGTGCGTGGCGCGCACTCAGGTCGAGCGAGAGCACGCGATAGGAGCGGCCCAGGTGCAGGTACACGGCTCCTTCGTGGATCGTGGCGTACGCGCGAGCCGCCTCGATCGTCCCGAACACCTCGCCGGACGTCGCGTCGATCAGCGCGAAGCTGTCGGCAGACGCCGAGCGCAGGGCGACGCGGCCCGCTGGGTAGTCCTCGGCGCGATGTGGGACGAACCCACTGGCGCGCTCTCGGAGGAAGCCGGCACTCGCCAGCTCCTGCGCATAAGACCGCCAGCCTTCCCCGAGGATCGGAGCGTCGGCATCTGACAGCGGGGCCTCGTATGCCGCGCACAGCAGGTGCTCTGCATAGATCTCGGAGCTGTGGGGATCCAGGATCGCGGCCTCGACGGGCCGGCCGATGAACTCCTCGGGATGGCGGCAGAAGAACTGATCGAGCGCGTCCTCGCCAGCGACGTAAACCGCGAGCCCGCGGCCCCGTCGCCCGGCCCGCCCCCACATCTGCCGCAAGCTTGCGACGGTGCCTGGGAACGTGACGCAGATCGCCGCATCGAGCGAGCCGATGTCGATCCCGAGCTCGAGCGCGTCGGTGGCAACCACACCCAGCAGCTCGCCCTCGCTCAGGCGGCGCTCGATCTCCCGGCGCTGCTCGGGCGTGTAGCCGCCCCGGTACGGTGCGATCCGCTCGGCCAGTTCCGAATCCAGCCGGGCGATGGCATGCCGAAGGATCAGCTCGACGCCCTTGCGCGACTTCATGAAGCAGATCACCCGCGCACCCGACGAGATCAGCTCCGAGAACAGCTCGGCTGCCTCATAAAGCGGCGATCCGCGGAGGCCGAGCTGCTCATCGAGTAGCGGTGGATTCCACATGGCGACCCGCCGCGCTGCGCGAGGAGCACCGTCGTCGTTGACCAGCGCAAATCCATCGAGGCCTGTGAGTCGCTCGGCGAGCTCGACCGGGTTGGCGATCGTGGCGCTTGCCAGCAGGAAACGAGGCTCTGTCCCGTGAATGGCCGCGGCCCGCCGCAGTCGCCGTAGGACATTGCCGACGTGCGAGCCGAACACGCCCCGGTAGACGTGCGCCTCGTCGATTACTACGAAGGCAAGGTTTGCCAGCAGCTCGTCCCACGAGCCGTGGTGAGGCAGGATGCCGACGTGCAGCATGTCGGGATTCGTGAGGATCAGGTTGCTGCGCTTACGGATCACGGAGCGCTGCGCCCGCGGGGTGTCGCCGTCATAGATCGCCGGTCTGATCGCCTGGTGAAGGCCAAACGCGTGGAGCGCGCGGGCCTGATCCTGGGCTAGCGCCTTGGTCGGATACAGGTACAGCGCGCGGGCTGCGCGGTCACTACCGAGGACCTCGATTGTCGGCAGCTGGAAGCACAGGGACTTGCCGGACGCGGTGCCGGTAGTGACGATCGTCGGGCGCTCGAAGGCCACATAGAAGGCCTCCGCCTGGTGGGTGTAGAGCTCGGTGATCCCGATTCGCTGTAACGCGGAGCGAGTCAGCGAGCTCAGCTCACCCGGGAGCGAAACAAGGCGCGCGGAGCGCGCCTCATAAAGATCCTCATGAACCAACCGCTCGTCCTCGCGGCCGGTCTCGAGCAGTGCGCTCCAGGGCTCGGTTTCGCGGACGGCTGACACCTGGCTACCCAGTATGGTCGCGCGCGCGGTGCGCTGCCTGTATGTAGACCTGGACGGAACGCTCCTGGGCCCGAGTGCCTCGTTGCTACATGGCGCAGACGGGCGCTTCAGCACCCTGGGAGTGCGGGCGCTGGAGGCCTGCTGGCGGGCTGGAGTGGAGGTTGTCCTGTACTCCGGCCGACGGCAGGACAGCGTGTTCCAATGCGCCCGACTGATCGGATCCTCGGCCTACATCTTCGAGCTGGGGGTGGGGATCGTGATCGATGGGGAGCTCGAATGGCTGACCGATGGCGTGGTGCCATCGGACGAGGCCGGTTCGATCTACGAACAGATTGATGCCTCAGGCGCGCCGGCGCTGCTGCTCGATCACCACACGGACCGGCTCGAGTACCACACGCCGTGGTCGCGCGGACGGGAGGTCTCTCACCTTTTTCGGGGGTCGGTCGACTTGGCGGCGGCGCATGCGCTGCTCGCCGCCGCGGACATGGACTGGCTGCGGCTGGTCGACAACGGGGTCATCCGCGAGCACGCTGGACGGATGCCGGGCCTCGAGGTCGTGCACGCCTACCACCTGATACCCGCCGCAGCCTCGAAGGCTCGCGCCGTGGCCCGCCACATGCGCGCCCGCGGTTACACGGCGAGCGACTGCATCGCGGTCGGCGATTCGCGAGAGGACATGGACGCTGCCTCGGTAGTTGAGAAGTTCTGGCTGGTGGCCAACGCACTTGAGCGTGATCCGACGCTCAAGGCGGACCTCCGCGGTGGCGTTCGCCTAGCCAGCGAGAGCTACGGCGCCGGGGTCTACGAGGCGGTCGTCACGACCCTGGCAGAGAGCCGAGGCTAGAGGTCTCGTCCCCTCGGCGAAGATGTGCCCGGCGGCCGCCCCAGCGGCATTGAGTCCCTGCAGGCCGATCATCGAGGCCGGCTGCTGGCTGACCCATCGAGCGGTCTCGCCGAGCAGCGCCGTGGGCGGAGCACCCAGAGGTGCTGCGCCTGCTCGTCGGTTCTCGCTTGGAGGGTTGAGCGAAGGCCTCCGCGGGCAAGCGGAACCGCGATCGCCGTGCCGAAGGAGCCGGCGCCGACCACGACCGCCCGTCTCGCACCGCCAGCCGGCAGGTGAATGGAGCGGCGGGGAGGAGCGGGCACGCGGCGGGCAGGCTGCAGGCGCGAGGTGCATACAGCGGCGCGGCTGGTACCTGAGCCGACATCCGCACAGCCGCGCACGCGATGATCCGCGGCGATGGCGCGGGCATCGACCGATCAACTTGTGGGGTTGCTCGAGGACGCGGCGCGTCGTGCCGCGAGCGGATCCGAGCTCGAGGTGCTGGGGTCGCCGGACGGTCCGGCGCCGGCGGCCGTGCTCGGGTTCACCGGTCGGTGCGTAGTCGCCTCGGCCGCCCCTGAGAGCTGGGTCCGAGCAACGCTCCGCGGAGAGCAGCCCTTCGCCGGATTGAAACCACGCTTCATCGTCGCCCTCGAGGAGAAGCTCGGGCTTCGCAACGACGGGATCGACGTCGTGACGGTCGCCGAAGGTCTCCACGGACCGGCATCGCTTAGGCCAGTGGCCGCGAGCCGACATCCGCGGGTGATGCGCGCCGTGGACTATCGCGTCGACGTCCAGGCCTACGAAGCTGCGGGCGGAGCCGTCGTGATCATCGGCCGCGGCCTCGCGCGGCGAATGGAGGTGGCGGTCGAGGTCGCCGAGAGCGAGCGCGGCCGGGGGCACGGACGACGCGGACTGCTCGAAGCACGCCGGCTCATCGGTCCGGGGAATCTTCTGTTCGCGCAGTGCGCGCCGGGAAACGCGGCTTCGCTGCGAGCGCTGCTGTCCGCCGGCTTTCGCCCCATCGGGAGCGAGGTGCTCTTTCACCCTCAAGCTGAGGCTTAGGCTACCCCGCGTGCGCCCGAACGCCGGGCGCCGGACTGATCCTCCCGGGCGACCGCATCGGCGAGAAGCTGGGCAACCTCCGCCAGCGCGCCAAAGGCGTCGGCAACCGACGCGGCGCTCGTACCGGTGATCGCGCTGTTCACACCGGCAACCGCTGCATCGAAACGTGCCCATAGCTCATCCGAACCTCTTCGGCCAGTTCCGGGGCGAAGCTCGTACGGGGGCTCGGCACCCTCAGCTCCTGGAACCGGACGCCATAGCAGCCCGGTCGCGTGGGCGTGCTCCAAGGCAACCTGTTCACTTGCAGCCGCCTCGGCCAGTGCCCGTAGTCGGGAGGAGAAGCCAAGGTCGGGCGGCGCGGTCTTATGGGCGCGCATCGCGGTGGCCCAGCTGCCGCCGGCCTGGCGCACCGCGCGCATGACTCGTGCCCGCTCGCGGTCTACGTCTGCCGGGGAAGTCATTCGCGGTCCGGTCGCGGAGGCGGTTCCGCGGAACCGCCGGCATCGGCGTGGGGCGCCGGTTCGATGAGCCCGACTGCATCGCCCGCCCAGAAGTCGTCGGCGCTCGGCCCGGGGGCCTCCGCGTCCGAGCTCGCGGCGCCCGTATAGCCCTGTGCCAGCACGCGGTCAAGGTCTGAGCGCCTGATCCTCACCCGGCGTCCGACGCGCAGCGCAGGGAGCGAGCCTTGATCGATCCAGTTGCGCACCGTCTGCTGGTTGAGCTTTAGCATCCCCGCGACATCCGCAACGGTCAGAAAGGTTTCGTCTGACTCTCCGCCTCGGAGCGACATTTTGTTTCCTAATTGAGTCGAATTGGGACCAACTAACGGGTATGCTAGCGGCGCGAGAGGACGAACACAGTTGCCACGGCTGGCAAGGGTTAGGTAGGCGTCGTGGAGACTGAGGACGAAAAATCCGAATTGGGTAGCGCCGATGGTCGGCCAGACGGCAACGTCATCCCGTTCCCTGGCGACTGGATCGGCCCGCGTGAGGAGCTCATCCCGATCGAGGCGAGCGCACCGGCCACCGACGCCGGAGGCTTGACCGGAGAGCCGCTCGGAGGCGACACGTTCTGGTCCGAGAAGTCCGATGAGATCCACTCAGTCCTTCTCGCGCCCGAGGGACCTGCTCCGGAGCGTCGGAGTCCGGTGCCGCGGAACCGCCGGGCGCGCCGGACGCCGGTACTGTCTTTCCGCCCTGGCGGACGGTCGCGGGTCGCCGCAACTGCCGCCGTGGTGGCCTGCGGGGCGGCCCTGATGCTGCTCCTCGTCCTGGCCGAGGGGACAAGACTGCATACCCCGTCCGTCACGGCGGCGGTTGGCCCCGCGGTTGGCGGTCTACAGGGCGATATTGCCTCGCTCGCCGTATCGCGGCCGCCTGGTACGAAGGCTGCCTCGCGATCGGGTAGGAGCCACCCTCCGAACCATGCGACGCGCCGCGGGCGCAGTGCCGCTGCGCCTCGCGCGGCCTCTCGGACGTTGGCGAACACCACGCTGGCGGCCAGCTCACAGGTCGCACCGCACAGCGCAAGTCCCCCCGCGAGCGCGTCGAGCGCGGAGACCGCGAGCGCGAGCAGCCCGCCCGCTCCGGTGTCAGGTCCTGTCGGCGAGGGAGCACCATTTGGCCCTGGAAGCCTTGGATGATGGGATCGATTAGAGCCGACACCCCCCACCAGCTAAGCTGTCGCGAATGGGAATCGGAGACATCCTTCAGCCGACGCACCTGATCTTCATTTTTGTGGTGGCGCTCCTGGTTCTCGGACCGAAGCGTCTTCCCGAAGTTGGGCGTTCACTCGGCCGGGGCCTTCGTGACTTCAGGGATGCGATGAGCGGTGATCGCCACGACGAGATGATGACCCGGACAACCGAGCCCGGGTACGCAACGACCCCGGATAGTGACGTGGTGCTGACCCCGACGAGCGACGCGGTGGTGACACCGGACAGCGCCGATCACACCTTGCCGGTCAACGATGTGGTGCTGACCCCGGAGAGCGACGCAGTGCTGGTTTCGCCGACACCGAACGTGGAGAGCACAACGCCTACCGGCGGTGAAGCGCCGCATCCGGCGAGCGCCGAGCGCACCGCCCACGCGAGCGAGCAGACCGCGAGCGGCCCGCCGGCAACGGCGACGCCCGCGAGCACAACTGCCGAGAGCGGCCCGCCGGCAAGCGCGACGCCCGGGAGCACAACTGCCGAGAGCGGCGCGACGCCCGGGAGCACAGCTCCCGCGAGCACGACTCCCGCGAGCGAGCCAGCCGGCGCCGAAGCGCCGCATCGGACGAGCGCCGAGAGCACGACGGCGGCAGGCGAGCCGGCCGAGCGCGTCGGCTGACACCGGCTCGTCCGGGACAGATCCGCACGATCGCGGCTCGGGACGAGGTGCGTAGCCCGTCCCCGGGCGCCAGTAGGCTCGATCCGTGAGCGAGTCGACCGAGACAGCCGCGCTCGTCGCGCTGCTGCGCTCCGGCAACCGCCCTTGGGGCGTGTACGCGGATCTCGTCGAGAACGCGGGAAGCGCTCTGGCGATTCTGCGGGACGAGCTGACCGAGACAACCGGGCAGGACAGCCTGTTCGAGACCGAGGACCCCGGCGTGGGCGAACGCCCTAGGATCGACGCAGCCGCCGCAGACATCGGCCGCTGGTCCAAGGAAGGGATCCGGCTGCTGACGCTGCTCGACGCGGACTACCCGGAGAACCTGCGGGCCGTGCACGATCGGCCCCCGCTGATCTTCGTCGCTGGCCAGCTTCAGCCCGCCGATGCGCACTCCGTAGCTGTCGTCGGCGCCAGAAGAGCGACCCCGGCCGGCGTTTCCCGTGCTCGCGCGATCGCCAGGCACCTCGCTGAGCGGGGTTACACGGTGGCGTCGGGACTGGCCGCCGGTATCGACACCGCCGCCCACTCGGCGGCGCTATCGAGCGGTGGGCGCACGATCGCGGTGATCGGGACAGGGCTTCACCGCTCCTTTCCCCCGGAGAACGCCGCGCTCCAGCGCAGAATCGCCGCCCAGTGCGCGGTCGTGAGCCAGTTCTGGCCCGATGCCCCGCCCACCCGGCGAACCTTCCCGATGCGCAACGCAACGATGTCCGGGCTCGCGCTCGCGACGGTGATCGTCGAGGCCGCGCAGACCAGCGGGTCCAGGATGCAGGCGCGGTTGGCACTCGAGCAGGGTAGGCCCGTGTTCCTCCTCGATTCGCTGCTGGAGCAAGAGTGGGCGAGGGCGTTTGCGCGACGGCCAGGCATACAGGTGGTCAGCTCTCCGGGCGAGATAACCACGGCAGTCGAGCGGCTTACGTCTTCGGACGCACTGGTCGCATAACCGGAAGCGCCTAGGCCCTGCGCCCGCATGCCCACAGTCCGCGAGCTGAGCGCGCCATATGAGAACTACATGCTCGCTCCGAGGCGGGGCCCTGACGTGTGCCGCATTTGCTTCACGTTCACGGACGGCTTTGACCGCTGCTACGTCTGTGCGCACACCGAGCAGTGGGCCGACGCGATCGCGCCGATCTCCTACAGCATCGCCCGCGAGCAGCTCCATCACGAACTGGCCAGCTACAAGCGACTGAGCGGCGTCGTCGCACGCCGCCTCAGCGCGCGGCTCGCGGCCGTCCTCTGGCGCTACCTGGATGCGCACGAATCCTGCGTGGCCGCCGCCGCGCAGGCCGCCAGCTTCCCGATCGTCACCACCGTTCCATCGGGCGACCGCGAGCGCGACGAGAGCCATCCGCTTCGGCGAATCGTGAGCGAGCTCGTGGGTCCCACGCGTGGCCGCCACGAGCGGCTCCTTCGGCGCTCGGCGCGCGACTTCGCCGGCCGCGAGTTCAGCCGCGAGAAGTTCGTCTGCGCGAGACGGCTCGATGGAGCGCCGGTGCTTCTGATCGACGACACATGGACAACAGGGTGCAACGCACAGAGCGCCGCAGCAGCGCTGAAGGCGGCGGGCGCCGGCCCGGTCGGCGCGGTCGTGATTGGCCGCCACGTCAAGCGCGACTGGCAGGACAACGACCGCCGGCTGCGGGCACTCGCGCGGCCGTTCGACTGGGACCGCTGCGCACTCGAGGAGCCGACTTAGCTCATTTTCGGCAGTACACCGCTTACGGTTCCCTGTTGCGCAGAGTGCCGCGTGAGACCCGGGGCCACGGGTAATATCTCCGTCGGTTAAGCGATTAAGTCGGCGTGCCGGGGGACGCGCCGCCCGATCGGTTCGAGGAGCGTGGGCTGCTGACGGGGTGTGCCCCGCTCCGCCTCGCGCTAACCACCAGGCCCCGAGCTGCGTCCGAACGACGAAGCGGGCACGGTATCGGGGCGTTCGGTTACCGGGCCGGCCCCGGGGTGAGTCGTCAGGGCTGCCGACCCGTGGTCGGCGTACCGCGGCTCAGGTGCCGCGCACCCGATAGTCGGCCGGGTTAAACCGGCGCGTGCGAGCCCGGAAGCGGAACGTGAAGGAGGGCCACAGGGCCGTGTTTGCGCCCGGTCTGGTATGGGTCGGATCAGACACCAAAGCTGCGCGAGTGTAGCTTGCCGTGCGCTAGCCTCACGCGCGCCGATGGCTAGAGCACAGGCTCCTAGAGCGAAATCCCGTAAGCCCCGTCGGCCGTACGCGGCGCGGATGCCGCCTGAGCAGCGCCGCGAGCAGCTGCTCGACGCTGCGCTCGCCGTGATCGTCGAGCAGGGCTACGGCGGCGTCTCGATCGAGGCGATCGCCCGGACGGCGGGCGTCACCCGGCCGGTTGTATACGACCACTTCCCTGACCTCTCAGCGCTGCTGCGCTGCCTGATCGAGCGTGAGGAGCTCTATTCGCTGCACCAGCTGGAACACGTGGTCCCAAGCGACCCAGGAGAGCAGGACCCGGCTGAGGTGCTTGCGTCCGGGGTCAAGCGGTTCCTCGAGGCGGTCGGCCAGCGGCCCGCCACGTGGCGGATCATCCTGTTGCCGCTCGAAGGGACCCCGGCGGTGGTGCGTGCGCATGTCGAACGAAACCGCGCGACGATGCTCAAGCGGATCGAGCAGCTGGTGCATGAGTGGTCCGCCGCGGCGAGCTGCCCTACAACCTCGACGCGGAGCTTGCGGCGCGCGCGGTGCGAGACCTCAGCGAGGAGGCGGGACGGATGGTCCTGACCGACTCAGAGCAGTTCTCCCCGGAGCGCTACGAGCGCTTCGTGCGCAGCGTCATGACGCTGATTCTGGCGTCGTAACCGCCCACCGTCGAGCGCTGTGCCGGACGGTGACAATGCTCACACAAGCCGGGAATAGCGACCGCCTAACATCGCCCAGATGCGGACGCTGACGAAGGTCGTGATCCGACACCGGGCGGTGGTGCTCGGGACCTGGCTGGTGCTGTTCGCCCTGGGGGGTCTCGCTGCCTCGAACCTGGGCTCCCTGCTCTCCAACCAGTTCTCCGTCCCCGGCTCGGAGTCTCAGCGCGGTCTCGACATCCTGCGCGACAAGTTCCACCAGCGAAGCGACGGCGCATTCACGCTGGTTGTGCAATCGACGGGCGCTCCGCTGAGTCCGCTTACCGTGGAGGCGGCCGCGCATCGAGCTGCGAGCCTGCTCACCAACGGCAAGCCAGGGCCGGTCCAGCGGGCGGCCCCGGGTGTTCTCTACGCCCAGATCAACACCTCGCTACAGAACTCAAAGGCCTCAGATCGCACCGAGGCCGTCCGAAGTGCGGTCGGCCAGATTCCGGGCGCTCGGGTGTACCTGACTGGGTTTCCGGCGCTCAACCACGACGAACAGCCCCTCTACAGCCAGGACCTGGCCCGCGGCGAGCTGACTGCAGTCCCGATTGCGCTGGTGGTGTTGGCCTTCATGTTCGCGACGCTCGGCGGCATTCTGGTCCCGATCGCCTTCGCGATGATCACGATTCCAACGACGCTCGGGGGAGTCTGGATCGCCGCCCACCTGCTGTCGATGGCCACCTATGTGACCAACATCGTGTCGCTGATCGGAATCGCGATCGCTGTCGACTACTCGATGCTGGTGGTGTTCCGATACCGCGAGGAGCTCGCCCGCCATCAAGATCCCGAGCAAGCCCTGATGGTCACGATGGCGACGGCGGGGCGAGCGACTCTGTTCTCCGGGTCGACGGTGGCCGTAGGCCTGGCCCTGCTTGCGTTCATGCCGCTTCCGTTCATCCGCTCGATGGGCATCGGCGGACTCTTGGTACCGCTGGTCAGCATTGCGGCATCCGCCACGTTGCTGCCCGCGCTGCTCTCGCTACTCGGGCGCAGGGTCAACTCCCTGCGGATCGTCCCTCGATCCGTCCTCGCACGACGTGCGGCCAGCGACGGCGGGATGTGGGTCCGGCTGGCGCGCACGATCATGCGCCGTCCGATTCCCGTGCTCGTCGCATCCGCCGCGGTGCTACTGGCAATCGCGGCACCCGCCCTGCAGCTGAAGGTGACCGGCGGCGACAATCGCAGCACTCCGGGCGGCACGAACGCGACCGACGGCTTGTTCCTCCTCGAGCGCACGCTCGGACCTGGGTCGCTTTCTCCGCACCAGGTCCTAGTCGACACCGGACGCCCCGGGGGCGCGCTGTCTGCTCCGGTGCGGGCCGCAGAGCTGCGATTGGTGGCGCTGCTCCGGGCCGATCCCGCCATCAATCCTGCCTCCGTCATTGCTCCCGCGCTGCTGCCGGTCACGCGGGCGCACGCGGCGAGCCTGCTCGATTCGAGCAATCAGATCGCGCAGATCCGCGCAGCGGGCTTCAGCGACTCGGGAACCGTGGCGGCGGTGAACCTCGTACACCGAATCCGCAACCGCTACGTGCCCGCCGCACGGTTCCCAGGCCGGGTGCTGGTGACGGGCGCGGCCGAGTTCGGGGTCGATTTCCTGGCGAAGGCGTACGGAGCATTTCCATGGTTGGTGATGGCGGTGCTCGTGATCAGCTACTTCCTGCTGTTGCGGGCGTTCCGGTCGGTGATCCTGCCGATCAAGGCCGTGCTGATGAACCTCCTGTCGGTCACGGCGACCTACGGTGTGCTGGTCGTGTTCTTCCAGAATGGGCTCGGCCACACGCTTCTGGGGATGCACACTTCGCCTCAGATCGAGGGCTGGATACCCATCTTCCTGTTTGCGGTGCTGTTTGGGCTCTCGATGGACTACGAGGTGTTCCTGCTCTCGCGGATGCGCGAAGAGTGGGACCACACCCACGAGAACGAGCACGCGGTCGCGTACGGCCTCCAGCACACCGGCCGGATCATCACCGCGGCGGCGATCATCATGATCGCGGCGTTCTCCGGATTCGGCTTCGGGCGGTTCGTCGGGCTACAGGAGTTCGGAGTAGGGCTTGCGGCGGCGATCTTCCTCGATGCGACGCTCGTGCGGGCGCTGCTGGTACCCGCCACGATGAAGCTGCTGGGCCGGTTGAACTGGCTGCTGCCGGACGGAGTGAGGCGAGCGATGCGGCTCTCACCGACCCCTGCCCCGGTCAGGTAGAGGACCCGCCGAAGTCGTCTACAAGCATATGAATGTAATCGATCCGCCTGAAACCCAGGCGCTCGAGGATCGGCCGGGACATCGCCCCAGCCTGGGTGAGGAGCGCGGGGGCGCCCCTTGCGCGCGCGTGCTGCCAGCGGGCGTGGATCAGTGCACGGTAGGCGCCACGTCCCCGCGCGTTTGGAAGTCGCTCCCCCGAATAGCGCCAGGCCGTATGGAGTGGCAGCGCAGTGTCCGGCGCCGACCAACCGGCCGTCGATCCACACTGCGTGCATGATCATCGACGAGGACTCCCACTGGTCCTCGAGCTCCGCGCGACGCTGCGAGATCTCTGCCGCGGACACGCAGAACGCCTCCCGCTGGACTTCCACCGCAGCCATGAACTCCTCGAAAGTGCGGACCCTGCGTGCCTCGGCGCCGACAGGCGCCGGTGGCTGCTCGTCGAGCACCAGAGCCGTCGTCGCGAACGGCTCGCTGTCGTGGACGAGCCCCCGTTCGAGCAGTAGGTCGACCAGGCCCGAAGGCTCGGCGGCGCTGCCGATCTCCCACTGCGTCCTGGTGCGCCCGCGGGCTCGCAGCAGCGACCTGACTTCGCCGAGGACGTCGTCGACCTGATCTGCGGCGAAGCGCTGGCGCTGCACGGTGTTCGAGCTCGCGAGCCGCTCCATGCAGAGCGTGAACCGCGGGGTCTCGAGACGCTCCACCCCTGAGCCGAGCGCGATGAATGAGTTCGGGTACTCGGCGACCTCTCGCAGCATCGGCAGAAGGCTAGTGTCACCGTCCCGGGAGTCCCATATGTCGTTCTTCGGCAGTTCGTAGGTCACTCTTCGCAAGCTCCGAACGACCTCTTACGCGTGGCATCGAGACTGAGCCTCTGTCAACTGGACGGGAGGTCCGCATGTCTCTGTACCGACTGCGCAATGGGGTTCTCGCGGGATCGGTTGCGTGCGCCGCGATCGCGGTGGCGGCGTCGAGTGCGTCGGCCGCGACACTGGCTGTGAGCGGCAACTGGTCCGGGTACATCGCCGGCGCAAGCAACTTCTCCAGTGTGGCCGCCAGCTGGGTGCAGCCCGCTGTCAGCTGTACGAGCGGGAGCTCGTACTCGGCCTACTGGGTCGGACTTGGCGGGGACTCGAATCAATCTGCCGCGCTGGAGCAGACTGGCACGCAATCCGACTGCAACGCCAATGGACAGCCCTACTACTACGCGTGGTACGAGCTGGTGCCGGCCGGTCCCGTGACGCTCGACGTGCCGATCAAGCCGGGCGATCGGATCAGCGCTCAGGTGTCCGTCAATGGATCGGCCGTGACCGTCTCGCTGGCTGACCAGACCGCCGGCCGCGCGGTCACACGGACAGTCCAGATGAGCGCCCCGGACACCTCAACGGCCGAGTGGATCGCAGAGGCGCCGTCCGCGTGTGACCCGGCTGGTAACTGTCAGCCCCTGCCACTGGCGAGCTTCGGCAAGGTGAGCTTCACGAATGCGGCGGCGACGAGCGGCGGTCACACCGGACCGATCTCTGATCCTCATTGGACCGCGCAGCCAGTTGCACTGAGCCCCGACGCGTCCGGCGCGATTTCCTACCCGCAGACCGGGGCAGCCGGGGCAGAGCCCTCACAGCTCTCGAGCGACGGCGCATCGTTCGCGATCACCTCCAGTGCCGGGGGCGGCTCGGCCGCGGCCTCCGGCGGCGATCCGTCGACCGGTTACGACTACGGCGGCGGGGGCGGCGATCCGGCCACGGGCTACGGCTGGGGTGGCGGTGGCGGGTACTTTTACCTCCACGGGCCGGCTCGCTGGAACTGATCAAGTCTTGGTCAGAGTACGAAAGTTGATAGCGTCAGCGGCGTGATCTCGGACGACCACGCCGCTGCCACGCCGGCAGAGGCGTTGCGAACAGCGGGCTTGCGCGTAACCGCCGCACGGCTGGCGGTGCTCGCCGAGGTCCGCTCGGGCAAGCACCTGACCGTCGAGAGGATCGGCACGGCCGTACGGGACCGCATCGGGGCGGTCTCGACGCAGGCCGTCTATGACGCGCTAGCGGCGCTCACCGAGGCCGGCCTGGTCCGCCGCATCGAACCAGCTGGTAGCCCGACCCGCTACGAGACGCGCGTCGGGGACAACCATCACCACGTCGTCTGCCGCTCGTGTGGGGCGATCGCCGACGTGGACTGCGTGGTCGGCGTTCAGCCGTGCCTCGCTCCGGCGGCCTCCGAGGGCTTCGTGATCGACGAGGCAGAGGTCACGTTCTGGGGACTGTGCCCCGCCTGTTTAACCGCAACCCGATAGGAGACCAATAGATGAGTGAGCAGCAGCCACCGCGCACAACCACTGATGCAGGGATACCGGTGGGGAGCGATGAGCATTCACTGACGGTTGGCCCGGATGGCCCGATCCTGCTCCAAGACCACTACGTCATCCAGAAGATGGCCCAGTTCAACCGCGAGCGGGTGCCCGAGCGTGTAGTGCACGCCAAGGGCGGTGGTGCCCATGGCTTCTTCGAGGTGACCGAGGACGTCACCCAGTACTGCAAGGCCGACTTCCTCTCAGAAGTAGGTAAGCGGACTCCTGTTTTCCTTCGCTTCTCGACCGTCGCCGGCGAACTCGGCAGCGCCGACACGGTGCGCGATCCACGCGGCTTTGCGATCAAGTTCTATACGCAGGAGGGCAACTACGACCTGGTCGGCAACAACACGCCGATCTTCTTCGTTCGCGACCCGTCGAAGTTCCAGGATTTCATCCACTCGCAGAAGCGCCTGCCCGACACCCACCTTCGCAGCAACGACATGCAGTGGGATTTCTGGACACTGTCACCAGAGTCCGCTCACCAGGTCTCGTTCCTGATGAGCGACCGCGGCACTCCCCGCACGTGGCGGAACATGAACGGGTATGGAAGCCACACGTTCCTATGGGAGAACGCCGGAGGCGAGAAGTTCTGGGTCAAGTACCACTTCAAGACGGTTCAGGGCATCGAGAACTTCACCGACGACGAGGCCAAGGGGATGGTCGCCGAAGAGCCCGACTTCCATCTCCGTGACCTGTTCGACTCGATCGCGAAGAGCGACGCCCCCGAGTGGCGGCTCGAGATGCAGATCATGCCGATCGCCGAGGCGGCGAATTACCGGTTCAACCCGTTCGACCTGACCAAGGTCTGGCCGCACGGCGATTACCCGCCGATCACGATCGGCCGCATGGTTCTCGATCGCAACCCGGAGAACTACTTCACCGAGGTCGAGCAAGCTGCGTTCGAGCCGGCGAACATGGTCCGGGGAATCGGTCCGAGCCCCGACAAGATGCTGCTCGGGCGGCTGTTCAGCTATCCGGACACGCATCGCTACCGGATCGGGACCAACTACCTGCAGCTCCCCATCAACCAGCCCAAGGCACCCGTGCATAGCTACAACAAGGACGGGGCGATGCGCTACCAGCACGGCGGCAATCAGCCGGTGTACGCGCCCAACAGCCATGGTGGCCCGAAGGCAGATCCGAGCTTCATGGATCTTGCCTGGGGTGTCGAGGGCGCGGAGATCGTGCGCCACGCCTACACGTTGCACAGTGAGGACAGCGACTTCGGTCAGCCCGGGACGCTGTGGCGTGAGGTCCTGTCGGAGACCGACCGCGACCACCTGGTCTCGAACATCGTCGGTCATGCGACGAACGCGGTGACGCCCGAGATCCAGCAGCGGGTCATCAACTACTGGACCCAGGTCGACTCCGATCTCGGATCGCGCGTCGCGCAAGGGATCAGCGGCGCCAGCGGCAACGGCCGCGCGACCGCCAGCGTCAGCGGGCCGGTCGGCAGCGGAGCATCCACCGGCCTGTAGGCTCGGCTCTACTTAGCGGGCTTCGTACCGCCGCCTCGGTGGCGGTGCGGAGCCCGCTCCTCGCCCGGGCGGCTCCGGGCGCCGCGAACCGGTTGGCAGGCGCCCTGCAGTGATCCAGCTGACGAAAGCGGCGCTAGACGCAACAAACGCAAAGCGCGTCTATATCCGGCCGAAGCGACAGCTTGACTTGCTTGGTGCAGCCAGCTACCTTGTGCCGCATGGTACCGGGGGTCAGTGATACCGCCATCTCGCAGCTGCGCAGGGGAGTCCTCGAGTTCTGCGTGCTTGCATTGCTGCGCGAGGGCGAGCGCTACGGCTTCGAGATCGTGCGCACGCTGGCGCAAGCCGACGGTCTGGTCACCACCGAAGGCACCCTCTATCCCCTCCTGGGGCGCTTACGCAAGGAGGGCGTCGTTGACACCACCTGGCGGGAGTCCCCCTCTGGACCCCCACGCCGCTATTACCGGCTGACCTCAGCCGGTAACGCGCTCCTCGGCGGATTCGCCGTCGAGTGGGTGCGCTTTCGAGACTCCGTAGACGCCTTGCTCGAGACTGGAGCACCTGGATGACCACGACGACGCTGCACCCGCTGGCGGCCGCGTACCTCGATGATCTGCGCCACGACGGGCGTCGGCTACCCCGTTCGGTGATGCGCGACCCGCTCGCAGAAGTTGAGTCGCATCTCTCCGAGGCGACCGACTCGGGTATGTCGGACGCGGAGGTGCTCACGGTTCTCGACCGGCTTGGAGACCCGAAGGAGATCATCGCCGCGCAGCAGCCCGAAACCGCGCTGCGTGTGCGCACTCGCGGCACCCACGAGTGGGCGGCGATCTTCTTGCTGCTGTTCGGCGGACTCCTGTGGGGGATCGGATGGATCGCAGGGTTGATACTCCTCTGGAGCTCATCCCTGTGGACCACCCGCGACAAGCTGATCGGGACGCTGATCCTTCCCGGCGGGTTGGCCGCGGCAGTGTTCATGACCTGGTTCGGCGTCGGCACTAGCACCCAGGCATGCGTCAGTACGAATGGGGGCCCCGAGTCGTGTACAGGTGGCCCCAGCACGGCGACTGAAGTCCTGGGCATCGCGCTACTCGTCGTCACGCTCCTGGCACCAATCGTGACCTCTATCTACCTCGCCCGCCGCGCCAGGTAGGCATGAGGATCGCTGTCCTCGCCGACGTCCACGGCAACCTGCCGGCGCTTCGGGCGGTGCTCGGCGAGGTCGACCGGGAGCCGGTGGATGCGATCGTCGTCCCCGGAGACGTGGTCGGCGGCCCGATGGTCGCCGAGGTGCTCGACCTGATCGACGCCCGCCTCGAGCCGGTGCACTGGGTCAGCGGGAACAGCGAGCGAGAGACGGTGACGGCGTACGACGGTAAGCAGATGGCGTACGACCCCGCAGGACGGTCAGCGTCTTGGAGCGCGAGGGCGCTAACCAAGCGCTGGCGGGACCGGCTCGCCACGTGGCCGATCTCGCTGGCGCTAGATGGTGTTCAGTTCTGCCACGGCTCGCCGCGGCGCGACGATGAGATCCTGACCAGGATCACACCGTCCGAAGTGCTCGCGGAAGCCCTGACCGGGGTCGAGGAGCACCTTGTGGTCGGTGGCCACACCCATCAGCAGATGATCCGCAGCGTGGATCCGAGCCTGACCTACGCCAACGCGGGAAGCGTCGGGATGCCCTACGAGGGCCGGCCCGGAGCATTCTGGATGGTTGTCGACGCGGGAATCCCGGAGCCTCGAGAGACCAGCTACGACGTCGTAGCCGCGCTCGAACAGCTCGGCAGATCCGGCTACCCAGACCTCGATGAGGCGCTGAGGGAGTCGCTGATCGATCCGGTCGACCCTGACTGGGTCAGCGCATTCTTCGAGCACGGCGCCGGCCGAGGGGACGATCCCGGCGACACGCGGATCGCACGCCAGACCTAAACTTGCCACCAGCGGAGTCCGGGGACGATGGATGCAGAAGCCGACCCCTCCCGCGAACGGAGCCTGATGCAGGAATCGCCTGTTATGCCGCACGACAACCACGTCGTCGAGGCGCGTGGCCTGACGCGGCGATATGGCGAGGGCTCAACCGCGGTGGACGCGCTGCGAGGCGTGTCCCTTGACATCGACGCTGGGAAGCTCGTCGCAGTCATGGGACCTTCTGGGTCCGGCAAGTCGACGCTGATGCACACCCTCGCCGGGCTCGACAAGCCCACCAGCGGAACCGTGGTCATCGCTGGCACGGAGATCACGGGACTCGGCGACGCGAAGCTCACCCTCCTGCGCCGCGAGCACATCGGCTTCGTGTTCCAGTTCTTCAACCTCCTGCCGATGCTGAACGCGCAGGAGAACATTTTGCTGCCGCTTTCGATCGCCGGCGAGCGGCCAGACGACGAATGGCTCGAGGAGCTCCTGCGCAAGACCGGGCTGACCGATCGCCGGACGCACCGGCCCTCGGAGTTATCGGGCGGCGAGCAGCAGCGGGTTGCGATCGCCAGATCGCTGATCACGCGTCCGACGATTCTGCTTGCCGACGAGCCCACCGGCAACCTTGACTCGAAGACCGGGAGCGAGATCCTCGACCTTCTACGAGACTCAGCAGACGCCTACGGGCAGACGATCGTGATGGTCACGCACGACGCCCGTGTCGCCTCGATCGCTGACCGGATCCTGTTGCTCGCCGACGGACTGATCGTCAAGGAGATGATCGGCGCGACCGCGGCCGAAGTGCTCGAGGTGATGAGCACCCTGGGGCAATGATCCGCGTCGCGCTCAAGGGACTGCTCGGCCGCAAGGTGCGCGCGGTGCTGACGGCGATCGCGATCATCCTCGGGGTCGCGATGGTTAGCGGCACCTACGTGCTGACAGACACGATCAAGTCCGCGTTCTCGACCGTGTTCACCACCGTCTACAAGCACACCGATGCAGTGATCACGGGCAAGAGCGCGATCGGGACGACCGGCGGCGGCGGGCGAAACATAGCTCCCCCCTCGCTGAGGGCCTCGCTGGTGACGCGCGTCGAGGGCCTGCCGGGTGTGTCGCTGGCATCGGGCGGGATCGTTGACACTGCTCAGCTGGTCGGCCATGACGGCAAGGTGATCTCGCGAGGCGGCGGCTCCGGGCTGGCATTCAGCCACAGCCAGAGCGGTCAGCGCTTCAATCCGCTGACGCTCACGACCGGCAACTGGCCGACCGGTCCGGATCAGATCGGCATCGACTCCTCGACCGCCAGTAACACCCACTACTCGCTGGGGCAGACAATTGGTGTCGTCGCACGCGGTCCCGAACAGCGTTTCAGGATCACCGGGATTGTGAAGTTCGCCGGGGTCTCCTCGCTTGGCGGGGCGACGATCGCGGTCTTCGCCCTGGCGACCGCCCAGCAGCTGTTCCACAAGCACGGGATGTTCGACACAATCAACGTGGCAGCTAGGCGCGGCGTGACGTCGCGGCAGCTGGTCGGCGAGATCCGGCCACTGTTGCCGGCCAGCGCGCAGGTCAAGACCGGCCAGGCGGAAGCCCGGCAGGCGACGAAGGACACCAGCGGCTTTCTCAGCATCTTCCAGGACTTCCTGCTGGCGTTCGGCGGGGTGGCGCTGTTCGTCGGTAGCTTCGTGATCGCGAACACCCTGTCGATCACGATCGCCCAGCGCACCAGGGAGCTCGCGACGATGCGCACGCTCGGCGCCACGCGCCGTCAAGTGCTGCGCTCGGTGCTGCTCGAGGCTTTCATCATCGGCTTGCTTGCGTCGGTCACCGGCCTGTTCCTGGGGCTGGCGCTCGCGAAGGGCCTGAACAGTCTGCTCGTCTCGTTCGGAATCGATCTGCCGCAGGCGAGCGCTGTGTTCGCAACCCGAACGATCGTCGTCTCGCTGTTCGTCGGGATTCTGATCACGCTTGCCGCTGCGATGCGTCCAGCGCTGCGAGCTACCCGCGTTCCACCGATCGCCGCGGTTCGGGAGGGAGCGGTACTGCCGCCCTCCCGACTCGCGCGCCTGGGTTCCTATCCAGCAGCCGTCACGATCGTTGTCGCGGTGGCGCTGATGCTCGTGGGCCTGTTCGTGAGCGGGCTCAGCACGGCGCAGCGGCTACTGGCGATCGGCCTCGGGACGCTGGCGTTGTTCCTGGGAGTGGCGATGCTGACCCCGAAGCTGGTGCCCCCGTTGGCTAGGGTCCTGGGCTGGCCGGCGGCGAGGCTGGGGGAAAGTGCAGGATCACTGGCACGTGGGAACGCCGCCCGCAACCCAACCCGCACCGCGTCAACAGCCTCGGCGCTGATGATCGGGCTCACCCTTGTCACGCTGGTCGGGGTGCTTGCCGCCGGCCTGAAGGCGCGTTTTCAGGACTCGGTCAACCAGGTGTTCGTTGCCGACTACGCCCTCACCTCGACCGACAACTTCACTCCGCTCGGTGTCGCAGCCGGGAGAGCGCTGGTCGGCGTCCCAGGCGTCGAAGTGGTCTCGGGGGTGCGCGCCGGGGAGGGTAGGGCCTTCGGTTCGTCGGTGACGGTGAGCGGCGTTGCACCGAACGTAAGCAGGGTGATCTCCGTCAAATACCAGGTCGGCAGCCCGAGCACCCCGGCGCAACTGGGACAGAACGGGGCCATGGTCACGAAGGACTACGCAAACTCGTTTCACCTGCACCTCGGCTCGCCGCTGTCGGTGCGAACCCCGACCGGCGCCGTGCTGCATCTGAGGGTGCTAGGTGTGATCGCGCCGCCCAAGGGCGGCTCTCCGTTTGGGGATGTGACTATCTCGACCGCGAGATTCGACGCCACCTACCAGGACCCCGCGAATGTCTTCACCCTGGTCGACATCCGGGGCGGGGTCACTCCCGCGAACACGAAGCTGTTGAACGGGGCACTTCGCGCATTCCCCGATTCGAAGCTGCAGACCAAGACCCAGTTCACTCGCAACCAGTTGCAGGGACTGACGATGCTGCTGAATCTGCTCTACGTCCTGCTGTCGCTGTCGATCGTGGTCAGCGTGTTCGGGATCGTCAACACACTGGTCCTCACCGTGTTCGAGCGCACCCGAGAGCTTGGGATGCTTCGCGCCGTGGGGATGACGCGACGGCAGGTGCGCCGCATGATCAGGCACGAGAGCGTGATCACCGCCCTATTGGGCGCCGCCGTCGGTATCCCACTAGGTGTCGTACTCGCGCTGATGGTTGGAGTGGCGATCAAGTACCCCGCGTTCACGATTCCGGTCGGCACCCTGGTCGTGTTCGTGATCGCCGCGGTCATTGCGGGACTGGTCGCGGCGATAGTTCCGGCGCGGCGGGCGGGGCGCTTGAACGTGCTCGAGGCGCTGCAGTACGAGTAGCCCCACCTCACAGCTTGCGACGCGCGGAGGGGTCGGCAGGTAGCGTCAGGATCGCGCAAGCGCCACCGCCGCGCGCGTTCGCCAGGGACAGCTTGGCGCCGAGCGCTGCCGCATGCGCAGCCGCGATCGTCAGCCCATGGCCGGGTTCCTGCCCGCGCGAGCGTTCACCCGAGAGGAACGGCTGAGGACCGTCGCGCAGCAGGGTGTCGGGGTAGCCGTCGCCGTGATCGCGAACGGTGCCCTGCGGCCCGTTGACGGTCACGACGATCGGGGAACGACCGTGACGGAGCGCATTGTCGAGCAGGTTTCCGAGCGCACGGATGTAAAGAATGCTTACAGGTGGTTCTATCCGGGTGCTGGCACGACCCGATTCTCGCTCGGCCGCTACGCGCCCGCCGATGCGTCGCCGGCGGGCGTGCCGGGCGCCGTCGTGGGTCTGCGCGAACGCGCGCGCCGCGACTGTCCCGCGGACTCCGGCTTGGCGCCGGCGAGTTCGGCACCGATCCCGGACTCGGCACGAACCCGCAGCTCCGCGTAGGCGTTCTCGGCGCTGGGCTCGTGGGAGAGCAGAGTCCCGACGATGCAGGCGATGAAGGCCAGGGGAATCGAGATCAGGGCGGGATTGGTGAGTGAGACGGGGGCGTCCTTCGCGGGGCCAGACCACACTGCAGGCGACAGCACGATCAGGGTGATCGAGGAGACCAGCCCAACTGCCACACCGCTCAGCGCCCCGACCGTGGTGAATCGCCTCCATACGACGGCGAGCAGCAGGGCGGGGAAGTTCGCACTGGCCGCGACCGCGAAGGCGAGGCTGACCAAAAACTGAATGTTGAAGCCCGGGCCGGCCAGGATTGCCAGCGCCATCCCAATGACGCCGATGCTGGCGGCGGCGATCCGACCGACTCGGACCTCCTCGCGATCGGAAGAGCGCCCGGGCCGAATCACATTGCTCCACAGGTCGTGCGCCACCGCGCCCGACGCCGAGATCACCAAGCCGGAGACGACGGCGAGGATCGTGGCGAAAGCGATGCCTGAGATGGTGGCGAAGAACACGTCGCCACCCACGGTGCCCTTGCCGCCTCCCAGCCCCTGCGCAAGCAACGGCGCGGCGAGGTTGCCTCCCTTGCCGACGGCCTTCGTCGCCCCTTCGCCGAGCACCGCCACCGCGCCGAAGCCCACCATCGACACGAACACGTAGAACATGCCGATGAAGCAAACCGCCCACCCCACCGAGCCGCGCGCGACCTTGGCGTTGGGCACGGTGAAAAAGCGCATCAGGATGTGCGGTAGGCCGGCTGTCCCGAGGGCAAAGGCCATGCACGTCGACACGGTGTCCCACGGTGTCTTGAAAAACAATCCGGGACCCAGGAAGGAGGCCGGCTTCTTGGAGTTGACCGCGGCGCGGTGGAGCATGTGGAAGGGATCGAAGCCGTAGCGGCTCAGCACCCAGATGGCCATCGTGCCCACGCCCAGCAGGAGCAGGACGGCCTTGATGATCTGAACCCACGTGGTTGCCAGCATGCCGCCGAAGAGAACGTAGGTCAGCATGCATGTTCCGGTGATCAGGACCGCGATCGCAAAGTCCAGCCCGGCGAGGGCCTGGATCAGCGCGCCCGCGGCGATCATCTGCGCGATCAGGTAGAAGGCGACGACCGCGAGCGTGCCGGTGGCCGCGGCGGTGCGTGCGGGGCGTGCGCGCAGGCGGTAGGCCAGAACGTCAGCCATCGTGTACTTCCCCGCGTTGCGCATCCTCTCGGCCAGCAGCAACAGCACCGGGATGAACGACACCAGCGCGGCCACTCCCGTGATGTACCCGTCGAAGCCGAAGAGGAAGATCAGCCCCGAGACGCCGAGGAACGCGGCCGCCGACATGTAGTCCCCGGCGATCGCCAGGCCATTTTGCAGACCCGAGATGCCGCGGCCGGCGGCCCAGAAGTCGGTCGCGGTGCGAGTTCGTCGGGCGGCCCAAAAGGTGATGCCCAGGGTGATCGAGAGGACGACGCCGAACACGAGAAGAGGCAGCGCTTGGACGCCTTCGCCTGCCCCGACCACGACCGCGATCACGGCTCCACCTCGCCACCCGGTGAGGTGCCTCCACGTCGCTGGGGATCTGGGTCTGCCGCCTGCTGGCGTGCACCCACCAATCTTGCGACGGCCTCGGCCAGTGGATCGATGCGGCTGTTGGATGCCCGAATGTAGATGAACGCAAGCAGCCAGGTCATCACGATCAAGCCCAACGCGAAGGCATAGGCGACGGTGAAGCCGCTCACAATCTGATGAGCCATGAAATGGTGGTCCCAGGCCGCCAGCACCGTAAACGTGCCGAACACGAGCACGAACACGATCAGGGACGGGATGACGATGCGACGGCGCGCTGCGACGAGTCGTTCGAACTCGGGCGAGCTCTCAACCCGTCTCCAGTCACCGACGTCCATGGCGGCGAAGGCCTTGGGTGCCGCCGGTTCGTCTCCCCGAGCAGACAATGTGTTCCTCCTCCGGTGGTCGCTGCCCGATCACCCTATCCCCTGAGTCAAGGGCAAACCGGCTCCGCGCCTGTTCACCACACGCGTCCGCCGGGTAACTCACAGGTGTAATGGTCACCCGCTGGGCGCGATATGGCTGTCCGGCGGCCGGGCGACAGGCGGCCCGCGACGGGGAGATCCGCACCTCTACTGCCCCTCTGGCTCCCGGCCACGCCCAAGCCACGCTGGTCATGCCTCCGAGGACACTGGCGTATGACTTCCTCGTCTTCGCTCAGCGCAACCCACGCCCATGTCCGGTCCTAGAGGCGCTCGACTGCGGCGGCCCGGTCCCGCGCGGTCTCGCGCCGCAGTCGCAACCAGTGGCTTCCGCTCCCCGCTCCGTCGGTAGAGTCGCGCCTCATCCGCGTGCTTGACGTATGCGCTATGCCAGAAAGACGGGTCGTTTGGTTCGGGGGCGGGCCATGCAGTTGAGACGTGCAACCTCCTGACCGTGTCACGGCGCGAACGTGTGTCGGGTGCGAAGCGATGAGCCGGTTCGGGATGTGTGCTGTTGGTTGCCCCGTGCGCCGGCAGCTTTGGAGGCCGCGTACCGGTCGGTGCAGGCCACTTCACGTGTCACCCTGCGCCGCTGTCCAGGTAATGGCGCAGGACGTGAATCGGCACG
>JALYZY010000134.1 GCA_030948665.1 Actinomycetota bacterium | reverse complement strand
CCGAGCGCAGGGTCAGTGGGGCGTGTGGCCCTCCACGGAACCTACTCCGGGAGCGGGTTCTCGCATGCCAACGCAGTGTCGCTGGCTCCGACCAGCGGTTTGATCCTCCTGCGCGGCTAGAGCTACTAGGCGAGTGGCTTCCTTGCGCCGGGCCGGCGCCGCGGTCCTGCCTGGCCGGGACGACTCGAGTGGCTGTGCGACAACGGCGCCCGCGCTCCGCCTAGTGCAGGGGCCACGGGTTCGGCGCTGGGCGCCACGGCTCCTGCCTCCAGTCGGCGTAAGCCTCCGTGGGATCGTCCGTCGCGCGCATCACGGACGCGTCGTACTTCGCCGCCACGTCGTTGACCGGGTAGTGCGCGGTATCCTCGCGCCGCGAGCCGATCATCAGCACCGCACATGGGCCGTCCCCGGTGCCGACGAACACGTGGCCCCTCCCGGCTGGGCAGTGCAAGAAATCCCATTGCCGTAGTCGCCGCTCCTCGCCGTCTAGGATCACGATGCACTCTCCGGAGAGCACCAGGAAGTCCTCTTGAACCGGCTCGCTGTGGTACCGGCAGTTGGGCTGACCTGGCTCCATGATCTGGACGTTCACGCCGGTGTCAGGCCACTGAACCCCATCGGGCTCGAGATCTAGGAGCGTTGCCCGGCGCGGATGGCTGACCGCCGGGGTGCTCGCGAGGTTGATGATGAGCACGTCGTCGATTGCGCAACCTTACTCGCGTCTCAGGTCGCCGGAACGCCGGCGGGCCGGGCTAGCGCGCCAGCTAGGCTGTCAGCCTTGGCCGGCATCGGTGTGATCCGCGGCGCTCTGCGCGAAATACGTGGCTGTGTTGCCACCACTAGGAGTCGCGACCCCGCAGCCCGCGGGGTCAGCCAGCTCGAGATCCTGGCGACGTGGCCGGGAGTGCACGCGTTGCTCGCACACCGGCTCGCGAGTGCCCTGTACAGCGCTGGGATCCCGCTTCTGCCGCGCTCGATCGCCGCGATCAGCCGGGCCCTCACAGGAATCGAGATCCACCCGGCCGCGCAGATCGGTGAGCGGTTCTTCGTCGACCACGGAATGGGGGTTGTGATCGGCGAGACGGCACAGATCGGGGACGACGTGACGCTCTACCAAGGGGTGACTCTCGGCGGGACCGGCTTTGCGACCGGCAAGCGCCATCCGACGGTTCAGGACAACGTCACGATCGGCTCGGGAGCGAAGCTCCTCGGGCCGATCACCGTCGGCCACGGCTCGAAGATCGGCGCAGGAAGCGTTGTGATCCACGATGTGCCCCCGAACTCGACGGTGGTTGGGAACCCCGGACACCCCGTCCGCGTCGAGGGGCGCCGCCCCGAAGGGCCGGACGCCGACTGGGTTCATCTCCCCGATCCGATCGCGGACGCGATAAAAGGCCTGGCCGGCAGGATCACCGCCCTCGAGCGAGCCGATGGCCGAAACGAGGCGGCCGACGGGGACGCCGCGAGCTCTGCGGGCCGGGGCGACGTCGTGGACCGCTCGCACGGCCCGAACCCAGCAGGCGGTTAGGGGTCCGACCGAGCCGTCCGGCGAGAGCCGTCGGCGACCTATCCGTCCGGTGTCCGCTGCGCCGCGACGGGGGCCTCGGGAGCGGGGGGAATCTCGAGCTCGGAGATGTTCCGCCGCGCGCGAACCAGGTATAGCGGTCGGCCCTTGACCTCGTCGTAGATCCGGCCGAGATACTCGCCGATGATCCCGAGCGCGATCAGCTGAATTCCGCCCAGGAGCAGGATCGCGATCGTGATCGAGCCGAAGCCGGGGAGATAGGAGCCGGCGATTCGCAGAGCAATCACCACCGGAATCGCGATGAAGGCGAGCGTCGAGATCAAGAACCCCAGCAGCGTGGCCAGCTGAAGCGGGCGGTGCGAGAAGGACGCGATCGCGTCCAGCGAGAACCTGAGCATCTTCGACAGCGTGTACTTCGTCTTGCCCGCATAGCGCGAATCGCGGCAGTACGGGACGGCCGCCTGGGTGTACCCGACCCACACCGTCATGCCGCGCAGAAACCGATTTCGCTCGCGCATAGACAGCAGCGCATCCAGGGGGGCGCGGTCGAGCAGGCGAAAGTCCCCTGAGTTGTGCTGCAGCTCGACCTGGGCAAGCTTGTCGAACAGCTTGTAGAACCAGGCGGCGGTGGTCAGCTTGAAGCGCGATTCGCCGTCGCGCTGCTCGCGTACGGCGTACACCACGTCACAGCCCGCGCGCCAGTGGTCGAGCATCCGCACGATCAGCTCGGGCGGATCCTGAAGGTCCGCGTCGAGCATCACGACCGCGTCGCCGCGCGCATGGTCCAGTCCCGCTGTCAGCGCCGTCTGGTGCCCGAAGTTGCGGGACAGGTACACGACGCGAACCCGGGGGTCACCGGCGGCGAGAGTCTCGAGCTCGACGGAGGATCCATCGGTCGAGCCGTCGTCCACCAGCAGGAGCTCGAACGGGACCCCCTGAAGCGCTGAGCAAACCCGGGAGTAGAACTCTCCGATCGTGCCTTCCTCGTTATAAACGGGGGCGACCACGCTCAGGAGCCGGAGCGACCGCGCCACGCCTCCTGAGTTATCGACCGCGCTGCTCATGGCTTCATGTTAGGCGTGGGCCGTGACCCGACCTACCCGAAGATCCTCCCATACGGCACATAGCCGAGGAGCTGAATTCCCTGCATGACCCCGGTCAGGATGATCGCCGTCCGCCACAGGCGACGATCCCCGCCGAGCGCAGCAAACGGCATCAGCCACGCGACGTACCAAGGCAGCAGCGAGCTCGCGGTCACGAGCATCGCGACGGTCGCCCAGCCGGCTGCGACGATCCAATCGAGCTCACCATGCCAAACGCGACGGAGAAGCCATGCGGTCACGAGCATGAACCCGGCGGCGAGCGCATACCCGGTCACGCGGCCGCCCGTATGTCCGAGGTACGTCGAGATGAAGCCAGGGATGCTGTGCCAGTCGCCCCTGCTCTGGTTTCCGGCGACTGTGGAGAGCAGGTGCAGCGGGCCAGATCCGAAGAGCCCAAATCCAAGCACCGCGAGGGCCCCGCCGGCCACGCCCGCCCCGATCACGGTCTCGCGCCTGCGCCGATCTGCCCGTTGCCCGCGCGCATCCGCAAGCGCGAACGGAAGGTACAGGGCGGCGGTCAGCTTCACGCCGATCGCCAGCATGATCGACGCTCCGCCGCCGCGGGGGCGGTTGCTGAGCAGCAGTGACACGCTGGCGACGAGCAGGGCCAGCATCAACAGGTCGTTGTGGCCGCCGCCGACGCCGTAGAGCACGATCAGCGGGTTAAGGCCCACCAGCGCCGCTGCCTTGACCGGGTCGACTCCGCGCAGCCGTGCGGCGTTCCACACGAGCGCGACTGTGGCGAGGCTGGCTGCGGCTGCGATCGACTTATAGGCGAATGCGCTCGAGACGATTGACAGTGGCGCCAAGAAGTAGCTGAGCGCCGTGAACACCGGACCGTAGGCGCTGGGGGTTCCAACCCATTTCGCGCCGACGAAGGGATACAGCGGATCGAGCGCGATCGCGTGCGGGCCGTTTAGGTACGGGTCCAGCCCGTACACCGCGCCCATCCGGGCGTACGCCTGATAGCTGAAGACGTCCGTCGAGAGCAGCGGGGGAGCGAGCAGTACGAGCGCGTGCAGCGCGGCAATTGTCATCAGCACGGCGCGGGGCGAGAGGCGATCGGCTGCATGCACAGCGATTACGTAGGACGCGAACATCAGCGCGAGCACGAGGATCAGGCCCGACGCGCCGAGCCCCATCCCGGAGGCGCCGAGGGGGCCGGCAAGCCAGCGAGGGATCGGGCGAACGGATTCCGGCAGCAGCGAATCGGTGTTGGACGCTGCTGCGGCGACCAGAGTCCCGGTGAGCACGATTCCGCACAGGGCGATCACACCAGCGCGACTGCCGGAGGCTCGCTGTGTGGCGCGCTCCCGGGTGCTCGAGAGCTCGAAGGCTCCGCTCTGGGTGGCGCCTAATGGACGTTGGACGCTCATCCAAGGCAAGGATGCCTTGAAGCATTAGTCGTGACGTTCAGGTTTCGTTAGGAGTCAGCGATCGTGGTGGAGTGCTCGCTGGGGCGTTTCCGCCGCCGTACGCGCGTTGCGGACGGCAAGCGCAGCGCTGCGCCGGAGACGTGGCACCAGCCACATCGCCTCCAGCGCGATGCGTGCCGACATCTTGCTGGAGCCCGCGCGACGGTCGCAGAACACGATTGGGACCTCCCGCACCGTAAAGCCCGCGAGCAGCGCTCGGTACGTGACCTCGATCTGGAACACGTACCCCTCTGCCCGCACGCTCTCGAGGTCGATCGCCTCGAGCACTTCTCTACGAATGCACTTGAAGCCGCCTGTTAGGTCGTGGATCGGCGCCCGCAGGATCACGCGCGCATAGAGTCCGCCCCCACGGCTGACCAGACGGCGCACGAGACCCCAATCCCGGACGCCGCCGCCGTCCACGTACCTGGACCCCAGGACGAGATCCGCATCGCGCGCCGCGTCAATGAGCGGCCCCAGGTACCGAGGATCGTGCGAGAAGTCGGCATCCATCTCGATCACAAGCTCAGCCCCGCCGGCAAGCGCGTGCGCAAAGCCGGCCAGGTAAGCCTGTCCGAGGCCGGCCTTTCCGCGCCGGTGGAGCACCTCCACCGCCTGCAGCTCGTGGCCGACCCGTTCGGCGATCTCGCCCGTCCCGTCGGGCGAGTTGTCGTCGACGACGAGGATCCGGTAGCCGTCCGGGGCGACACGATCGAGCTCGGCGGCGCAGGCCCGCAGCACGCGCTCGACGTTCTCGGCCTCGTTGAAGGTGGGAACTACAACCCAGACCCGTGGCGTCATCAGCTGGAGCGTAATGGCAGGGCCCGCCGGCAAGGCCTAT
>JALYZY010000108.1 GCA_030948665.1 Actinomycetota bacterium | reverse complement strand
TGTTTTGCGCCATGCAGTGTCCTCTTTCTCGGGCTTACGGGGTTAGCTGACGGGCTCGCGCCGAAAGAGCGGCGCTACGCGTGAACGGTCGCGATTAGCCCCAAACAACTTGGGTCCCCCGCTTCCTACCGCCTTGTTCTCGGGCGGAGCGGGAATTCAGCGTTTACGGTGCGGCATCCTACCAACGGCGGCGGACCGCTGGGCGCCAGGCCGCGGACCGCCGAAGTTCTTACTCCTTGCCCGCGACTTTCGCTACGAAGCCGGTCACCTGCTGGGCCTGCTTGCCCTGGAGGATTAGAGCGGGCATTGTGCCCTGGCCGAGGCATGTCTCTTGGCTCTGGGACGCAGGCGGGCTCTGCAGGCAGCCATTGGCGATCGTGTGCAGCACGAGCTGCTCGGACGGCTGGATCGTGTCGAGGTTCGGCCCGACCTTCCCGATCGCGTTGGCGGCGGCGAGCGTGTGACAGACGCCGCAGTGCTCCCCGAACAGCTCCCGCCCCGCCTTGTCGGCCGCGGTCAGCCGGATCCCTCCGACCTGGCTGCTCGCGTTGGCGTTGTTGCCGGTCAGGAACACGAGCGGAATAGCGATCCCGAAGCCGACGTACACGACCGCAAAGATCACCGTCAGCGTCTTACGCCCCCCACGGCTCTGGGTCTGGAGCGTGTCTCGCGCGCCCGAGGGGCCGCCGCGGACCGCGACGAAGAAGACCACGAAGGCGAGCAGGCCCCAAAAAACGATGAATAGAGTTACCGGCAGCACCGAGGCGGCACCTTACCGCGCGGACGGGCCGGATGGGGGGGAATGTGCGCCGGTGCTCAACGTCTCCTCCCAGAGGCAAAGCTCATCACCGGCGGCGCGACAGCTCGGAAGTCCTCGGCTTCGGGGGACGAGAGATCAGTGACCTCGGCGACCAGCTGGTCCGGCGCGGCAATTGACCCCACCCGGTGGACCAGGACGCTGATCGCTCCTCCCGCTGCCGGAAGACGCTCGAGCTTGCCATCGATGAGCATCAACGGCTCGGTCCGCACGGTCAGGCGGTGGCGGTCGTAGAGATCGGGGGGGATGATCAGGTTGATCGTGCCGTACTCGTCCTCCAGCAGCACGAACACGATCCCGTTGGCGGTGCCGGGACGCTGGCGGGCCACGACCAGGCCCCCGATCCGGACTTGGCTTCCGTGCCGGAGCGTTCCGAGATCGCGGCTGCTCACGGCATCCGCGGGGAGACGTCGAGCTTCCCGCAGAAGCGCCATGGGGTGGGAGGCGGTCGTGAGTCCGGTCGTCCGGTAGTCGGCGAGCATCCTCTCCCAGGAAGAGAGCTTGTGCAGCTCCGGCGGCGAAGGAAGATCGAGCGGAAGCGCCAGCTGCGTTCCACCTGGGACGTTTTTACCGGGGGTGGCGACGCCGAGCTGCCAAAGGGCGATTCGGCGTCCGAGCCGCCCTTCCACAAGCGAATCGCAAGCACCCGACCAGGCGAGTAGCTCGAGCGAAGGAGCACTGCTGCCGGCACGGGCGGCGAGATCCGAGAGGCTGCGAAAGCGACCCCCGGAATCACGGGCGGCGACCAGTTCGCGCACCTCGTGCTCGCGGACGCTTCTCACGTACCCAAGTCCGATCCGGACACGAGCGCCGTCCTGCTCGATCTCGCATTCGGCGCCGCTCTCGTTGACGTCCGGCGCCAGCACCTCGATCCCCCCGCGCTGGGCCTCGTGGACGAGCGCGTCGGGCGGATAGAAGCCCATCGGCTGCTCGTTCAGCAGCGAGCACAGGAACTCGGGGCCATAGTGGACGCGCAGCCACGTCGACTGGTAGGCGAGCAGTCCGAACGCGGCTCCATGCGCCTTCGGGAAACCGAAGCCCGAGAACCCCTGGACCATCGAGAAGACACGCTCGGCGGTCGCCTCGTCGACTCCATGAACGCGGCGCGCGCCGCTGATGAAGCGCTGGTGATACGCCTCGATCGCCGCCTCCGAGCGCTTGCGGCTCATGGCACGTCGCAGCCCCTCCGCCTCGCCGGGCGAGAAGCCCGCAAACGCGATCGCGACCTCCAGGACCTGGTCCTGGAAGATGATCGTGCCGAGCGTCTCCCGGAGCACCGGCTCGAGCGAGGGATGCTCGTAGGGGACCTGATAGTCAGGATCGACCCGCAGACGCTGGCGTCGGGCAATGTAGGGGTTCACCGCCCCGCCCTGGATCGGTCCGGGCCTGACGATCGCGACCTGGATCGTCAGGTCCTTCAGGTTCTCGGGTCGCGTTCGGTGAAGGGACTGCATCTGGGCGCGGCTCTCGATCTGGAAGACGCCCGTCGTGTCGGCATTCTGGATGCACTCGTAGGTCGCCGGGTCGTCATAGGGAATCTGCGAGAGGTCGATCCGCTCACCCCGCATTCGCGCGATCAGCTCGACCGATCGCTCGACCGCCGAGAGCATCCCCAGCCCGAGCAGGTCGATCTTCAGAAAGCCCGCGTCTGCGCAGGAGTCCTTGTCCCAGTGGGCGATCTGCCTTCCCTCCATCGCGGCCGGCACG
>JALYZY010000095.1 GCA_030948665.1 Actinomycetota bacterium | reverse complement strand
TGCGGATCGCGGGCGGGCCGCTGAATGGCCGCTACATCTACTACGGACACGCATACCCGCCGCTCGTGCCCGTCGGCTCGATCGTCACGGCGGGCCAGCCGATCGCCGAGGTCGGCTGCGGGATCGTGGGGATCTCCACGGGGCCGCACCTCGAGATCGGGATCAGCGCGGTCAACGGGCCGACCTGCTGCCCGGGCAATCTGGTCACCTCGCCGGCAATGGAGGGCCTGCTTCGCCGTCTGTACGCGGCGAGCATCGGCTAGCTGTGACCCTCGCTGCTCGCGGCCCAACCCGGACCAGCTGCTCTGACCCAACCCGGGCTAGCTGCTCTGACCCAACCCCAGCTAGCGGCTCGTGAAGGTGTCCTCCGCTGCTCGCGACCCCGCGTGCGCCCTGTCGAGATAGCCAAAGGTACCCTGGTCTCGCAGCTCGCCAGCGGCTTCGAGCAGAGCGCCGAGCGCCGCAAACGCGAACGCGCCGCCCACGGATACCCGGCTGACCCCCATCTCAGCGAGCTCGGCCACCGGGGGCACTCCGGCGAGGGCGAGGACGTTCACCGGCAGTTGAACGGACGACACGACCTCGCGGATGTCCTGCGCGGTGACCAATCCCGGGGCGAACAGGACATCAGCCCCGGCCTCCTCATAGGCCTGGAGGCGGGCGATTGTGTCGGGGAGGTCGGGACGGCCGCAGACGAAGTTCTCGGCGCGCGCAGTTAGCACGATCCGGCGCGGTCCCTGGCGGGCCACTTCCGCAGCCGCGGCGATCCGCTCACGGCCGCGCTCGAGCTCATAGATCTCGTCGTGGTCGCGGCTGTAGTCCTCCACTGAGCACCCGGCCAGCCCCGCTTCCGCGGCGAGCCTCACGGCCTCGGCTACCTCTTCAGGGTCGTCGCCGAAGCCGTTCTCGAAGTCAGCGGAGACGGGCAGCCCAGTCGCACCGACGATGCTGGCGGCGTGGCGCAGCGCCTCCTCGCGGGTAACCGAGCCGTCGAGCCGGCCAAGCGTCGCAGCGTGACCGCTGCTGGTCGTGGCCAGCGCCTCGAATCCGAGGCTCGCGATCAGCTTCGCTGAACCTGCGTCCCACACGTTTGCCATGACCAGCGGGTTTCCGGGACGGTGGAGCGAGAGAAAGTGCTCCGCATCGTTTGAGTGGCTGCTGAGAGCGATCGGGCGATGATACGCGGCCGGAGGAAACGCTAAAGATCGTCCGCCCCGCCACCGATGATTCGCGCAGACGATGCGACGCCTGACCGTAGTCATCTTGAGCGCATGCTTAGGCGGCACCCTCGCCGGATGCGGGACGGTCGTGCTCGACTCCGGCAAGATCGCCAACACGATGCGCACCGTGCTGGTGACGCAGGCCAACGTTACGGTGCGATCCGTGCAGTGCCCCAAGAGCATCAAGGTCGGCAAGGGCATCGTGACCGACTGCACCGCGACGCTGATAAACGGCCATACCGTCCGGATGTCGGCGACGCAGACCGACAGCCATGGCCACGTCCACGTCGGCCCCGCCGAGATGGTCGCCGACGAGATCCAGAACTTCATCCTTCATGCTCTCGCCACGCGGGGCTTGACGGTGACCACAGCGTGCCCCCAGCACGAGCCAATCGTCGTTGGCAGCAAGTTCAATTGCACCGCGACGGACCGCCAGGGGCGCTCGGCGCATGTGCAGATCACCATAACGAGCCCGAGCGCCGGGTTCTCGACCAAGATCGTCAGCTAGGCGACCCTGCGGCTTGGCGGCGGACCGCCTGGCGTCGCGCTAGGCCGGCACGAAGCGCGTCAGGGCGCGCTGGGCCGCCGCCCGTTCGCGACCCGGTCGCGCCGGCGACATCTCCCTCACCCGTCGTTAAGTGTGGATAACACGCCAGTCACCGCATCTCCTCTGATGCGTGCCGTGCTATTCACACCAGGGGAGGATGGAGCGACAACCGCGCCTGCACGTGGGTCCAGTGACGTGTTATGCACCCTAGGCCGCCCCCCCGTGAGGCTCGCGGCCGCGCCTCGTCGGGCGGCGAGGGCCGCCCGCGGGCCGGTCTCAGCGTTTGCGACCGAAAACCGCCAGGGCCATCAGCAGCCCGGCGATGAATGCTGCGAGGATCGGATTGCGGCGGAACCGCTCCCAGAGCACGGATGAGACAAGCGATAGTCCTCCCACGGGCTCGCTCGGGACTCCCCGGGGAATCACCCGTGTGTCCGCGAGTGCTTCGCCGGGCGGCTCGCTGCTGGCGCCGACGGACTCCGGAGCGCCCTCCACACTCGCGGCAGGCCCCGAAGCGCTCGCTGCGTCACCGGCAGGCTCCGAAGCGGTGTCTCCCTCCCCGGCAGGCCGCGAAGCGCTCTCTCCCTCCGCGGCAGGCTGGGCAGCGCTGTCTCCGTTCCCGGCTGGCTGCGCAGACGCATGCGGCGCGCTCTGAGCGGTCTGGCCACCCGCCCCCTGTTCCGGGCCAAACCCCTCGCACATCCCGCGGAGGCGCTCGGCGAACTCCCGAAGCAGACGTTCGGAGATGTCCTCGATCATCCCCCCGCGACCGAACCGTGCCAGCCGGCCGGTGATGTGGTAGTCGGTGCTGACGTCGACCCGGGTGCGATTCGCGCCGGCCGGCGCGACCGTCGAGACAATCGTCGCCTTGGCGCTGCCCTGACCGCGCTTGTCGGTGCCGTTGGCCTGCATCGTCGCGGTGCGAGCGCCTTCGTCGATCTCCTCCATCAGCAGCTTGCCGGCGTAGGACGCGGACGTCGGGCCGATCTTGACGCTGAACGTGCCGTTGAAGCTGCCGTCCTCATTGCGTCCGCTGACGGCTGCCCCGGGCAGGCACGGGGCGACCTGTTCGACGTCGATCAGCGCGTTCCAGACCTGCTCGACCGGCGCCGCAACCTCAAAGGATTGCTCTAGCTTCATTGCGGATCTCCTCCAGGTCTTGGGTTGTGTCGACATCACGTCCTGAGGCGAGGTCCGAGCACTCGACCTCGAGGCCTCCGCACAACAGATCGTTTGCGCCCCGGTCACCGTCGAGCGCAGCGAGCGCCTGCATCTGCGCGGGCCCCAGCACGACCGGATGCGCGGGACGCCCGTCGTACACCGCGCGGGACCCGGCTGGCAGGTCGAGGAACCGGTGGATCACTTCCGCGGTGATCAGCGGCTCGTCGCCGAGCGTCACGATCACCTTCGAGGCGCCAGGCAGCGCATCAATACCGCAGCGCAGCGAAACGGACTGCCCGGCCGCCCAGTCACTGCAGAGCACCGGGACCGCTCGGCCGAACTCGACCTCCGCGAGCAGCTCGTCGCTGAACGCCCCCAGCACGACGACGACGCGCTCGAGCTCCGGCACCGCGCATTGGGCCGCGATCGCGCGCTCGAGCAGCGGCCGCCGCTCGACCGAAGCAAGCAGCTTGGGCTCTGAGCCGAATCGCGTGCCCGCTCCGGCGGCGAGAACCAGCCCGCAGATCAAGCGGGGACCTCGTGGATTCGCCCGGTGCGGTTGGCCAGCCGTCCGCCGTCGCGCGCGTGGCGCGCTGCGACCACCTCGGAGAGGATCGACAGCGCCGTCTCCTCTCGCGAAATCGCCCCCAGGTCCAGACCGAGAGGCGCTGAGAGACGATCGAGCTCCTCATCGGTGAAGCCTGCAGCAAGCAAGCGCTCCCTCCGCGTGGCCTGGGCGCGCCGGGAGCCCATCGCTCCGACGAATCGCGCCGGCGAGCGCAGCGCGATCGCGAGCGCGGCGTCGTCGAGCTTGGGGTCGTGCGTCAGGACCGCGATCGAGGTCGCGGCATCGATGCCGCCAATCCGGGCAAACGCCTCTTCGGGCCACGCGGCAACTACCTCCTCCGCATCCGGGAACCTCCCGGGGGTCGCGAATCGGGCGCGCGGATCGACCACATACGGACGCCATCCGGTGGCCCGGGCAAGCGTGCACAGCGACGCGGCGATGTCGACCGCACCGAACAGGATCAGCCGCGGGGCTGGCGCGGTCACATCGAAGAACATCGCACCCTGGCGCTCCGAAACCTCGGTCCACAGCAGCTCCGCGGCGATACGCGCCGCCTCGGCGTCGAGCTCGGGGGCACCGAGCGAACCGGATCGCTCGCCGTCGGCCTCCACCAGCAGCTTCGCGCCCGGGCGCGAGCCTTCGAGCAGGGTCACCTCGACCGCGCGGCCGCCCGTGCGTGCGAGCTCCACGAAGCGGCCCGGCTGGTAGGCCTGAACCCATACATCGATCTCGCCGCCGCACGGAAGGCCCACCTCCCATGCCTCCGAGTCGGCGATGCCGAAATGCACAAGCCGAGGCTCCTCGCCCGCCATCACCTGCTCGGCAAGCTCGACGACCGCGCCTTCGACGCAGCCCCCGGACACGCCGCCCGCGATCTCGCCGTGCTCGTTGACCGCCATCTTTGACCCGGGCGCCCGGGGCGCCGAGCGGTTGACCGCCACGACAGTCGCGAGTGCCACGCGGTCCCCGCGCTCGGTCCAATCGGTGACCTCTGTGATCACGTCCTTCATGCTCAGATCTCCTCCAGGATGACAGCAAGCTCCTCGAGCGAGGCTAGGGAGTTACCCGCCAGCAGCTCGTCTGCGTGTGGGACGGCCGCGCGCATCCCGCGGGTCAACGGCTCGAAGTCGGGATGGGCCGCGAGCGGATTCAGCCACACCAGCCGATGAGCGCTACGGCGCAGCCGCGCCATCTCCGCCGCGAGCATTGCCGGCTCTCCGCGATCCCAGCCATCCGAAAGGATGATCACCACGGCGCCGCGGCCGACGCGGCGTCCATGTACCCGGTTGAGCTCCGACAGTGCGCTGCCGATCCGCGTGCCGCCGGCGAAGTCGGTGACCGCCTCGGTGGCTCGCTGAAGGGCGCGATCAGGGTCGCGTCCCGAAAGCTCGTTGGTGATGCGTGTCAAGCGGGTGCCGAACGCGAATGCCTCCACCCGTCGGCGGGCCGCGACCGAAGCTTGTAGGTACTGAAGCAGCATCCGCGCATACGCGGACATCGAGCCGGACACGTCGCAAACGAGGACGACAGGCCGCGGACGCCGGCTCGGTCCGCGCCAGTGCCGGTGCACGGGGTCACCGCCGGTCCGCAGCGAAGCGCGCAGGATCCGTCGAAGATCCGGCTGATGGCCTCGCCGGCGCGCGGGGCGAGCCCGGCGCGAGAGACGCGTCGGACCCCTCCGCGCCAGCTGCACGATCAGCTCGTGCGCGAGCGCCAGCTCGGCCTCGTTGTAGGCGGCGAAGTCCTTATGGCGAAGCAGCTCCACCTCGCTCCACGCGGCTGGAACCGGGACCGGCTCAGGCCCGGAACGCTCGCCGTCCTGAGAACCCCCCGGCACACCCGCTCGCGGCAAGGCGGCACGCTCGATCGCGCCCAGCTCCCCCAGCGGGTCCCAATCCCCATCGCCACCGGGCTCGCCGAACACTGCGGCGAACGCTGCGCCAAAGCGCTCGAGGTCCTCGCGCGACGAGCACAGCACGGCCCGCAGCGCGAGCCGCGCGTCCTCCCGGGATCCGCAGTCAACGGCTGCCAGCGCGCGGTGCGCTGTCAGGAGCTCCCCGATCCCGGCGCGGGTTCCCTGCGCCCGGAGCGCTGCTGTCAGCAACGCAAGCCTGTCCGTGATTCCCGCTCCCGCATGGTCGAGAACAGGGTCAGACACCCTCGAACACCCCCCGCTTGCGGACCGGGTCAGACACCCACACCCCCCGCTTGAGGACCGGGTCAGACACCCTCGAGCACCCCCCGCTCGCGGACCCTGACCACGTCCTCGTGGACCTTGAGCGCGGCGCCGAGCGTTTCGTCCAGGTCGGCATCCGCCCCGAGCGCGAGCAGCGCCCTGGCCCAGACAAGCGTCTCCCCCACGCCCGGCAGCTTGTACAGATCCCCTTGATCGCGCAGCCGGCCGACCGCCTCGACGACCCGACCCGCGATCTCCTGGGGGACTTCGGGGATGCGGGCGTGGACGATCGCCCGCTCACGGTCCGGGGTCGGGTAATCGATCCAGTGATAGAGACAGCGCCGCTTGAGCGCGTCGTGCAGCTCGCGTGTGCGGTTGGAAGTGAGCACCACGACGGGTCGCCGGGACGAGGCGATCGTCCCCAACTCGGGGATGCTGACCGCGAAATCCGACAGGAACTCGAGCAGAAACGCTTCGAACTCGTCGTCGGCCCGATCGATCTCGTCGATCAGCAGCACCACGGGACCTTCATGCTCTAGTGCCTCCAGCAGGGGCCGGCGGAGCAGGAAGCGCCGCGAGAAGAGCTCGCCCTCGTCGGCGCCGCCCTCCGCGGCGCGCAGTGCCAGCAGCTGACGCGCGTAATCCCAGTCGTACAGCGCGTGGTGAAGGTCGATGCCTTCGTGGCACTGGAGGCGGATCAGCCGCGCGGAAGACGCCGCGGCGAGCGCGCGGGCCACCTCCGTCTTGCCCACTCCTGCCTCGCCTTCGAGCAGCAGCGGCTGCTCGAGGGTGACCGCCAAGTGCACCGCGAGCGCGAGCGCCCGGTCGGCGAGGTAGCCCTCGGCGGCGAGCGCGGCGCCCGCCGCCTCAACTGACCCAAGCGACCCGAAACTCACCCGGCCATCATGCCAACCCGGCGGCCTCGGCCAGAACGCGGCGGCACAGGACGCGGGCGAGATGACGCTTGTAGTCGCTGCTGGCGTTCAGATCGGACGGAGGATCCGTCCCCTCGGCCGCCTGCTCGGAGGCCTTGGAGATCGACTCGACGCTCAGCGACTGCCCACGCAGCGCCTGCTCGACCGCCTCGGCCCTGAGCGGCACCGATGCCATGTTCGTCAGGCCGATCCGGACGTCCTCGCAGACGTCGCCCGTCCGTTTGACGAGCGCGCTGACCGCGACCATCGCCCAATCCTCGCTGCGGCGGTTGAACTTCTGATAGCCGAAGCCCCACCCGTCCATCGCGGGCAAGCGCACCTCCGTCAGCACCTCGTCGTCACCGACCGCGGTCTCCATGTAGTCGCGGAACAGCTCGAGCGCCGGCACCGTCCGCTGCCCCCCGGAACCTTGCAGCGTCACGCTGGCCTCGCACACGAGCATCACCGCCGGTAGGTCGGATGCGGGGTCGCCATGCGCAAGCGAGCCGCCGATCGTCCCCCGGTTACGCACCTGGGGATCGGCGATCGTGCCCGCCGACCGGGCCACAAGCCCGAGCTCGCTGGTGTGCTCGAGCTCGGCGTGCGGGGTCAGCGCACCGATCCGCCAGCTCCCGTTCTCGCGCTGTACCCCGTGCAGACCGGCGACCTTGCGCAGGTCGACCAGCAACGACGGAGCCGCGAGACGCAGCTTCATCAGCGGCAGCAGCGAGTGGCCGCCTGCCAGCAGCTTCGCGTCCGGGCCGCCCTCGGCGAGCACGCGGATCGCTTCCTCGAGCGTCTCGGGGGCGGCATAGTCGAACTGAGCGGGAATCATGCCGGCACACCTCCGTGGGCCGTGGCCTTGGCCTCTGAGATTGCCTCCCACACCCGCATGGGCGTCAGCGGCATGTTGATATAGCTGACCCCGAGTGGCCGCAGCGCGTCGATCAGCGCGTTGGTGATAGCGGGGCTGCCGGCGATCGTTCCTGCCTCGCCGACGCCCTTGACCCCGAGCGTGTTCACGGGGGACGGGGTCTCGGTACGGTCGGTCTCGAAGCTAGGAAGCTCCGCGGCGGTCGGCAGCGCGTAGTCAACGAACGTCCCCGTCACCAGCTGGCCGTCTTCGTCGTAGTGCACGCGTTCGTACAGCGCCTGCCCGATCGCGTGGACGACACCGCCGTGGACCTGGCCGTCGATCAGCATCGGGTTAACCGCGTTACCGCAATCGTCGACCGCCACCCACCGAACCACCTTGACCTTCCCGGTCTCGGCATCGACGTCGACAACGCACGCGTGAGCGCCGAACGGGAACACGAAGTTCTCCGGGTCGTAGAACGAGGTCTCCTCGAGGCCCGGCTCGAGCCCCTCCGGCAGCTCGATCGCCAGGTACGCGACGCCTGCCACCTCGGCGAGCGTCATGCCCTTATCGGGCGAGCCGCGCACCGAGAAGCTGCCGTCCTTGACCTCGATGTCCTCCGGGGCGGCCTCGAGCTGATGGGCGACGATCTTGCGCGCCTTGTCGGCGACCTTGCCGGCCGCCCGCAGCACGGCCTCGCCTCCGGTGGCCAGCGACCGCGAGCCATACGTGTTACGCCCCTCCGGACCGGTCCCGGTGTCGCCGTGGAGCACCTCGACCACGGAAGGGTCGACGCCGAGCTTATCCGCGACGATCTGGGCGAAGCTCGTCTCGAGCCCCTGGCCGTGGGGGGAGGTTCCCGTGTACACGGTCACGGCGCCGGTGTTATGGACGCGGACCATGCCCGACTCCCAGAATCCGGCCTGGATCCCGACCACCGGCGGGCCGGCCACCCGGGACGGCGCAAGCCCACAGATCTCGGTGTAGGTCGAGAAGCCGATCCCCCGGTAGATGCCCTCGGCGCGAAGCGCCTCCTGCTCGCTGCGAAAAGCGTCGACGTCGACGTGCTCGAGCAGACGCTCGAGCGTCCCGTGGTAGTCGCCCGAGTCGTAGATCACCGCGCTGGCCGTCTGGAACGGGAACGCCTCCTTCGGGATGAAGTTCCGCCGGCGCAGCTCGAGCCGATCGATATCGAGCTCGTGGGCAAGCTGGTCGAGGGTCACCTCGATCATGTGAGTGGCCTCGGGGCGGCCGGCCCCCCGGATCGCATCCGTGGGGCACTTGTTGGTGAACACGCCGACGATGTCGGTGCGGATGTTCGGGATCCGGTAACAACCGCCCATCACGAACGCGCCGAGCGACGGGATCAGCGGCGTGAGCAGCATGTTGTAGGCGCCCATGTCGGCGAGAATTCGCACGTGCCACGCGGTGATCGTCCCGTCGCGCTTGGCGCCCATCTTCACCTGCGCGATCTGATCGCGCCCGTGGTGGGTGACCATCATGGCCTCCGAGCGCGTCTCGATCCACTTCACGGGGCGGCTCAGCTTGCGCGAGCACCAGGCGAGGAGGACCTCCTCGCCGTAGACCTGAAGCTTTGAGCCAAACCCACCTCCGACCTCGGGGGCAATCACGCGCACCCGCTCCTCGGTCATGCCGAGCAGCAGCGCGAGGAACAACCGGAGGAAGTGCGGAACCTGCGTGGCACTCCACAGCGTCAGCGAATCCGCCCGCCAGTCCGCGAGCACCCCCCTGGGTTCGATCGCACCGCCGGCCGTACGGTGATTGATCACCCGCCGCTCGACCACGACGTCGGCCTCCGCGAATCCTGCTTCGAGATCGCCACCCTCGAGTGTCCACTCGTGGATCCGGTTAGTGCCGAGCTCATCGTGCAACAGCGTCGTGCCCTCCTCGAGCGCGGCCTCCGGGTCGATCACGGGCGGGAGCGGGTCATATTCGACCACCACCTGCTCGGCGGCGTCGATCACCGAGTAGCGGTCGGCGCCGAGCACCACCGCGACCGGGTCTCCGACGTGCCTGACTTTCCCGCGCGCCAGCGGCCAGTGGGGCGGATTATTGACCTCCACGCCGGGCGGAGCCCACGCCATCGGCAGTGGCGACTCGAGATCCGACAGGTCCTCGCCGGTGAACACCGCAACGACCCCCGGAGCTTGTCTGGCGGCTGAGCTGTCGATCGAGACGATCCGGGCGTGGGCTTCCGGCGAGCGCACGAGCGCGGCCCACACGGTGCCGGGCAGCGTGATGTCATCGACGTAGCGAGCGCGGCCGGTGATCAGCTTCGGATCCTCCTTGCGGCGCAGCGCGCGCCCAACGTGATTGCTGCGGTCAGCCGGAACGCCGTTGCCAGACGGGACCGACGCGGGTTCATCGCTGACGTCCGGCGGACTCGTCGCCGGCCCGCCCTCGGCGGCTCCACGGGCTTCGCCATCGCTCATCCCCTCACGGGCTTCGTCGTCGGTCATGCCCTCACCTCCGGCTGCTCGGGCGAGGCGCTCATCGCGTCGGCCGCATGGAGCACCGCCCTGACGATGTTGTGGTAGCCCGTGCAGCGGCACAGGTTCCCCTCGAGCGTGCGACGGACCTCTTTCTCATTCGGTTTAGGGTTCTCGCTTAGTAGCGCGACGGACGCCATGATCATCCCGGGCGTGCAGTAGCCGCACTGGAGGGCGTGGTCGTTCCAGAAGGCCTCCTGAACTGGGTGCAGGCCACCCTCCGGGGCAAGGCCCTCAATCGTCGTAATCGCAGCGTCGTCGGCCTGGACGGCCAGTACCGTGCATGACTTCACGGCCTGGCCGTCGAGGTGCACCGTGCACGCGCCACAGTTGGAGGTGTCGCAGCCCACGTGCGTGCCGGTGAGGCCGAGGTTCTCGCGCAGCGCGTGCACCAGCAGCAAGCGGGGCTCCACCTCGAGCTCGTGCACCGTGCCGTTGACGTTTAACCGGACGGCAACGGTTGTGCTCATCGCTGTTCCTCCCTCGAGGTCTCTTGGGGACGTACACGCAACATACCGCGCGGGCGGGCTACTGTGAAGCCCTGCTCAGGGCTTGTGGGCCAGGACCTGGTAGACCGACGCCCAGCCGGTCTCGAATCCCTGGCGGGCTGCCCGGAGATAAAGCCGCCAGATCCGTGCCCGCTCGATCCCAGCGAGCGCGACCGCGTTCTCCCAGCGCTCCTCGAAGCGCTGAATCCAGTGCGTCAGAGTCCGCGCGTAGTCGCTTTGGAGCCCCTCCACATGGGTCGTTACGAGCCCGGTTCGCTCGAGCGCCTGCTGGACTCGCGAGAGCGGCAGCGGGACGCCGTCTGGGAACACGAACCGCTCGGAGAACGCCCCCTCGTCGGGGGTGTCGAAGTCCTGGAGCTTCGCGATGCCGTGGTTGAGCAGGCGGCCCTTGTCACGCAGCAACCCCGCCAGGCGGCGCGCATATAGATCGATCCGCTCCTGGCCGACATGCTCGACCATGCCGATGCTCGCGATCGCGTCGAATTCTTCCTCGACGATCTCTCGATAGTCGGCCACGCGGACCTCGACCCGGTCGGCGAGGCCCGCTTCGCGTGCCCGCTGCTGTGCGAGCTGCGCCTGGGGCTCGGACAGGGTCACGCCCAGTGCCCTGACACCATGATGCTTGGCGGCGTGCAGGACGAAGCTCCCCCAGCCGCAGCCGACGTCGAGCACGCGCTCGCCCTCGCGCAGAGCAAGCTTCTTGCACACCAGCTCGAGCTTGGCCTCCTGAGCCTCCTCGAGCGTCTGCGCGCCGCCCGCGAAGTACGCGCAGCTGTAGGTCATCGACTCGTCGAGGAACAGCGCGAAGAACTCGTTGCCAACGTCGTAGTGGTGGCGGACCGCACGGCGATCGCGGGCGATCGTGTGACGTTCGCCTCGCAACCGGAGCTCGGCCTCCGGTGGGCGCGGCGGCACGGTCAGCCCGCAAGCGCGAACCAGCGCCAAGCCGAGCCTTGCGCCCTGCGCCGGCGTCAGCCGCGGTGGCTCGAACGTATCGACCATTCGCAGCGCACCGTCGAGGTCGTCCACGTCGAGCAGCCCAGCCACGTACGCCCTTCCGAGCCCCAGCTCTCCGGGCGCTCGCAGGACGTGCGCAAGCGCCCGCGGCGAGCGGAGCGTGAGCGTCGGCGAGTTGGGCTCGGTCGCCTCCACCCCACTGCCATCCCAGAAGCGCATGCTGAACGGACGGCGCGGGAGTGCCGTCTCCAGTTCATGCCGGAGGGAAGCAGTGCGAGCGAAAGCCATCGGCGCCCAAGGCTATTCAGATGGCGATCGGGGGCGCATCGTGCGGCGCCGTGCCGGGCCATGCCGGCCAAGGCGAACGCGCCGTGCCGGATCTGGCGGCGCTACGCCGCCTGCGGCAGGGCCTTCTTCGCCTGGCGCTCGACGTCGACGCGAACGACGTCCCACGCCAGCCCGAGCGCCTCCATCGTGCGGATGATCATCGCCGATGGATCGACCTGCCACCAGCGCAGGCCGTGCCGGTACGAGGTCGGGAAAGCGTGATGGTTGTTGTGCCAGGCCTCGCCCCAGGTGGGAATCGCGAGCCACAGCACGTTGCGCGACTCGTCGCCCGTGTCGTAGTCCTGGCGGCCGAAGAAGTGGCAGATGGAGTTGATCGAGAAGGTCGAGTGGTGCATCAGGAAGATCCGTGCGGCACCTCCCCACAGCAGCGCGGTGAGCCCGCCGTTCACCGTTCCGGACAGCGCCACGCCGAGCCCGAACGCTGCCGCCAGACCCAGCGCGACCCAGAGCACAAACGTGCGGTCGACGAAACGAATCAGCGGGTCGTCGAGCAGATCTTTGGCATAGCGGCGCTCGTCGGCGACCTCCATGTCGCTGAACACCCAACCTAGGTGTGCGTGAACCAAGCCGCGGATCGCCCCTGTCCAGCCGGAGCCATGGTCGACGTGGGGACTGTGAGGATCGCCGGCGACGTCAGAGAAGACGTGGTGCTTGCGGTGGGTGGCGACCCAGTCGATCACCGGCCCTTCGGCTGCGGCCGATCCGAGCGCCGCGAAGCCCGCGCGGACGATGCGATGACATTTGAAGCTTCGGTGGGTCAGCAGGCGATGGAAACCGACGGTTATGCCCGTGCCGATGACCATGTAGCTGAGCGCCAGGATCAGGAGATCGCGCCAGTCAAAGAGATTTCCGGTCCAGCCGAGCCACATCCCGATGCCGAGGAGTATGGGCGGAGCCGCCGTCACCACGCCGCTCGCGACGCGATCAACCAACGGCATCGTTACGGGGCGCACCTCCCCGGTCGGTGCGGCCTGATCTGGTCCCATTCTGTCTCCTGTTCGCGTTGGCGCGTTCTGTTTCCTGCGACGCCTGGGAGCTCCGCACGGCTCCGGAAACGCGCGGCGTCCCTGAAACAAGCCCGTTCACACAGGTCTGTTCGACCGGGATGCCGCTGTGATCCTACAGACAAGGTCGGCAGGACGCCCGGATTTCTTACAGAGCTTTTAGCGGCCCGCGCCGTGCGCGAGGGGCAGGTACTGCCGGCATGGCTCTCCGCGCAGGCCAGGACAAGGCGGCGTGCCCGTCGGGACCGCCACTCCGGGCACGACGGGTAGAACGAGCACTGAGGCATTGGGAAGGCCGAGGCGTACCCAGACGGTCGCGTTGCGCGCCGGCCGTGTGTGGCTGAACCCCCAGATCGGCTGGTCGCCGCCCGGCGCCGCAATGATGATCCGGACCCGCGATCCCTTGCGGTAGACGTGGCCTTCGTAGTAGAGGGGAACCGCGACGAGTGCGAAGCGTCCCTTCGGCAGCGGCGCGGCATCAGCACGCCTGAATGTCGGGGCTGGGTAGAGCACGGTGCTCAGGCGGTTGTCGAGCTTGCGCTCGCTCGCGCGAAGCCACCCGTCCTGGACGAACGTCTCCATGCCGTCAGCACGGACCTCGGAGACCGTCACCTGAAGGTCGACGCTCGGGGCGGGGGACTTGATCCACAGGTACACCGCCCCGCCCCCGATGACCGTCGTGTTCTGGGTCAGCGGGGCGCTGACGTAGGAGAGCGCCTTTCCGAATGGGTTCTGCGCCCAGTCGTAGTGGGGCGTCGCGGTCCACAGCCCTCCAGGCCCCGAACTGGTGTCGCCCGTGAAGCTCGTCGCCGGGCGTGAGTGCTTGCTCCACACGAACTTGTCGGCGGTATGCGATGCCGGAGGGGTCGAGTTAAGCGTGCCCGTGGCGCCGAGATACCAGGCTTGGGCCTGAGTGGCGGGAATCGGGAAGCGCGCGAACGACTGCTCGAATCCCGCGCCTGGGTCGCCGGGCGCGGGGCCGCCGGCGCCGTTGTCGAACATGACCCGGACCGAAGGCAGCGCCTGGTACGCCGCCAGCGCAGCCGAGTATGAGGGCTCGGACTGGATCGGGTCGGATGGCAGCGTGAGGCCCGGGATGCCCATCGCGGCCTGATAGATCGCGGGAGCGACGAATGTCTTCAGCGCGTTCGAAAGCGTCGGCGCCTGCTGTGCCACGTACAGCCGGAGGAAGTCGTACCAGCGATTGAACGTCGCCGGATCGAGCGAGTCGATGTGGGTGCCGTTGCTGAACGTGAACCACTTGTGTCGGGTGCCCGTGAATTGACTAGACAGCGCTGGGCAGTGCCCTCCCGTCTGTTCGTCGGTCCACTGGCAGGCGAGGAACACCGGAACGTGGATCTTGTGCACGAACGTGACGGGAGCGAGGGGGTTCGCCACGGACGGCACGTAGAAGCGATTGGCGTAGACCTTCGCGATCAGGTTCGTGGCCTGGCCGTGCAGCGCCTGATTCGCCTTGCAGGTCTGGTCGCCCTGCTGGATCCGCGCGAACGCCCACGGCTGGCCCGTGGTCGCCGAGGCAGGCTGCGCATCTGACGTGCGCTGCATCGCCCACTGAAGCGCGAACCCGGTGTTCAGGATGCCTCCGGGATAGAGCGTCGTCGCCGTGTTGTCGATCACCGACAGCGGCGTGATCGCGGCGAGGTGTGGCGGATCGGTCGCTGCCACGAACAGCTGGCTGATCCCGCCATAGGAGATCCCGAGCGCTCCCACCCTGTGATGCAGCACCCACGACTGGCGCGCGACGGTCTCGACCACGTCATAACCGTCGAGGCCCTGCAGCGGCTCGAAGTAGTCGAATGCCCCACCCGAGCAGCCAGTTCCGCGCATATTCACGTCCACAACCGCGAACCCGAGGAGGTTCGCGATCTGGCTGATGCCGCTCTCCGCGCCCGGAGGGTTCGCGTAGCCGTAGCCGGCGTACTCGACGAGGGTCGGGTACGGCGGCGGCCCCGACGGCAGCCGCACGTCGATCGCCAGCTTGGTCCCGTCGCGGGTGGTCAGATACCCGTACCCGCTGGCCGGGATCTGCTGGCCGTAGGTCCCAGTGCTCGGTGGGGCGGAGCGGTTCGGTAGCACGGTCAGCCCGCGCGACTGCATCGTGCCGTGAGTAGTCGCCTCGCGAATTCGGTAGCCGGCCCCGGGGGTCACGTTACGGAACAAGACTCCGCCGAGCGCGTCGGCTCGCTTCGAGGCCACCCTGACCCCATGGCGGTTGACCAGCGTCAACAGCGCCCCTCCTGGAGCGCCCAGTACGTACACCTGCTCGACGCTGCCACGGGCCGTGAACGTCGCCTTGATGGGTTTGGCGCCCGCAGCCGGGGCCGTCGCCAGCAGGACTGCAGCCAGCATGGCGCTCGCAGCCGTCAGGAGCCTCACCCGCATCCCGTAACCCTCTCATGCCGATCAAGTCGGCGCAGGCGTTACTGGTTTTGCACCGCCGCCATCAGCAGCAGGCCGCCATCTATGACCAGCGATGCCCCAGTGACGTAGCTTGCCTGTGGCGAGGCGAGAAACGCGATGGCGGCCGCGATCTCCTCGGCAGCCCCCGGACGGCCCGCCGGAATGCCGGGCCGCTCGAGCTCGTGCGGGTCACGATCGTGTGCGCCGGTCATCGGGGTCGCGATCTCGCCGGGGGCAACCGCGTTTACGGTGATGCCGTGCTCGGCGAGCTCGAGCGCCATGACCTTGGTGAGCAGTCCGAGACCGCCCTTGGCGGCGCAGTACGCGCTCGACCCGCGAAGCGGGACGTGCTCGTGGACGCTCGTGACGTTGATGATCCGTCCGCCCCGCCCGGCCTGCACCATGCGCCGGGCGGCTGCCTGTCCCGCCACGAAGGGAGCGGTGAGATCGACGTCGAGCACGTGGCGCCAGTCTTCGAGCGAGACCTCCAGGAACGGCGACGAGGCCCCGACGCCTGCGTTGTTGACGAACACGTCGAGGCCGCCAAGCGCGTCGGCAAGGTCGTCGACCAGTTGCTCCGCCTCGTCGGCGCGGGCGAGATCCACTTGCCTGACCTCCGCGCGGCGGCCACGTTGCCGGACCTCGGCGGCTGTCCCTCGCGCGCCCTCCTCGTCGCTGTGCCACGTGATGCCGACGTCGTAGCCCCGCTGCGCAAGCTTGACCGCGGTGGCTTTTCCGATCCCCGAGTCGGATCCCGTCACGATTGCTGCACCCGCCCGCTCGGAAGCCATGGGCCGCGAGATACCCATCTAAGACAGCCTGTAAGCGGGCAGGTAGGGTGGTGGTCGTGATTGTCTGCGAGTCGTTCGTGATCGCCGATTGGACAGACCCCGGGACGCATCCGGGGCGTCCGATCGCGGGACTTCATCTGCACCGATCGGACGACGAAGCGTGGGTCGTTCTCTCGGGCCGGCTGGGATTCCGGGTCGGCGATGCCGAGCGAGAGGTGCCCGCGGGAGAGTCGATCCTGGTGACTCGCGGGATGCCACACTCCTACTGGAATCCCGCCTCTGAGCCGGCGCGTTACCTGCTGGTGATGACGCCTCGGATCCACCAGCTGATCGAGGCGCTCCATAGCGGCGAGCGCAGCGACTGGGGGCGGATCTTCGAGGAGCACGACTCCGAGTTGCTCGCCTAGCGCGGGCGGTAGCCGAGCGCTCCCGCCTCGTCACGTACCGTCCCGACCGTGGCTGACATCAAGCTGGTGATCTTCGATTGCGACGGAGTGCTGGTCGACAGCGAACCGATCGCCGTACGCATCGACCTGGCGATGCTGGCCTCGCTCGGGATCGAAATGTCCGAAGCTGAGGTGGTCGACAGATTCGTCGGCCGCTCGCCGGAAGTGATGGAGCAGGCAATCGAAGATCATCTCGGTCACCGATCGCCTCAGGGTCTGGCGGATCGGTTCGACAAGCTCTACCGGGCGGCGTTGGCCGCCGAGCTGACCGAGGTGCCCGGCGTGGGCGAAGCGCTCGAGCAGATCCCTCACGACATCTGCGTGGCATCGAGCAGCAGTCACCGGAACATCCGCTACAAGCTCGAGCTGGCCGGGCTCTACACACGCTTCGAGGGCCGGATCTTCAGCGCCAGCGAGGTGGCAAACGGCAAGCCCGCTCCCGACCTCTTCCTGCACGCCGCGGATCGGATGGGTGCTGATCCGGCCGCGTGCGTCGTGGTCGAGGACAGCCGCTATGGAGTACAGGCGGCGCGCGCCGCGACCATGGATGTGTTTGCGTATGCCAACCGATTCACGCCGGCAGAGGCGCTCGAGGGCCCGGGCACGACCGTGTTTGATGACATGCGACTGCTTCCGTCGCTGTTGCGTGCCCGCGCTGAGCGGTAGCCCGCTTCAGATTGCTCTCGCGAGGCACACCCGGGCGATGTAGCGGCACTCGAACGCCCCGCCGTGTCGATTGATCGCCGCGGCCACGCGATCGACGAGCCTCTGTCGAGTGCCCTGGTCGAGGATCACGTGGTCCCTCGTTCCAGAAGACCGCGAGCGCCCCGCCGGTTCGCACCCCCCGCCGGGCGTTCGCGTAGCGTGTCCTCGGAGCGGTCCAGTGCCACGCCCGCCCTGAGATCAGCAGCCCGAACGTCGTGGACGGAGGGTGCCAGTTCTCGAAATCGGTCTCGACGACCTCGACCTTCTCGTATTGAGCGCAGACACGTCTCGCGACCGACGCCATCTCCGCGCTCGGCTCGATCGCCACGACCTGATAACCCCGGCCGGCGAACAACCGAGTTGCCTTGCCGGTCCCGGCACCGACGTCCACGATCGAGTCGTCACCGCTTAGCCGGGCGTACGCGAGCACGTCGTCGACCAGCTCGGCCGGGTAAGGTACGAAGGCCTTCTTCGTACAGTTCGGCAACCTGCCCGAACGACAACCACCGCTCGGGCGGCCACTCCTCGCTCACGCCGTCAAACGCTGCAATCGCGGGCAGCCGGTTGGCGCATCTCATCGCCAAGCGTAATTGGAGACCGATCCGGGAATGCTCGAAGCGGCGCCCGCGAGGAACAGGGTCGAAGCGAAGGAGAACCGATGGGATTCGATCAATACCACGAGCCGGCCGACGAGCTCCCGCCGGCGACGCGCACGTTTGCGCGACTATGCGCATCGCTGACCGAGGAGGCGGAGGCAATCGGCTGGTATGAGCAACGCTTGGCGGTCGAGCCCGACTCCGACGCCAGAGCGATCATGCGAGACGCCCAGGGCGAGGAGTTCAAGCACTTCAGCATGGACCTCGAGTTCTTGCTGCGAAGGACACCCGCCTGGCGAGAGATCGCTCAAGGCGTCCTGTTCCAGCCCGGAGACATCGTCGAGCACGGCGAGGAAGCCGAGGCGGAGGCGCTCGAAGGAGGCTCGGACGTGGGCGCAGCTGACGGCTCGCTGGGGATCGGGAGCCTGAGGGGACAGGCCCGATGAATCATCTGCTCAGATCACTCGCGCCAATCAGCGACTCCGGCTGGCGGCTGCTCGACGAGGAGGCCCGCGAGCGGCTCGTGCCCGCACTTGCTGCACGCAAGCTCGTTGACTTCTCAGGCCCGCATGGCTGGGAGCACTCAGCGACGAATCTCGGCCGGACGACTGCGTTGCCAGGCGCCCCCTGCGACGGCGTAACGGCCCGGCAGCGGCGCGTGCTGCCACTGGTGGAGCTGCGCGCGCCGTTCGCCGTTTCGATCAACGAGCTCCGCGACGCCGACCGCGGCGCCCCGGACCCGGATCTCTCAGAGCTCGACGAGGCCGCCCACCAGATGGCGGTCGCTGAGAATGTCGCGGTCTTCCATGGCTTGCGCGACGCGTCAATCGCAGGCATCGCCGATGCATCGCCGCACGAGGCCATCCATCTCGGAGAGCGGGCGGATGACTATCCCCGCCCTGTCGCCGGTGCGGTGGAGCGCCTGCTGCATAACGGCGTCAGCGGCCCGTATGCGCTTGCGCTGGGCGGCGAGCAGTACCAGCGCGTCGTCCAGACCGCCGAGCACGGCGGCTACCCCCTGCGAGAGCACCTGCAGAAAATCCTGGAGGGGCCGATCGTGTGGACTCCTGGCGTCACCGGAGCCGTTGTGCTGAGCATGCGCGGCGGGGACTTCCTATTCGAGTCCGGCCAGGACATCGCGATCGGCTACGACGGCCACGACGGCGAGTTGGTGCGGCTCTACCTGGAGGAGAGCTTCACCTTCCAGGTCGCGACCCCCGAGGCTGCGGTCGCGCTGTTGGCGTGAGAATTTGGCGTTCTTGCTGGGACAGCCGCCAACCGGCGCCAAACTCGCCAGGTCAGGACCGATGCACGGCCGCAAGCAGTCCCGCGTAGGAGCGCACCAGCGCCGCGCGCTCCTGAACAACCAGCGGGTCCTCCAGATCGCAGCCGAGCTTCACCCACCGGTCGGAGTAGTGCATCGCGAGCGCCCGCTGCTCAGCCGCAACGCGCCTTAGCCCGGAGAGCGAGGGGCGCTTACAGCTCATAAAGCCCGGAGAGCGAGGGGCACAGGATGTACCTACTTAATAGGTCCTAAAGGGATACGCGCGTGCAAGCGGGTGCGCGTGCGAACAGCGGCGTCCGGCTCTATGGCCCCGCTCGCTCTACGAGCTCGGGGACCATCGCCAGACGCTCTTAGCAGCCAGCGTGACAGTGATGCTCGACGATGCTTCGGAGTTACAACGGCAGTGATAAGCAAAAGCAGCAGTGAAGGAGAGAGGTTCTCTTCCAACGTTGGAGGGCGCTACAGGCATTACTACAGGCATCTTTGCCGGTGGCTGACATGTAGCCAGAGCCGTCAGCCGCCCGGACCCACCAGCGTTTCTGGTAGAGGGTGTCCGTCTAACTGTGTAGGCGGTGGTTGATGGTTAGTCGGGCAGTCGGTCTCCGAAGTGGATCTTGAACGCGAGCAACGCTTTCGTCCACCCGCGGGTGCTGGTCCATTGCGGGACGGCGTTCTGGATCGCGAGGTAGAGCAGCTTTCGGGCGGCGTCCTCGGACGGGAAGTGCCCCTTGGTCTTGACGGCCTTGCGCAGTTGCCGGTTCAGAGCTTCGATCGCGTTCGTCGTGTAGATCACACGCCGGACTTCGGGTTCGAAGGCCATGAACGGGGTCACGTGCTCCCACGCCGATCGCCACGCTTGGCCGATCACGGGCAGCTGCCCACCCCATTTCTCCTCGAACGTCTCGAGCGCGAGCAGCGCTGCGTCCGGGTTGTTCGCGGTGTAGATCGGTTTGAGGTCTTTGACGACGGCGTCGTATTGCCGGCGCGGGACGTACTTCAGGGAGTGCCGGATGAGGTGCACGATGCACGTCTGCACCGTCGTCTGGGGGAACACCGCCTCGATTGCGTCGGGGAACCCTTTGAGCCCGTCGACGCACGCGATCAGGATGTCCTGGACGCCGCGCTGCTTGAGGTCACTCAGGACTTGCATCCAGAACTTCGCGCCCTCGTTGGCCTGGAACCACATGCCGAGCACCTCGCGCTCACCGTCGATCCCGATCGCCATCGCCAGGTAACACGCGCGTCTTTGGAC
>JALYZY010000064.1 GCA_030948665.1 Actinomycetota bacterium | reverse complement strand
CCAGCCGGGAGTGGGAGGGGCGGGAATCCGCTGGCTGAAAGGACCGCTGCCAGGTGTGCCTCGCGCAGCGAACTGGTGTGCAGCGTGGTCCGGAGCGCACCCAGCTCACGTCTGCGCCTGATCAAGGGGATCGCGAGCAGCGGCACCGCCGCGAGCACGAGCAGACCGCCGATTGATCCGAGGATCCGTCGCAGGTCGGTGTTCGGAGTGTGCGTCGCGTACAGCGGAATGCTGGCGTCCTTCAGATTGACGCGCTGGCCTCTTCCGCCGCTCCCAGTGGTCGTGACGGCGCTCACCGGATGTGTCTCTTCCGCGATGGCAAGAAGCTCCCCATTCGCTACGGCATTGGTCAACGAGTTGCGGACCCAATACACAGCGCCATACTCTCGCCACGCGACCAGGTTCAGGTGCTGGCTCTCGTAGTAGAGCTGGTACGTGCGAGCACCCACGCGGACTGTTTGCTGCGGGCTTCTCAGAAGTGGGGCGCCGGTCCACGGCGTGCCCTGGACGTTGTAGAACTGGCCGAGTTGGCCGGCTGAGAAAACCTGCACGTAGATCGGGTAGGTAGTCCCACCGGGGCCGCGGATCTTGTAACTGTGCAGGTCGACCGGGATGATGCTGCCACCGCGGTCCCGCACGCGGGGGTACTCGTACGGGAAAGGCATGGCTGCGGCGGCAGAGCGCGCCTGCGTCAGCTCGTCGGGGCCAGTCGGGACCAGCGGGAGGTGCGCGACGACGTTCCGGCGCTGGACCGCGTGGGCGGCCGCCGCTGTGCTCCGCTTAGCCGGCGGTGATCCACCGACCAGGAACGCGTGGACGCTTGCTGCGATCTGCGCCGGGGTGGCCGTGACGCAGGAACAGGAAACCACGCCCGCGGGGAACAGGTTCGCCTGGAACGGCACCTGGCGAACCGTGAGCCCGGCGGATGAGATCAGCGTCCCGATCAGGTTGAGGAGCTCGGTGCTCGAATGAAGGCCCCTGTCGGTCTGCACCGCTTGGCCGAAGATGCGCTCAAAGCCGCCGACGTTGCTGACCAGCGTGGGTCCGTACTGCTTCTTGACGTCGAGCAGGAAGCTCTGGTCTCGGGCATCCCGGACCAGGGAGGTGTCGGTGTGGCGGTAGGAGACGTACTCCAGAGCCTGTTCGCCGCAGAGGGCCTGGTAGCCAGGCTCCAGGTTGATCTCCTGATACTGCTCGCCGCCAGGGACATTGACGTGGTAGTAGCGCTGGTCGACGCTCGAATACACGCAGCCCATCTCATCGACGGCACGCTTGAACTTGCCGAACGTGGTCACGATCACGTGATTCACATCCAGGCGAAGCACCCGCTTGATCGTCGAGACAAGCGTCCCGATGCCGTAGGTGTAGGCGGAGTTCAAGCGATTGGTGTACGGCAGCTTGTGGGGTGGGTGGATCGTCACCGCGAGCTCGCGGGGGATCGACATCATCGAGATGTACGGCTTGCTCGGATCCAGGCGAACGAGGAGCATCTCGTTGGCCAGGGGAGGCACCGCGACGTGGTAGTACTGGGTCAGCGATCGCTGGTCGTTGCCGACCAGCAGCAGCGTCTCAGGGTCGCCCCAGCCGGTATGGGTCAGCTGCGACCCAAGGGGGAGAGCCGAATTGATACTGAGCGCGTCGCGCAGCGTGTGCACCTGGAGAAGCACGAATGCAGCGCCGATGCCCATCGCGCAGAACAGGGTGATCGCGCAGCCAAGAACCACACGCCAGAGCACCGAGCGGCGAGGCGGCTCCGGCGGCGGTCCGGACGGCGGGAGCCCCAGCGGAGGCGGTGGCGGTGCTGCCGTGATCGTGGGTGGCGGTGCTGTGGTCGTCATCGATCGCGTTGCGCGCACGAACGTCTTACCCCGGCCGAGGCATCGATGCGATGGTACGGCCGATTGGCGACGGGGTGCGTCGTCGCAAGGGTCCCGGACGCGATCGTGTTGGTCGCTATTTGCGCGTACGACGAGGCGGCGGGGGTGGACAGCGGCCGCGCCCACGCGTTAGCTTTTCGTTGGGCGCGAGCCGATGACTTGATCAAAGCGCAGGCCTCACGGGGCCCGCGGGCCTGCCGCGCAATCAGCCCTCCGAGGGCCTGAACTGCGCGCCCCGGCTGTCTCGCTCGCGCCCACTACTCCCGGTCGTGGCGGGGGTCGCTCATGGAGGGCAAGACGGCCCGACTCCGCGCTTTCCTCGGCCCAGCTCGAGGTGCGCGTTTTCCTCGGCCCAGCTGGAGCTGCCATATGCCGGTTCGACGACATATTTGAGCGTGCGCTTTGAGCGAATGCTAAAGTCAGCTGGGTGGCGGATCAGGAGCTCACAGGGACGAAGGCAAAGATCGTCGAAGCGGCACTGAAGACTCTGAGAGTCAAGGGGTTCGCGGGGGCGAGCGCACGCGAGATCGCAAGGGTGGGGAGCGTTAACCAGGCGCTGATCTTCTACCACTTCGGAAGCGTCAAAGGGCTGCTGCTCGCCGCGCTGGAGCTAGTGAGCGAGCGTCGCATGCTCGCCTACGGACCGGCGTTTGAACAGGCGCAAACGATCTCTGAGCTGGCAGCGCTCGCCCAGCGGATACATGCGGAGGACCTCGAGAACGGATATGTCACCGTCCTGGCGGAGATGGTCGCCGCAGGAGCCGCCGATCGCGAGCTGGGTGGCCAGGTCGCTGCGTGCGTGGACCCGTGGGTCGAGCTCGTGGAGCGAAAGCTAAAGACGCTCCTGGGCCGATCGCCGCTGCGCTTCCTCGTCGAGCCGCGGGACCTCGCGTTCGCGATCGTGGCGATGTATCTGGGGGTCGACATGCTCGGCCATCTCGAGGGCACCCACGCCCGGGCCGAGTCGTTGCTCGAGCTGCTGGTGAGCGGTGCGGCGA
>JALYZY010000031.1 GCA_030948665.1 Actinomycetota bacterium | reverse complement strand
GCGGGTCTACTCCGGGGGCTGGGGCGAGTATGACGCGGAGCGGCGACGCTCCCACGAGCGCCAGGTGCACGCATACCGGCGGTACACCGCGGCGCGAGATCGAATCGACGAGCAAGCGCGGCGGATGGCCAGTGGGAGGTGCGCGGATACGGTCAGGGCCGCAAGAAGAAGAAGGGCAAGGACGTCGCCAAGGCGTACGAGGGGAAGCTCAGCCGGCTGGACGCGGAGGAGAAGCCGTGGTCACCGTGGCGGCTCGAGCTGAGGCTCGCCTCGCGCGGGCGAGGCGGCGATGTCGTCGCCCGCCTCGAGCGCGCAGTGCTCGAGCGTGACGGGTTTCGCCTCGGCCCCACCGACCTGGAGATCCGCCAACGCGAGCGTGTCGCGATTTTGGGACCCAACGGCACCGGCAAGAGCACCCTACTCGGGGCGCTGCTCGGCGAGCTGCCGCTGAGCTCCGGCCGCCGGTGGGTCGGCCCGAGCGTCGTGTTCGGCGCGATCGATCAAGCGCCACGGCGATTCTCGGGGCCCCACCCTATTCTCGAGGAATTCACGTCAGAGTCCCCCGCGAGCACCCAAGAGGCTCGTGCTCTGCTCGCCAAGTTCGGCTTGAGCTCCGACCACGTTCGACGGCCCGGCAGTTCGCTCTCGCCCGGCGAGCGCACTCGCGCGACCCTCGCGCTCCTGGTCTCCCGCGGCGTCAACGCGCTGGTGCTCGATGAACCGACGAACCATCTCGACCTGGAAGCGATCGAGCAGCTCGAACATGCGCTGCAGACGTTCGACGGGACCGCTGTGCTGGTCACTCACGACCGGCGCTTCCTCGAGGCGTTCAACGCCAGCAGGACGATCGAGCTGACACCTGTCTAAGGGCCGCTGGAGCCAACGTCTGACGCCCGGATCTAGCGATCCGGCGCCCAGATCAAGGGGTGCAGCGTCCGGATCGGCGGTCCAGCGTCCAGATCGGGTCCAGCGTCCGGATCGGCGGTCCAGCGTCCAGGTCGGCGGTCCAGCGTCCAGATCAGCCGTCGCTCGTCAGCGCGGCCTCGATCTCCTCGATCGCCTGCTCGTTTGAGCGAAACCACACCGAGGTCATGCCGAGCTCTCTTGCCGCCTGGCAGTTGAGCTCGAGATCGTCGACGAACAGCGCCGCGGCGGCGGGCACTCCAAGGCGCTCCAGCGTTATCTCATAGATCCGAGGCTCGGGCTTGCGGAAGCCGACGAACGCCGAGTCGACGACCACGTCGAAGATCTCATCCACCGGCAGCTTCGAGCGCCACCGCTGCTCCCACTCGCGCACGTTGTTGGTACAGATTGCGAGCTTGTATCCGCGGTCGCGAAGACCCGACATCAGCCCTATCAGAGGCTCGTTGGGGTGAAGCTGCGCGAACCAGCGCTCGCCGAAGCCGTCGAGACGCACCTCGCGCGAGACCTGGCGGCTCAGCTCACGCTCGAGCGCACCGAGGAATGCGGCCTCGGTCAGGCGCCCGGTCTCGAGCTCGAACAGCGGATTGACACCGTCGCGCGCCGCGATTGTGGCCATCGCTGTCCCGATTGCTCGCATCGAGATTCCCGAGGACTCCTGAACGGCCGCGAACGAATCGACCAGCGGCGATGTCAGCACCCCGCCGAAGTCGCTGATGACCGCCTGGATGCGGGTCATCCCTGGCGTGCGAGCAGATACACGCCGATCCCCTCGGCGCCGCGACTGTGCCAGCGAAACAGGTCTGCGCTGAGGTGCAGAGCGCTTAGCGATCCACTCGCGCGGGACCCGAGAGCCTCGCCCGTCGCACGCCGCACGCGCTGCTCGCCCACGATCTCCCCAATCCACAGCTCGAGCGATGCGCGGCTCGGCCGGCCATCATGGGAGTAGGTGGTCGATAGGCGTGGGTCATCGACGTCCACCGGCCCATCGGCCTCGAGCACGGCTGCGCTAACCGCGTCCGCTCCGTGTCCCTTCGCGCGTCGAGGACGCACTGCCACCAGTCCGATCCCGTCGCCGTTCTCGAACACGGCGCCGATCCCGCGGATGGAGTGGGTGCGCTCGAGATCCCTGTCGAGCACCCGAGTGCCGCGCAATCCCAGGCAGCCGACATCCGACTCCGCCTCGCCCGAGCGGAAACGGCCGCTGACGCGGCACAGCTGATCGAAGCGCTCCGTGCCGTCCTCCGGAGCGACGGCCATTTCCGGATCGCCTGAGATCGTCAAGTCGATCCCGTCCGCTCGCACGGTCCAGTCGCTCGCCGGGTCCGCCCCCTCGAGCGCCGCCGACCCGACCGTGACGTTCGGCCCATCGGCAAGCGCGACAAACGAGGCTCCGCCTAGCGACCACACGGCGCCCCACGCGCCAGGCTTCTGCTCGGCGAACGCGATGGTGCGCAGGACGGGCGGCGAGGCTGCCATCACGGCCGCAGCTGCGGCCGCTCGAGGTCGATAGCCGTCGCCTCCGCGTCGTAGCGAGTGGGGCCGCGACCGAATCCCGTCGCGCGCACGACCAGCCGGCTGCGGAGGTTCCGAGCGAAGAGGCCGCGCGCGGCGGCGCGCGTTGGGGGTAGGAGCAGCAGGGCGCCGAGGGCGTCGGTGATGAACCCGGGGATGATCATCAGCAGGCCGCCGATCAGGACGAGTGCCCCGTCGATCGCCTGCCGTCCGGGCGGCTTACCGGACGCAACAGCGTCGCCGAAGCGCCGCCACACCGTGCGCCCTTGCGAGCGCATCGCCCATCCGCCCACCGGCCAGCTTACGATCAGCAGGAGCACCGTCGCGAGCACGCCGATCGCGTTCGCGATCTCGATCGCCACGAACAGCTCGGCCGCTGGCCACAGGAGCAAGAGCGCCAGAAACCCCATAACTCAAGCCTACTCAGCGCGCGCGGACGCGCCGGATCTCAGGCCACAGCTGCCGAGGCGCCTTCGAGGCGGACGCCAGGAAGGCGGTGCAGCCCCATGAGCTCGATCAACGTCACGATCTGAGGCGGGGCCCCCCGAAGCCAGACCGCGCGGCCGCGGACTCGGAGCCGGCGAGCCAACAACGCCAGATCGATCATCAGCGAGGAGTCGGCGAACGAGAGCTCCGAGAGATCCACGACCACGTCCGTCTGGGCACGGATCGCCCGGGTGAGCGCACGGCGACGAATACCTTGGGTTGTCCGGTCCTCGTCTCCGCAGCAGCGGAGCGTTGCGGCGTGTTCATCGAAAGCGACGATCCGAGAAACCTACCGAAACCCGGGACCTCGCCGCAAGCCCTGACAGTAAACTCACCGGCATGGCGACAGTTGATGACGTGACCGAAGCGCTCCGCGACGTGATCGATCCCGAGCTCGGGCTCGACTTCGTGGAGCTCGGACTGGTCTACGACGTGGAGGTGCAGGACGGCACCGTCCGCATCACGTACACGCTGACCAGTCCAGGGTGCCCGATCGGGCCGCAGGTGGCCGAGCAGATGGAGGAGTTCGTCGGTGAGCTGGAGGGAGTCGAGGAAGTTCAGCCGACCATGACTTTCTCGCCGCCCTGGACGCCCGAGCGCATGAGCGAAGACGCCAAGTTCGCGCTCGGCTTCTGAAGTCGAGCCCGCTCGGTCTTCTGCCTACTCGGGAGCAGGCTTGGGAGCTCGACGTCGAGTCTGCCCGCGCTTGGCCCGCATGTCGCTTGCGGGTCCACCTCTTGGGCGGGTGCCGGTGCTCGGCAGCAATGTGACCGGACCTCCGTTGGCAGCGCTGCTCCCCTGATCGGTCTCGCGGCGCGGCTTACCGCGGGCCGCCTCAAGCAGCTCCGCCAATGATTCTTCGAGTCCGTCGGCGAGCACGCCGAGATCCTCGAGCGCGTCGTAGTCGGCGAGGAGGCCGTACGCGAGGTGTCCGTCATACGACATGATCGCGACCGCCAGGGCATGATCGCGCGGCAGGAAGGCGATCGGGAGCAGGTCCTGGAGCTTGCGGCCGAGGACGTAAAGCGGGAACTGCGGGCCCGGGACGTTAGTCACGATCAGGTTGAACAGCCTCGTGGAGAAGTTGAGCCTCGACGCCTGCGCGAGGATCGTCGGCGGCGCAAGGTTGTTGACAGCCGCGAGGGTGGCGGCGCCGACCGCCTGCTTTGACTCCTTCAGGCCGTTCATCTCGCGGCTGACAAAACGCAACCGGGCGATCGGATCGTCGATGTAGACGGGGAGCGGTCCGCGCATCGCCGCCAGTCGATTGCCGAGCGTCCCGCGGTCGTCCTGCGTGCGAACTGACACGGGGACTAGTGCCCGCATCTCGAGCCCTTCGGTACGAACGCCCCGGGAGCGAAGCCACCGCGCGAGCCCGCCGGACACCACGGCGAGCACGACGTCGTTGACGGTGCCGCCCAGGGCGTCCTTGATCTGCTTGTAGTCGGCGAGCTGCTGACGGACCACGGCGAACCGTCGGTGGGGCCCGATCTCGACGTTCAGTGGGGTCTCCGGGGCTGGATTGAGTGCCGCCCAGACGATCTCGCCGAGCCCTTCGAAAGCATCGCGCAGGAGGTTCAGCGTGCTTGACGGTCGCGAGGCGGCGCCGATCGCCGCCTCGGCCAGCTCGCTCGCCCCGCTCACGATGCCGCGGATGCCCGCCAGGACGAGCTCCGCCTCGGACGGCTCGGGCCTCGGCCGCCAGGGGTCGGTCTCCGGCGTCCCAGCGGCGGGAGCTCGCTTGAGGTCGAATAGGACGGTCGCCAGGTCGACGCCGGATACGCCGTCGACGAGTGAGTGATGGGTCTTGAAGATCAGCGCGAAGCGATCGTCGCTGAGTCCCTCCACCAGCCAGCTCTCCCAGAGCGGCCGAGAGCGGTCGAGCTGCTGGGACGCGATCCGGGCCGTCATCCGCAGCAGCTGCTCCTCCGTTCCGGGGGCGGGCAGCGCCGAGTGCCGAACGTGATACTCGAGGTTGAACGAGGCGTCGTCGATCCATAGGGGACGGCCCATTTCGAGCGGGGGAACGGCCAGCTTCTGGCGATACCGGGGAACCAGGTGAAGCCGGCTGCGAACGTGATCGAGGTACTCGCCGAGTGAGGGGGGCGGTCCCTCGAAGATCAGCACCCCGCCGATGTGCATGTGGGACGCCGGTCCTTCCTGGTGAAGGAAAGACGCGTCGGTCGAGGTCAGGCGGTCCAAGTGCTGCTGAGGCATGCTCTGTTCGGCGTGGTATTGACGCCCGGAGAGGGCCCCTAAGCCTACGCCTCGCCCCCGCCACGGAGCGCTGCGCCTGGCGCCTACACTCTCGACGCATGGTCTCCTCGGTGCAGAAGCTGCTGCTCGCCGCTCCGCGCGGCTATTGCGCGGGGGTCGACCGCGCGGTGCAGACGGTCGAGCGGGCGCTGGAAATGTTCGGAGCCCCGGTCTATGTCCGCAAGGAGATCGTTCATAACAAGCACGTCGTCGAGCAGCTGCGAGCGCGTGGGGCTGTGTTCGTAGAGGACGAGAACGACGTCCCCGAGGGCGCGACAGTGGTGTTCTCGGCCCACGGGGTCGCCCCGTCCGTGCATGCAAACGCCGAGCGGCTTGCGTTGCACACGATCGACGCGACCTGTCCTCTTGTGACGAAGGTTCACGTCGAGGCGAAGAAGTTCGCCGCCGAGGGATACACGATCGTTCTGATAGGGCATGCCGGCCACGAGGAGGTCGAGGGGACGATGGGCGAGGCGCCCGAGCACATCGTGCTGATCGAGAGCGAGGACGAGGTCGAGTCGCTCGAGGTCACGGATCCGAGCAAGGTCGCGTTCATCTCACAGACGACGCTGTCGGTCGACGAGACCGCGGCAATCATCCGCCGGCTACGCGAGCGCTTTCCCGAAATCACCGGCCCGCGCACGGACGACATCTGCTACGCGACAACCAATCGCCAGGCGGCCGTCAAGCAGCTCGCCCGCCAGTGCGACCTGGTGCTTGTGATCGGCTCGCGGAACTCGTCGAATTCGAACCGGCTGGTCGAGGTCGCCCGCGAGCACGGCGCCGAGTCGCATCTGATCGACAACGAGAGCCAGGTCCATGAGGAGTGGCTCGAGGACAAGCGAGTTGTCGGGATCACCTCTGGCGCGAGCGCGCCCGAGGACCTCGTCCAGCGACTCGTGAAGTTCTTCGAGCGGCGCGGCGCTGTCGACGTCCAGGAGCTACAGGTGATCCAGGAGGACGTGCGGTTCATGCTGCCCAAGCCCATCCGCGGGGCGCGCGCCGCCAGCTCCGCTTAGTTCTCGCACGCTCCTCTGCGCACGCTCGTCATCTCTGACCTGCACCTATCGGCGCGCACGGGCCGTGATGTGCTGCGCCACGGGCCCGCGCTGGAGGTGTTGGTGCAAAGGCTCGCTGGGTTCGAGCGGCTCGTGGTACTCGGGGATCTACTCGAGCTCCGGCAGGGCCCTGTTCGCGAGGCGTTGGCGGAATCCGAGCCTGTGCTCGCGCAGATCGGCGGGGCGCTTAGAGCCGGTGGCGAGGTCGTGCTCGTCCCGGGCAACCATGACCACCACCTCGCCGGACAGTGGCTCGAGCGCCGCTTTCACCTCCCGGAGGCAGGGCCACTCGGTCTGGAGTCCGCGGTCGATTGGCAGCCATCCGAGACGCTCGCCGCAGTGGCCACGATGCTCGCGCCGGCGAGCGTCCGGGCCGCGTATCCCGGCGTCTGGCTGCGCGACGATGTCTACGCGACCCACGGCCACTACCTCGACCGCCACACGACCGTCCCGGCGTTTGAGCGGATCGCTGCCGGGGCGATGGCGCGGGTGGTGCGCGAGGTGCCCGCCGGTCCGTGTCGGGCCGAGGACTATGAGGCGGTGCTGTCGCCGATCTATGCCTGGATCCACGCGATCGCCCAGTGGGGCGCGCGGGACATGGAGGAGACCTCTCACGGGCCCTCGACGCGTGCCCGGGAGGTGCTGATCGGTTCAGACGGACAGCGGAGCATCCGCAGGCTCGGGATACTCGCCGCGTTCCCGGCGCTGCTTGCCGGGCTCAACCGCGCGCGGCTTGGCCCGTTTCGCCGGGATCTGTCCGCTCCCGAGCTTCGGCGTGCCGGCTTGCGGGCATTCGGCGAGGTGATCGGGCGTCTCGACGTGCAGGCGCCGTATGTGATCTTCGGTCACACCCATCGCGCCGGTCCGCTCCCCGGGGACGAGCTGGGCGAGTGGGCGACGCCTTCCGGATCGAGGATCCTGAATACCGGTAGCTGGATCTACGAGCCTAACTGGACCGGGCAGACACCGGCTCGCAGTCCGTACCGCCCAGGTTTCGCGGCGATCGTCCCGGCGGCCGGGCCGCCCGAGCTGGTCAACCTGCTCGACCCGGCGTGAAGCAGACGGCGTGGCAGCGGACGCCGTCGCCGATCGCGAGCTCGAGCTCCCCGGCCGTGCTCACGGGATGCGAGAGAAGCTCGTAACAGCCTGGGTGTGAGACCTCGAAGGTGCGGCCGTTCGCAGCGATCGTTCCTGACCCCTCGAGGACGGCCCACACCGCGCCGGCCTCATAGGGGCCGGAGTACGGACCTTCGACATCCTCGCTCTGGGGAGCGAGCGTGACACCGGGGACGTCCTCGGGGCGTATCGGCTCGAGCAGCGGCCGATCCTCGCCGAGGAGCTCCTGCAGCGCGAGCTCGGTCTCTTCGTATCCGCCTTCGCCGTAGTGGTACTCGAACAGCCGCCCGCGCTGGTCGAACAGGTAGCGCGCCGGCCAGCCCAGGTTCCCATAGTCCCGCCAGATCTCGAGGTCGCTGTCAACAACGACCGGGTAGGCGATGTCAAGCCGGGCAACCGCGGCGCGAACCGCGTCGGGATCGCGGGAAGGGGCGAAGCCCGAGGCGTGAACCGCGATCACCAACAGACCGTCCGCGGCGTAACGCTCGTGCCAGGCCTTGACGTAGGGAAGTGTCCGCAGCGAGTTGGCCCGGCAGAAGTCCCAGAACTCGACCAGGAAAGGACCGGCCATCTGATCGCGGAGCCGGACCGGAGGTGAGTTGACCCACTGCAGGCGCGGGGGAAATGGGGGAGCCGAGATGCGGGCGACGGGTGCGCGCACGGGCTTCGATGGTACGGCGGCAGGCGCCGGTCGTAGGTGGCTGGTCCGCCTTGGTTTGCGCTCGCGGAGCGGAGCAAGGGTCGCTACACTGAGTGAAGTATTGAATTCCTACCGCCTTTAGGAGTTTTCAGATGAGCCCCTCCGGAGCAGAGCTGCTCCGCCAGATCAAGACCCGGATCGACGAGGTCGACCCGGCCACAGTTCGCGAGCAGGTTTCAAACGGCGCTGTCGTGGTCGATGTACGCGAGGCCGAAGAGTGGGGGGCCGGCCATATCCCCGGCGCCAAGCACGTCCCCAAGAGCTACTTCGAGACCCGGATCGAGGGCACCATCCCGGACCGCTCGCAGCACGTGATCCTCTATTGCCAGTCGGGTAACCGCTCGGCCTGGGCGGCTCGGACGCTGCTCGAGGACCTCGGATACGTGCACGTCGAGTCGATGACCGGCGGGTTCACGCTTTGGAAGGACCGCGGATACGAGGTCGAGACCCCGCGCACGCTCACCGCCGAGCAACGGGAGCGCTATTCGCGCCACCTGCTGCTCCCGGAGGTCGGGATCGACGGGCAACAGAAGCTTCTCGACGCGAAGGTCCTACTCCTGGGAGCGGGCGGGCTGGGGTCTCCGACCGCGCTGTACCTCGCGGCCGCCGGGGTGGGCACGATCGGCATCGTCGATAACGACGAGGTCGACCTTTCGAACCTCCAGCGCCAGGTGATCCACTCGAGCGATCGGATCGGCATTCCGAAAGTCGATTCGGCCGAGCAGACGATCACGGCCCTGAATCCGGACGTAAACGTGCGGAAGTACGCCTTACGGCTCGGGCCCGAGAACATCATGGACGTGCTCCCCGGCTATGACATCGTCGTCGATGGCCTCGACAACTTCCCGACTCGGTACCTGCTCAACGATGCGTCGGTGCGCCTGAGACTTCCGGTCGTGTCCGCTGCGATTCTCGGGTTCGAGGGCCAGCTGTCCGTGTTCAAGCCGTACGACGGTCCCTGCTACCGCTGCCTGTTCCCGGTGCCACCGCCCGCGGAGCTTGCTCCGAGCTGCGGCGCCAACGGCGTCCTCGGAGTGCTGCCCGGCACGATGGGCCTGCTCCAGGCGACCGAGGTCGTCAAGCTGATCCTGGGCCAGGGGGAGCCTCTGATCGGCAGGCTGCTGATGTACGACGCCCTCGCCGCGCGGTTCACTGAAGTCAAGGTCCGTCGCGATCCGGGCTGCCCGATCTGCTCGCGGGAGCCGGAATCGATCTCGGACGGGGAGATGGGCGTGTTCCCTGACTACGAGGCGTTCTGCGCCGGCAGCCATTAGGGTTCGTCGGACATGGCGACCGTCAAGATTCCACCGGTCCTGCGCCCCTCGGTGGGCGGGGAGAGGGAGCTCAGCGCCGACGGCGAGTCGGTGGGCGAGATCCTTCGCGCGGTCGCCGAGATGCACCCGCCGACGCAGTCTCAGCTGTTCTCCTCCGACGGCGAGCTGAACCGCTACGTCAACGTGTACCTGAACGACGAGGACGTGCGGGTCCTCGACGGTCTCGACACCCGAGTCGGAGCCGGTGACACGTTGGTGATCTTGCCGGCTATGGCCGGCGGCCGCCGCTAGCGCGCCGGGCGGCCCCTCCGGGCGTCATTCGGACAACATCCCCTCGCTATACTTCGTAAAGCATGGCCGAGCGTCTTCAGAACAGGCCCTGCGGCGGCCGGTATGGCGATCTCGTGCAGTCGATCGGGCACACGCCGCTGGTCGAGCTCCGGCGACTCAGCCCGAAGCCCGGAGTACGAGTCTGGGCCAAGCTCGAGTCCCACAACCCCACGGGATCGATCAAGGACCGGGTCGCGCGCTCGCTGATCGAGGACGCCGAGGAGAAGGGGCTGATCGGTCCCCGGCAAACGATTCTCGAGCCGACCTCGGGGAACACAGGAATCTCACTGGCGATGATCTGCGGCTACAAGGGCTATCGCCTGAAGGTCGTGATGCCCGAGAACGTCACCCCCGAGCGCACTCAGCTGCTGAGCATGTACGGCGCCGAGATCGTCTACTCCGAAGGCTCGAAGGGCTCGAACGGCGCTGTCGAGATGGCGCTCGACATGGCTGAGCGGGACGCCTCGTACTACATGCCGTATCAGTACGGCAATCAGGCCAACCCTCTGGCCCATTACCACGGGACGGCGCTCGAGATTTTGGAGGAGCTCGACGAGGTCGCGGCGTTCGTGGCCGGACTCGGAACCGGCGGCACGCTGATGGGTAACGGCCGCCGTCTGAAGGAAGAGCTCGG
>JALYZY010000028.1 GCA_030948665.1 Actinomycetota bacterium | reverse complement strand
CGGCTATGACGTCAACCGCCGCACCTCCGAGCTACTGCGGATCGCCACCGCGGGCTCGGTCGACGATGGTAAGTCGACGCTGATCGGACGCCTGCTGCACGACTCCAAGTCGATCCTCGAGGATCAGCTCGAGCACGTCCAGCAGACCTCCGAGCGCCGCGGTGACGGTTACCTGAACCTCGCCCTGCTCACCGACGGCCTGCGGGCCGAGCGCGAGCAGGGCATCACCATCGACGTGGCCTATCGCTATTTTCAGACGCCCCGGCGCAAGTTCATCATCGCTGACACCCCGGGCCACGAGCAGTACACCCGCAACATGGTCACCGGAGCGTCGACCGCAGACGTCTCGATCATGCTCGTCGATGCCCGCAAGGGCGTCTCTGAGCAGACGCGTCGCCACGCGTTCATCTCGTCGCTGCTGCGCATCCCGCACGTCGTCGTGTGCGTCAACAAGATGGACCTCGTCAACTACGACGAGGACGTCTTCTACGGAATCCTCGAGGAAATGACCGACTGGGCTGCGCGCCTGCAGATCCCGGACATGACCTTCATCCCGATCTCGGCCCTCAACGGCGACAACGTCGTCGAGCGCTCGCACGCGATGCAGTGGTACGGCGCCTCGACGCTGCTCTGGCACCTCGAGCACGTCGTGATCGCGCCTGCGCGCAACCTCGGCGACGTTCGCTTCCCGGTTCAGTGGGTCATCCGGCCGATGAACGACGAGCATCACGACTACCGCAGCTACTCAGGGCAGATCGCCGGCGGCGTCCTGCGCCCGGGCGACGAGGTCATGATTCTGCCCAGTGGGCGCCAGACCCGGATCGCCGCCATTGACACCTACAGCGGCGAGATCGAGTCGGCGATTCCCACCATGTCCGTGGCCCTGCGCCTCGCCGACGAGGTCGACGTCTCGCGCGGGGACATGATTGTCGGCACCGAGGACCCGCCGGTCGCCGCCCGCGAGCTGGAGGCGAACATCTGCTGGATGAGCGTGCAGCCGCTGGCGCCCCGCGGCCGCTACACGATCAAGCACACCACACGCTCAGCCCGGGCGGTCGTGGAGGCGATCGAGCACCGCGTGGATATCAACAATCTCGAGCATGTTCCCGCCCAGCAGCTCGAGCTCAACGAGATCGGCCGCGTCCATCTGCGCTGCAGCACGCCGCTGGTGGTGGATCCCTACTCGCGCAACCGCACCACCGGCAGCTTCATCCTCATCGACGAGACGACCAACGACACGGTCGCGGCGGGGATGGTCGTCGGCGCAACGCAGTAGGTGCACGCAGGCCGGTAGAGTGCCCGCCGCATGTTCTCGAAGGTCCTGATCGCCAACCGCGGCGAGATCGCGGTCAGAATCGTGCGTGCCTGCGAAGAGCTTGGTGTTGCCACCGTCGCCGTGTACTCCGAGCTCGACCGTGACGCCCTGCACGTCCAGCGGGCCGATGAGGCCTACCTGCTGGGTCCCGGGCCGGCCGCAGAGAGCTACCTGAACATCGAGAAGATCATCGATGTCTGCCGCCAGTCAGGTGCCGAGGCCGTGCACCCCGGGTATGGCTTCCTGGCCGAGAACGCCGGCTTCGCCAAGGCCCTGGAGGACGCCGGGATCGTGTTCATCGGACCGCCCTCCTCGGCGATCGAGGCGATGGGTTCCAAGACCCGGGCTCGCGACCTGATGCAGGCCGCGGGCGTCCCCATCGTTCCGGGCACGACCGAGCCCGTCAAGACGATCGACGATGCCCGTGCGGTGATCGCGGACACGATCGGGTATCCGGTCGCGGTCAAGGCCGCCGGCGGTGGTGGCGGCAAGGGCTTCCGGGTCGCGCTCACCGAGGACAAGCTTCAGGACGCCTTTGAGGGCGCGGCCCGTGAGGGCGAGAAGTTCTTCGGCGACGGCACCGTCTACCTCGAGCGCTACCTGCCCGACCCGCGCCACGTCGAGGTCCAGGTCCTGGCCGACGCGCACGGCAACGTCATCCACCTCGGCGAGCGTGACTGCTCGCTGCAACGCCGTCACCAGAAGCTGATCGAGGAGTCGCCCGCACCCGCCGTGGATGCGGAGCTGCGCGCGAGGATCGGCACGATCGCCACCGAGGCGGCGGCGGCGGTCGGCTACACCGGCGCCGGCACGATCGAGGGCTTGCTCACCCAGCGCGAGGGAGCGAGCGGTGGCGAGCGGACAAGCGAGTACTTCTTTCTCGAGATGAACACGCGTGTGCAGGTCGAGCACTGCGTGACCGAGATGGTGACCGGGATCGACATCGTCAAGGAGGGCATCCGGGTCGCCGCGGGAGAGCCGCTGTCCATCTCCCAGGACCAGGTGCAGCTACGGGGCCACGCGATCGAGTGCCGTATCAACGCCGAGGACGCCAGCAAGAACTTCGCCCCCGCCCCGGGCGCGATCACCGGCTACCGAGAGCCCGCAGGTCCGGGCGTCCGGGTCGACTCGGGAGTGCAGACCGGCTCGGTGATCACGCCGATGTACGACCCGATCGTGGCGAAACTGATCGTCTGGGACGTCGACCGGGAGCAGGCCACCGCGCGGATGCTGCGGGCGCTCGCGGAGTATGAGATCGACGGTCTGAAAACGCTGCTGCCGTTCCATACGGCGATCCTTCAGACCCCACAGTGGCAGCGCGCCGAGACCTGCCGAGACCTGATCGAGGATCGCCAGTGGCTGAAGGGGATCACGTTCCCGCCACGCCCGGCTGCGGCCGCCAGGACCGATGACGAGCAGACGGTGCGGCGCAGCTACACCGTGGAGGTCTCGGGTAAGCGCTTCGAGGTGACCGTGACCGGAGCTCCTGGCGCCGATTCGGTCAACGGCCGGCCCGCGCCGGAGGCGACTGCTCCACTCCGGCGGCCTCGCCGCGGTAAGCGCGCCATCGGCGGCGGCACCGAGCACGGCGGCGACACGCTCTCATCTCCGCTTCAGGGGACCGTGCTGAGGGTCGCGGTCGAGATGGGCGCCGCGGTGCAGGAGGGCATGCTGGTGTGCGTAATCGAGGCGATGAAGATGGAGAACGAGATCACCGCGCATAAGTCGGGCACTGTCGCGGAGCTCCCGATCGCCGAAGGCGCCCCGGTCGCGAGCGGCGACGTTCTCGCCGTCATCAACTCCGATTGACCAGCCGGGAATGGAGGGGCCGGGCGCCGCGCATGCGGCTCCGACGCGCCTCCTCAGCGCTGGATGATTCCCGCAGAGATCAGCGCCTCGATCACCTGATCGGCGCACTCCTCGGCAGCTAGTGCCTCGGTGTCCAGGTGGACCTCAGGGTGCTCGGGGCGCTCGTAGGGGGAGTCGATGCCGGTGAAGTTGAGGAGCTCGCCACGGCGCGCCTTGCGGTACAGGCCCTTCTCATCACGGGCCTCGGCGACCTCGAGGGAGGCGTCGACGAACACTTCGATGAACTCGTCGCGGTCCACCAGGCAGCGAATGCTCCGTCGCTCGCTCGCGAACGGCGAGATGAACGAGCAGATCACGATCAAGCCAGCGTCGACCATCAGCTTCGCTACCTCGCCCACCCGGCGAATGTTCTCGACGCGATCCGCCGCAGTGAAGCCGAGATCCTTGTTGAGGCCGTGCCGGACATTGTCTCCATCGAGCAGATAGGTGTGGTTGCCGCGACCGTGGAGGCGCCGCTCGACCAGATTGGCGATCGTCGACTTGCCGGCGCCGGAGAGCCCCGTCAGCCAGACCACACACGGCCGCTGGCGCTTGCTGGCGGCGCGCGCTGATTTCTCGACGTAGATCGCCTGCCAATGCACGTTCTCGGACCGGCGCAGGGCGAAGCGGATCATCCCCGCGCCCACCGTCTCGAGCGTCAGGCGGTCGATCAGCACGAACGCGCCGGTGTCGCGGCTGGCTCGATACGGATCGAACGGGACACGGCCGCTCAGCTCGAGATCGCAGACGCCGATCTCATTCAGCTCGAGCTGGGTCGCCGCGACGTGCTCCAGAGTGTCGATCCCGAGCTTGTATTTCAGCGGAGCGACCGTCGCGGTCGCAGTGCGGGTCCCGATTCGCATCAGGTAGTTGCGCCCCGGGAGCAGCGGGTCCTCTGACATCCAGACGACCGTGGCCTCGAACTGATCTGCGACGCCGGCCGGCTCATCCGTGGCGGAGATGAGGTCGCCTCGGCTTACATCGATGTCGTCCTCCAGGGTTACGGCGACCGCCTGTCCAGCGATCGCCACGTCGAGCTCACCGTCGGCGGTGACGATCCGGTCGATCTTTCCCTGCTGGCCGGAGGGAAGGACCATCACGGGCTGGCCGGGCCGCAGTTCGCCGTCCGCAACGGTCCCGGCAAGGCCGCGGAAGCTCGGATCTCCCTCGGGCCGGATCACCGACTGGACCCACAGGCGGCTCGGCGCGCCGCTGCTCACCCCGCCATCGGTCTCGACGTGCTCGAGGTATTCCATCAGCGCCGTCCCGGCATACCAGGGCATCCTGTCGCTGCGTGCGATGACGTTGTCGCCGCGCAGGCCGGAAACCGGAATGCAAACGAGATCCTCGATCCCCAGGCGAGCGGCGAAGGCGCGCACGTTCTCGCGGATGCGCTTGAACGGCTCCTGCTCGTAGTTCACCAAGTCCATCTTCGTGACCGCGACGGCGATGTGCCTGACGCCGAGCAGCGCCACGACCGCACAATGCCTGCGGGTCTGGATCGAAGCCCCTTGGCTGGCGTCCACGACGATCACTGCGCAGTCCGCGGTCGAAGCGCCCGTGACCATATTGCGGGTGTATTGCTCATGGCCGGGGGCGTCGGCCATCACGAACGCGCGTCGATCGGTCGAGAAATACCGATAGGCGATGTCGATCGTGATCCCCTGCTCGCGCTCGGCCTGAAGGCCGTCGAGGATCAGCGCATAGTCGAGCTCGGCGCCCTGAGAGCCAATCCTTCTCGAGTCCCGCTCGAGGGCAGCGAGCTGGTCCTCGAACAGAAGCTGGGATTCGTAGAGGAGCCTGCCGACGAGCGTGCTCTTTCCGTCGTCGACGCTCCCGCAGGTGATGAAGCGCAGAAGCGTTCTGCGCTCGTGCAGCTGCAGATAAGTCTCGATCTCCTCCTCGATCGTCTCGACGCGAGCGCTCAGAAGTACCCCTCCTGCTTCTTGCGCTCCATCGAGCCGGCGGAGTCGTGATCGATCACCCGTCCCTGCCGCTCGGAATGCCGAGCGAGCAGGACCTCTCTGATGACCGCCGCGAGCGTGTCCGCGTCGCTCTCGATCGCGCCGCTCAGCGGGTAGCACCCAAGCGTTCGGAAGCGGACCCGCTTGCTGATCGGCTGCTCTCCCGGCTCGAGTGGCAGGCGGTCGTCATCGACCATGATCAGGACGCCGTCGCGCTCGACCACCGGCCGCTCGCGAGCCAGATACAGAGGCACGATCGGGATCTTCTCGCGGTAGATGTAAAGCCACACATCGAGCTCGGTCCAGTTCGAGAGCGGGAATACCCGCAACGACTCGCCTGGCCGCTTCAGCGTGTTGTAGAGATGCCACAGCTCTGGCCTCTGGCGCTTGGGATCCCACCCGTGGCGCGCTGAGCGAAGCGAGAACACCCGTTCCTTGGCCCGCGAGCGCTCCTCATCCCGGCGCGCGCCGCCGAACGCCACGTCGAAGCGGTGCTCGTCGAGCGCCTGCCTCAGCGCTTCGGTCTTCATCGCGTCGGTGTAGATGGCCGAGCCATGCGTGAAGGGCGAGATGCCCTTGGCGAGTGCGTCCTGGTTGGTGTGGACGAGCAGGTCGAGGCCGCTGTCTGCGGCGATCCGGTCACGCAGTGCGTACATGTCGCGGAACTTCCACGTCGTGTCGATGTGGAGCAGCGGGAACGGAGGCTTGGCGGGGAAGAACGCCTTGCGAGCGAGGTGGAGCATCGCTGAGCTGTCCTTGCCGATCGAATAGAGCATCACCGGGTTCTCGGCGCCGGCAGTCGCCTCGCGAATGATGTTGATGCTCTCCGCCTCGAGCCGTGCGAGATGCGTGAGCGCGCCGTCGCTCGTCAACTCGGTCGCATATGCCTGAGAGATGGTCTGCATCTGCTGATCGCCCCGAAGCTCGCGATTCCCCTCGCGAGACTCTTCAAATGTACCGCGCTGGTGCGCGTTTGACTCACACCATCAGGTTTACGTTCTCGACGTGGAGGCGCTGCTGCTCGCTGGTCCGCCGGGAGGCCGGCAGCGGTGCCCGCGGACCGTCGCGCTCGAGCGCGCGCAGGTAACCGATGTCCTCTGACAGGACCTTGCGGGCGCGCTCCCGCGTGACCGGTGCTCCGTGCCCGGGCACCACCGTCTCGACCCGATCGACCAGCGGCGCAAGGCGCTCGAGCGTAGCCATATAGACAGTGGTTGACCCGCCGGGAGAGATCGCGGGGATCTCCACGGGCGAGAGGTAATCGCCGCACACCAGCACCCCGGCCCAATCGATCAGAAAGGCAGTTCCGTCGGGCGTGTGCCCACCGGTGGGGTGCAGTTCGAGCTCGTGCTCGGAGCCGAGTGACAGGTGCCCCGGAACGGGCAGCGTCTGGATCCCCGCGAGCGCCAGTGGTGCACGCCCCTCGACATAGTGCTCCGCGTCGAACTGGCGCAGCTCGCGAGCGGCGGTCCCGGGCTCCGCTTCGAGCCGCTCAGCGGTGCTCTCACCGAAGCCGAGCGGGAGCTCCGGAAATGCCAGGCGTCCAAGCAGATGATCCCAGTCGCCGTGGGTTGCGAGCAGGCCTGAGACCGGGAAGCCGGCCTGGGAGAGGAGCTCAGGCAACGCCTCGAGTTCGGCCGGGTACACCGGAGAGTCGATCACGAAGCCCTCCTCTCCGGAGCGCACGGCAGTACACGTGGTCTGCCAGATGCTGCTGACGGCGACCAGCACGTCCGGGTGAACCGCGAGGACGCGCATCGGCGTGGCTTAGTGCTTACCGCCGTAAGCGCAAAGCACCTAGGTCACGCCGATCAGCTTGGCGGCCTCTCGCAGCGTCGCGACCTCGGCGTCGGGCTTGCGCTGGTTGGCCTCGAGCTGCTGCTTTGAGCGGTTGACCCAGACCACCGGAATCTTCTTCTTCAGGCAGGGCTCGACATCGTGGTAGTAGCTCGCCGCGACGTGGATCCAGCCCTTCTTGCCGCCGATCCTTCGCTCGCACTCAGTGAAGTGGGCGGGATCCGGCTTGTAGGAGCGGACCTGCTGCGCGGTGACGACGAGGTCGAAGTCGAGCGGGATGTGCCGGCGGGTCTGGCCCAGCAGCTTGTCGTCGATGTTCGAGATGAGGCCGATCTTGTGCTTCTTGGCAATCTTGGCCAGGACCGGGTTGGTCTCCTTGAACGGCGGCCAGCGCTGCACGGAGTCGGGAAGAAAGCCGGCGCGCGATGGCTCGAGCGGCCATCCAAGCTGCTTGGCGATCTGGACGGCGGTGCGCCGGAGGACCTCAGCGTAGAGCTCATACGAGCCAGCCTGGATCTGCTGCTGCACCTCGTGGAAGAGGGGGATCAGCTCGTCGCGCTCGATCGTGAAGCCGTCGCGCGCCGCCTCCCGGGTGAACGCGTCAAAAACCCCGGTCTCCCAGTCGATCAGCGTTCCGTAAACGTCGAAAGTGACGAACGTGACTGTCTTCGGGATCGCCATGGCGTCGTGATGATGCCATGCTGGCGCCGGCTCGCGCGCCGTGCCGCCTCCAGGAGTAGTGGTGGACAGACATTTCAATAGAGTGAGGGCTGTCCAGTGGATCTCCTCGAATACCAGGGAAAGCAGTTGTTCGCGCGTCACGGCGTTCCGGCCCCGAACGGGAGGCCCGCGAGCACGGTTCAGGAAGCCGTCGCCGCAGCGGACGAAATCGGCTATCCGTGCGTGATCAAGGCGCAGGTCCAGATCGGCGGCCGCGGGAAAGCGGGCGGGATCAAGATCGCTGAGGACCGGGCGCAAGCTGAGGAGCACGCGCAAGCGATCCTGGGGATGGACATCCGCGGCCTCACCGTCCACGAGCTGTGGGTCGAGTCGGCGTCGGCGATCGCGTCCGAGTACTACGCATCGGTTGTCTTCGACCGCTCTGCCAAGGCGCCGCTAGTGATGCTCTCCACCAAGGGTGGAATGGACATCGAGGAGGTCGCGGACCAGGATCCCGAGGCGATCGCGCGGCTGCACGTCAATCCGCTGCTGGGGTTCCAGGACTTCCACGGACGCCGCCTGGCCTACGAGGCGCGCGTCGACTCCGACGTGGTTCGGCCTGTCGGCGCGATGCTCGCCCGGCTGTACGAGCTGTTCATCGAGGAGGATGCGACGCTCGTCGAGGTCAACCCGTTGATCGTGACTCCGGATCGGGAGGTCAGGGCACTCGACGCCAAGCTCACGCTTGACGACAACGCGCTGTTTCGCCATCCCGAGAACGCCGCGCTGCGCGATGTCTCCGGCGAGGACGAGCAGGAGCGCATGGCGAAGGAACGTGGCCTCACATACGTCAAGCTCGATGGCGACATCGGGATCCTCGGCAACGGCGCGGGGCTCGTAATGTCGACGCTTGACGTCGTCGCCGAGGCAGGAGGGCGCCCCGCGAATTTCCTCGACGCCGGAGGTGGATCGAAGGCCGAGGCGATCACCGACGCCGTCGAAGTGATCCTGTCCGACCCTAAAGTGAAGGCCGTTCTGTTCAACATCTTCGGCGGGATCACTCGCTGCGACGAGGTGGCGCGCGGGTTGATAGAGGCTTTCGCGAAGATCAACCCACAGGTTCCGTTCGTCGTGCGGCTCGACGGGACCAATGACGTCGAGGGCCGGCGGCTGCTCGCCGAAGCGGGGCTACCCAATGTCCACACCGAGTCGACGATGGATGGTGCCGCCGAGAAGGTTGTCGAGCTGGCGAGGGCGGCGTGAGCATCCTTGTCGACGAGAGCACGCGGCTATGCGTGTCGGGGATCACCGGCCGCGAGGGCACGTTTCACTCGCTGCGAAACCGTGAGTACGGCACCCGCGTAGTAGCCGGGGTCACCCCCGGCAAAGGTGGTCAGGAGGTCGACGGGATCCCGGTGTTCGACACCTTCCGCGAGGCGGTAGCGCAAACTGGCGCCAACACCGCGATGGTGTTCGTTCCCCCGCGGTTCGCGGCCGACTCGATCCTCGAGGCCGACGACGCCGGCGTCGAGCTGATCATCACGATCACCGAGGGGATCCCCGCCCATGACGAGCTGCGGGTGTTCAACGTCCTTCGGAACAACGGGCGCGCTCGTTTAGTGGGCCCGAACTGCCCGGGGATCCTGTCTCCCGGTAAGGCGAACGTGGGGATCATCCCCGCTTCGTTCTTCAAGCGCGGGAACGTGGGTGTGGTCTCCCGCTCCGGCACGTTGACCTACCAGATTGGCAACGTGCTCGCCCAGCGCGGCTTCGGCAACTCGACGATCGTCGGCATCGGCGGCGATCCGGTCCCGGGGACCGACTTCATCGACGTGATCTCGATGTTCGAGCAGGATCCCGAGACCGAGTTGATCGTCATGTGCGGGGAGATCGGCGGCGACGCCGAGGAGCGGGCCGCGGAGTTCATCTCGGCGAACGTTTCCAAGCCGGTTGTCGCGTACATCGCCGGCTTCACGGCGCCGGCGGGCAAGACGATGGGTCACGCGGGGGCGATCGTCTCGGGGTCGCACGGGACCGCACGCGCCAAGGCCGAGGCGCTCGAGAGCAAGGGCGTGCAGGTCGCCCGCACGCCGACCCAGGTGGCGGAGATCGCGATCTCGCAGCTCGGCGCCACCGCCTGAGAACTCACCGCCGGTCCATCCGGGATCGGCTGTCGTAGTCTTAGGCTCGTGGCCAAGCCAATCTCGTTTGCGCGCGGGGCGCCGTCGCTCGACATCATCGACGTCGAGGGGCTGAAGGCCGCAGCCGAGCAGGCGTTCACCAACGATCCCGGTGGCCTGACGGCATATGGGACCTCCGTTGGCTACTTGCCGCTGCGTCGCTGGATCGCCGAGCGCCACCAAGTCGAGCCGGAGAGGGTGCTGGTCACGAACGGCTCAATGCAGGCCGACGCCTTCCTGTTCGACGCGCTTGTGGAGCCCGGGGACTCGGTCGTCGTGGAGCGTCCGACCTACGACCGGACGCTTCAGGCGCTGGGCAACCGCGGTGCCGATGTGCGTGCGGTCGAACTCGAGCCAGACGGCATTGACGTGGAAGCGGTGGAGCGGCTCCTCGCCGGAGGCGCCAAGCCGAAGCTCGCGCACATCATCCCGACGTTTCAGAACCCCGCCGGCTATACGCTGTCGGCGCCCAAGCGCAGGGCCCTTGTCGACCTCGCCCGATCGCATGGCTTCGTGATCTTCGAAGACGATCCGTATGTGGCGCTTCGCTTCCAAGGCGAGCCGCTCGCATCGATGGTCTCGATCGATGGCGACACTGTCGTGTACGCCTCGTCGTTCTCGAAGACGGTCTGCCCGGGGATCCGGGTCGGTTACCTGCTCGGACCCACCGACTTGATCTCTCGGATCGCCAAGCGCGCAACTGTGACCTATATCGCGCCCAGCATGGTCTCCCAGGGGATCGTCTACGAGTTCTGCCGCTGCGGGGCGCTCGATCGATCGATCGAGACTGTCAGAGCGGCTCTGCGGGAACGAGCTCAGACGCTCTGCGAAGCGCTTTCGCGGGAGTTGCCCGATGCCCGCTTCGTGGCTCCCGAGGGAGGCTACTTCCTATGGGTCGACCTGCCTCAGGGCACAGATGTGGCCGCACTGTTCGAAGCCGCGGCAGCGCGCAGCGTCCAGTTCGTGAAGGGTTCGGACTTCGTGCTGGAGGGAGCGGAGTCCTCGTTGCGGCTCGCGTACTCGGGGGTGACGCCCGCGGAGATCGATGAGGGCGTCAAGCGGCTCGCTGAGGCTTACGCCGAAGTCACGACGGGAGTCCACGCCCGCGACACGGCGAGCGTGGGCTAGGGCCACTAGCGCCCGTAACGCTCTCGCCCGAGCACCAGCTGCTCGGGCAGCGCGATCCGCGGCGGTGGAGAAGGATCGGCGATCACCGACACTGTCTCGGCGACGCTGGAGGTGACGCTCGCCAGCTGATCGCCGCTGCGAACCGAAACCAGGTCGCCGTCGTTGGCGACGACCTCGCCGCGCATCCCCGGCTCGATTCCCGCGCCTTTGAGGTAGTGAAGAAGATCCTCCGCCTCGTTCTCCAGTCGCAGGATCATCACCTGGGCGCCCAGATCGCAGTCGGCGAGTGGCACGCCGTCGATCCGCTCGCCGACGCGGATCGGGTGTCCATGCGGGCAGGTGACCGCGTCGCCGACCGCCTTGCGCACGTAGTCCTCGAAGCGTGGCGTCATCGCGTGCTCGAGATGTTCGGCCTCCTCGTGGACGTCATCCCAGGGGACACCGACGACATCGGTGAGGAACCGCTCGATCATCCGGTGGCGACCGACGATCCGCTCGGCGTGTTCACGCCCCTCCGGCGTGAACGCGATCGTCCTCTCAGCGTCGCGCATGACGTAGCCGTCGCGCTCGAGCCGACCCAGCATCTCGTGAACTGTGGGCGCCGATAGCTGCATCGCTCTCGAGAGGTTCGCGGCGGTCATCGGCAAGCCAGCCTCGAACAGCCAGAACAACATCTGGATGTATTCCTCTTCGGCGGGTGTCGCAGCCTCCGAAGCCATCGTTGGATCGTAGCGGCCAACCGTGGCGCGATCGCCTAGGATCGGGGCGTTGTGAATCTGCCGCTGAGGCCACCTCTCCAGCCCCAGCTCGCGCGACCGAAGGCCGAGCTACCCACCGGCGACGGATGGTCCTACGAGCCCAAATACGACGGTTTCCGAGCGATCGTGTTCGTCGACGGTGATGAATTCGAGGTGCAGTCGCGGGGCGGGAAGCCGCTCGCGCGATACTTCCCCGAGCTCCGCTTCCCCGAGGGCCGATACGTCCTCGACGGAGAGATCGTGATCGACGGGGCTGAAGGCGGCGAGGACTTCGACGCGCTCCAGCAGCGGATCCATCCCGCCCAGTCGCGGATCGCGATGCTCGCCGAGCAGACACCCGCGCGCTACATAGCGTTCGATCAGCTCACGCTCGACGACGCGTCGTGGCTCGAGCGCCCGTTCGCCGAGCGGCGAGCCGGGCTCGAAGCGAACTTCGGCGGGAAGCTGGACCTAACTCCCCTCACCAGCTCGGTCGAGGAAGCCAAGCCGTGGCTCCGCGGCGGCGAAGGGGTCGTGGCGAAGGACTGCGCCGCGCCCTACCGACCGGGTCAGCGCACCGGGATGGTCAAGGTCAAGCGTGCGAGGACGATCGATGCCGTGGTCGCCGGCTACCGCCCCGGCAAAGAGCCGGACACCGTCGGGTCGCTGATTCTCGGTCTATACGACGACTCGGGCAAATTGCACGTCGTGGGGCACTCCTCGGGATTGCGGGCGGCCGAGAAGCGCGAGCTGGTTGGGCGCTTAGCCCCATACGAGACGGGCAAGCGCGGGCACGGCGACCCGAGCCGCTGGAAGAGCGAGAAGGACCTCGAATGGATCGATTTACGTCCCGAGCTTGTCGTCGAGGTGACCTTCGACCATGTCAGCGCCGGTCGTATCCGTCACGGCACGAAAATCCTGCGCTGGCGCGAGGACAAGGCTCCCCAGGACTGCAAGCTCGAGCAGATGCACCAGTAGCACCGTCGCTTGCGCGGAGCCGATGGATGTCTCCCCGGAGACGTTTCTGGGGGGGCGAACAAGGTTGGGCGTTTCCGCGGAGACGTGTTCTCGCCGGACGCACGCAGCTTGAGACGTTTCCGCGGAGACGTTTTCGGCCCGGAGACGCGTTCTCGCCGGGCGCATCGAGCCTTGGACGGTTCCGCGGAGACGTATCAGGGTGGGTGAATCCGGCCGGGACAGCTCCCACGGATGGTGCAACGTGGATGATGCGTCAAGCGCCCGGCTGACGGCCACGTGCGTCGCTCCATCCTCCCCGGGTGTGCCTATCGCGGCAACGGCGCCCCGGACGACCCGGCGTGACGCGCTATCCACCCGAATGATGCGGTAGCGGAAGTTCCTTGGCGACCCAGCGCGTCGCTGTGCCAGCCCGTCGCCTCGCGAGAAGGTGACCATACTCTCGCGATCGCAGTCATCGCAGGAGTCCCGGAGGTCATCCTCGTCGCCCCCGACTCGTTCAAGGGCACGCTCACTGCGCTCGAGGTCGCCCAGGCGATTGAGCGCGGCCTGGTTCGCCACGGGTGCACCGTCGATGTCTGCCCGGTCGCCGACGGAGGCGAGGGGACACTCGACGCGCTGCTCGAGGCGCTCGACGGCGAGCGGCTGACGGCCACCGTTCACGATCCGCTGGAGCGGCCGGCTGAGGCAAAGTTCGGCCTCGTCACGGGCAACAAACGCGGCAAGATCGGGATCGTGGAAACCGCCGCCGCCAGCGGTCTGAATCTGGTGGCCCAAGACGAGCGGGATCCGATGAGAGCCAGCACTCGCGGTACCGGCGAGCTGATCGCCGCGGCGATCGATGCTGGGGCGCGGAGCGTCTACGTCGGAGTCGGCGGGAGCGCGACGACCGATGGTGGCGCCGGCGCGATCCGCGCGATCGAGCAGGCCGGAGGGCTCCGCGGGGCCACGCTCGTGGTGCTATGCGACGTCCGCACGGCTTTCGAGGACGCTGCCCGTGTGTTCGGCCCCCAGAAGGGCGCTGACCCGGCGGCCGTACAACGCCTAACCCGCCGGCTTGACCAACTCGCCCGAGGCTGGGAGCGCGATCCACGAGGGATCCCGATGACCGGCGCGGCGGGAGGCCTCGCCGGAGGTTTGTGGTCGCGGATGGAGGCCGAGCTCGTCCCGGGCGCCGCCTTCGTCCTCGATGCGGTCAACTTCGACAGTCGCATGCGAGCGGCGCGGGCGGTGGTCACTGGGGAGGGCAAGCTCGACGAGCAGAGCCTGGCGGGCAAGCTCGTCTCCGAGATCGCGACACGCGGTCGGCAGACGGGCGTTCCTTGTCACGCGATCGTCGGCACGCGCCAGCTTGATTCGTTCGGACTGCGGGTGCTCGACCTCCAGGCTGTGCTCGAGGCGAGCTCGCTGGCGGAGATCGAAGCTGCAGCGGGCGAGCTGGCGGGGCTGCTCTAACAGAGCCTTCAGTGGGTCGGTCGGGTCCCCGCGGATCAGAGACCGCGATAGATACTCATCAAGCCCTCGTAATACCGGTCTTCGGAAAACCGCGAGCGGGCTCGCTCGAGCGCGCTGGCGCCGTGCGCGCCCCGGGCCGCGGGGTCGCCCCACAGCTCTGCGAGCGCATCGCTCCAGCGCCGTAGGCCCCTGGCCGGCAGAACGGCCTCGGCGCCTACCAGCTCCGGGAGGGCGCCGTAGTCGCTGGCCAGCACCGGCAGACCATCGGCGAGCGCATCGAGCGCCGCATATGGGCACGCCTCCTCGGAACGAGAAGGTATGAGCACCACTCCCGCTCCCGCGCGAAGCTCGGCCAAGGCGCGCTGCTCGAGCCGGCCGGCGAATCGGACATCAGCGCCCTCGGCGAGCGCTTGTAGCCGGGTCCTGTCGGGCCCGTCGCCGGCGATCACCAAGGGCACTCCGGCGCGGCGGGCAGCGGCGATCGCCGTGTCGAACCCCTTCTCCTCCACGAGCCGGCCGCTGGCCAGGGCGTAGCGGCCATCGCCGGCCCTCGAGCGGGGCGCGAAGTTAACTGCCGGGACGAAGTTGTTCAGGACGTAGGCGTTCTCGGGCGGCAGACCGAGCGCGAACAGCCGCCGGGCTTGTGCGTCGCTGACCGCGACGAACCGGTCGGCGTGCTCGAACAGTCGTGGCTGCTGGGTGCGGAGCCCAACCGCGTAGACGATCGCCTCCCCCAGGGAGCCGCGACACAGCAGACGCACGCCCGGTCGAGTGTCCCGCCCGCGGCAGCGAAAGCACGGAGCGCCGTCGCGGTACGCGACGCCGATCGCGCAGAAGAGCCGGAAGTTGTGCAGGTGCAGCACTGTGCGCGCGCCGGCCCCGCGCGCCGCGGCGAGCGCGCGCCAGCCGAACAGTGGATGGACGTTGTGGGCGTGGACGACATCTGCGGCGAACCGCCTGACCCTCTCCGCGACCTCAGCGCCATCTGCGCCACCTAGCACCATGGCCTGCGCTGCTCGCCCTTTGCCGGCTTCGGTGCTCGAGCGCTCGAGCAGCTCCACGGCGTGCCCGCGCGCCTGGAGCAGCGCGGCGATGTCGGCCACTGCCCGCTCCTCGCCACCTTCGAAGCGATACCGGTTGTGGAGCAACAGAATGCGCATCGGAGAGCCGGCTGCTGCTAGTAACCGGGCGCGGCGCTCAGTTGTGCGAGAACGCCTGCCGCTTTTCGGGGCGCTTGTCCGGTAGCGGCCCGTCGAGCGATTCGAGCTCCTCGGTCTGGTCACGCAGGTGCTCGAGCAGCAGGTCCGCCATCTCGAGTGTCATACCGGCGCGAACGACGATCCGCAGCACGCTGAGATCCTGCCGGTTGGGCGGAAAGCTGTACGCGGGCACGAGCCAGCCGTGCTCTCTTAGCCGGTCGGAGACATCGAACACGCTGTAGTTCTCGACCTCCGGAGCGAGCGCGAACGCCAATACCGGGAGCTCGCTGCCGTCGGACAGAAGACGGTATGGCCCGATCTCGGCGATCGCCGCTGACAGGTGCTTGGCCACGTCCTGGGCGCCCTGTATGACCGTGCGGTACCCCTCCTGTCCGAGTCCGGTGAACATCAGGTACTGGGCGATGACCTGACTGCCGGGGCGCGAGAAGTTGAGCGCGAACGTCGGCATGTGACCACCGAGGTAGTTGACGTCGAAGACCAGGTCCTTCGGGAGCGCCTGCGCCGAGCGCCAGACCGCCCAGCCCACTCCTGGATACACCAGGCCGTACTTGTGACCCGAGGCGTTGATCGACTGAACCCGTTCGATCCGGAAGTCCCACTCGATCTCAGGCTGAATGAACGGGGCGACGAATCCGCCAGACGCCGCATCAACATGCAGGGGAACATCCAATCCTCGGTCGCTCTGAAGCTGGTCGAGTGCCGCGGCGATCTCGGCCACCGGCTCGTAGCTGCCGTCGAACGTCGAGCCAAGGATCGCGACGACGCCGATCGTGTTTTCATCGCTGTGCGCAACCGCCTCCGGCGCGCCCAGGTGGTATCGCTCCCCTTCCATCGGGACGAGGCGCGGCTCGACGTCCCAGTACCGGCAGAACTTCTCCCAGCAGACCTGGACATTGGCGCCCATCACCAGGTTGGGTCGCTCGGCGGACTTGCCCGCCGCACGCATCCGCTCGCGCCAGCGCCACTTGAGCGCCAGGCCGGCAAGCATCGCGGCCTCGCTGGAGCCGGTCGTCGAGCATCCGGTCGCCTGGACGTCCTCCTCGCTGTTCCACAAGCGAGAGAGCATCTCCACGCAGCGCGACTCGATCTGCGCCGTCTGCGGATACTCGTCCTTATCGATCATGTTCTTGTCGGCCGTTTCGGCCATCAGCCTCCCGGCGATCGACGGCATCCACGTCGTGACGAACGTGGCCAGATTCAGCCGAGCGTTGCCGTCGAGCAGCAGCTCGCTGGAAATCAGCTCATAGGCGTCGCTCAGACCTAGGCCCGAGTCCGGAATCTCGCGGGCGGGCATCTGCAGCAGCGCGCCGCGCATGCCCGGAGGCACTTCAGTCGGGCGCTGGGCGGACGCAGCTCGCTGCCTCGTGAGGGCCATTCTGGAGTCTCCTTGGTCGGGTGGTACGCATCATCCCGTAGTAGGGCGGAGCGCAGGCCGCACAAGTCATCGGCGCTCCAGCCGCTTCCAGTAGTGAATGGATAAGGCGGCGGCTTCATCGAAGCCTGTTGCGCGGTAGAAGGCGTGGGCTGCACCTCGCTCGGGGCGCCGGCCGCTCGATACCTCGAGCAGCGCGCAGCCCCAGCCCCTGGCGACGTCTTCGGCAGCGCTCAACAGTGCACGTCCCACGCCCTTGCCGCGACGTTCCGGCGCCACGGCGAGCGCCGTAATGCGTGCCAGTGGGGTCCCTTCGGCAAGCCTGGGGACGCGGCGCATGGCAATCAACCCGCCCTCGCCGATGAGCACGCAATCAGACTCGTCCAGGGCGCCCAGCCGGTCCCGCGCCTGCGCCGGCGTCGCCGGGTAGCCCAGCGCCGTCAGCAGCTCGGCGATCTCTCGGCAATCGGCCGTTCTGGCAGGCCGGATCTCCATCTCAGGCATCCCACTGCGCGTGCACGGCCACAGGCTTACGGAACACGAGCCCCTTGATGCGCGGCGGCCGCTCGGGATCAAGCCGCAGTCGGGGTAGGCGATCGAGTAGTCCGGCGATCGCTTCGCGAGCCTCCAGGCGCGCGAGGTGGACCCCGACGCAGACGTGTGGTCCCTGAGCGAATGCCAGGTGCCTGCGCAGCTCCGAGCGGCGCAGATCGAACCGGTCGGGGTCGGCGAACACCGCAGGATCGCGGTTCGCCCCAGCGATCGAGATCCGGACCAGGTCCCCGCTGGCGATCGACGCGCCGCCGAGCGACACATCGACCGTGGAGTAACGGTCGATCACGGCGGCGGCGGGCTCGAACCGAAGAGACTCGTCGATCGCCGCGTCGAGCAGCCCGCGGTCACTGCGCGCGAGTGCCAGCTGCTCGGGATGTGCAAGGAGGTGCACAAGCAGATTGGCGATCATTCCTTCGGTCGTCTCGATCCCGCCGAACAGCAGCACGGCGGCGTTGGAAACGATCTCCTCGGTTCGCAGTGTCCCGCTCGTGGCGACGCTCGAGAGCAGCGAGTCTGTGTCCCGGGACTCGATCACGGGCCGGAGGCGCCGGTCCAGCGCTCCGAATGCCATCTCTCCGGCCGCTGGAAGCGGCTGGCCGGCGGTGATGTCGGTCACCGACGCAACGATCGCGTCATACCAGGACAGGATGTCACCGACCTCTGCGGCCCCGAGCCCGAGCGCGAGCGCGACGATCTTGGCCGCGAGCGGGCCGGCAAACGACCGGCGCAGCTCACCAGAGCCCGCTGGGGCCAGCCGGTCGAGCAGCCGACGCGTCTCGGAGGCGACCGGTCCGGCGAACCTTTCACGCACGGCGCTCACGCGGAACGGCGCGACGAACGGCTCCCGGTGTCGCCGGTGCTCGCCGCCGTCGAGGCTCAGCATGCTGGGGCCGATCACCCGGGCGGTGGAGAAGCGCGGGTCCTCGACGGTGAAGCTCGCTGCATCGCGGATGACCTCCTGGGCGAGGTCGTATCTCGTCACCAGCCAGCCGTCGAGGGCGGGGATCCACGACACCGGTTCGCTCGCCCGCAACCGCGCGAGCGCAGGATGGGGGTCTTCGTCGAGCTCCGCGAGCGTCACGCCCTCGCCGACGGGAAACTCGAGCATTCAGGCAGCATCGCAGCTCCGTGGCGGCGGTTGGCAGCCGAGATCCACGAGGTATCGGGCGAACGCCATCCGGTCGCGGTCCGGCGCGAACGGCTCCCTGCCGTCGCGGAGCAGCAGCGAGACACGTTCGAGGTCGTGAAGGAGCGCAAGCTTGCCCGGCGGGTCATCCCATTCCCCCGAGTCGTACCGCGCGACCCAGGCGGCGAGCGCGGCAAGCGCCTCCACCTGCACCTGGTCCTCCCACCATCCCGACCTGATCGCCAGCCGGTAGCGCTCTTGGAGCTCGCAGGCCGCGGTCCACAGGCGCTCGAACCAGGCCCAGCGCTCGCGCGGATACAGCCCGTGCCAGTCGAGCGGCCACCGCGGCGACGGGGACTCGTCCCAGTAGCCGTCTGGCTCGTCCCAATCTCCCTCGCCGGGTTCGGGCAGGCTCATGGCGTTCCCGCCAGCCTCCGAAGCCTTCGATCCGCGAACCATAGGCGAAGACGCAGCCGAGTCGGCGCGATCCGCCCGTACACGAGGAGCGCGTGGCGCTCCGGTAGTTGTCTGAGCGATTCAGCCGCCACCAGAGGACGCCGCCGCCGGGCCGTCGACCGCGTCGTTCCGCTGGGCCCGGTCGTGCGCGTCAGGTCGCGCGCCTCCTCCTCGCCGACGAGCCCGGCGAAATAGCGCAGCGTCTCCAGGTCCGCGACGCCGGGGAGCAGCATCCGCGCGCGGTGGCTGTTGATGACCGTCTCGGCCTGGCGTCCGTAGCGGCTGCGTGCCTGGGCGAGATCGTGGAAGATCGAGATCAGCTGGATATTGTGGCTGGGGGCGGTCGACGCGATCTCTCCCAGGTTTGGGAGCGGCGCGACGTTCCCGGCCTCATCCAGGCACAGCAGCAGCGGAAGCTCCAGTCGCCCGCCTGCGAGCGTTGCGCGTTCGTACGCCCGATCGATGATCTCGGACAACAGTGCAAGGAAGATCGGCCGTAGCATCTTCGAGGCCTTCGCGTCTCCCACGAGATACAGAGTGGAGCAGCCGGCGAGCAGCCGGTCGGCGGTGATCTCGCACGCCTGTGCGGATCGGGCCACGCGGGAGTAGCGGTAGGCGCGGAGCAGCGCCTGCGCGGTGGCCTCGATCGAGGACCGAGTCCGATCGGCTTGGGCCTCGAACGCCCTGACCGCGTCATAGGCGGCGTGGGCCTCGGCCAGCTCTTGGTCGCCGTCGGCCTCGCCTGCGATGCGGGCGAGTGATTCGTGAAGCTCGCGAGCGCCCTGTCCGTAGGCCCAGCGGACCACGTCGTCGATCTTCGCTTCGCTCCTTGCAGCCACGTACAGCAGCGGCGCGAGGCGCTGTTCGGCTGCGATTGCCCAGAAGTCGCCGCCCTCGACCCCTCGCTGATCGACTTCGCCGGCCGACGCCAGGCGCCACGCTGTTTCGAGTGCGCCATCCCACGTCCGCGCTCCGGCGAGTGGCGACCAGGTGTGGGATTTGACCTCGGAAAGCTGGAACGGATCGAACACGAGCACCTCGCCGAGCTCCGCCCGTCTGCGAAGAGTCACCGCGAGAAGATCGGTCTTGATCGACGAAGCGACGGCGGGTCCCTGCCACTCGAGCAGCGTCGGAACGGCAAGGCCAGCGGACTTTCCCGACTGTGGGGGTCCGAAGGCGACGAGCGCATGCCGGTGCTCGGCTACAAGCGGCCGTCCACGATGGCACCCCAGCACGATCCGGCCCCCGTCCCCGGCAGCGGACTTGCCAGCCCGATGCCGCGGCCACCGCGGCGCCAAGGCCCTCAGCTCGCTGGCCCTGGCCCATCGTGCTCCCGGCTCGCGTCCACCGAGGTTCAGCGCCGCCGCGCCCCGGGTCACCATCGCCACGCAAGCACTCGCCGCGCCGATCAGCAGCACCAGCCCGACATAGAACCCGCCGGGCCCCGGAAGGCCCGCGCGGACCTGCTCGGGCCAGGCCAGCGCGGGATTCGGCAGCCTCCCCGGCAGCCTGACCAGGACACCGAGCAGCGCTCCGACGCCGACGTGCGGCCAACCGCGACCGAACAGCGTCCCCGCGACGCCGCCCCACAGCCACACCAGACCGGCGATCGAGGCGACCGTGGCCAGAGCCACGAGCATCGCGACGTCGGAGATCACCCCTGCGGATCGGTCGGTCATCCCCGCCGCCCGCTCACGTCGCTAACCCGCATCCCGGTGTCCGTGTTAGTCATCCGCGCTTCGAAGCGCGACCGGTAGTGCTGCACGACGAACGACCGGTCCCCGACACGCCACAACGCTTGACCCGCCGAGAGCATCGAGATCAGCTGCGCCTCGCTATCGGACAGGCCGAGGAACGTCCGAGTCAGCGGCACCTGGCTCTCATCCTGGTGGTAGACGATCCGCGTCGAAGCGTCCGCGACGAGTCCCTCGGCGATCCGGGCGGCTCTCGAGCCGGCGTCACCCGCCGCCTGCAGGTCCGCCAGCTTATGCAGCACCACGAGGTTCATCACCCCGAACTGTCGCGCGAGCTTGAAGTTGGACTGAAACCACTCGCCGAGGCCGGTGTGCTGGACGATCTTCCATGACTCGTCGGCGACGTTGATCAGCCGCTCCCGGCCTGGTCTCTCTGCCATTCGCGCCAGTAGTGCGCTCATCCACGCCGTCGCGCATGCCATCAGGATGCCGACTGCCGGCGAGTCCCTGACCGCGTGCAGGTCGAGGACCAGCAGCCTCGCGTCGAGGTCGAGCCCTGGGCTTGTAGGCCCGTCGAACATCCCGCGCAACGGCCCCTCGCAGAGGTCCTGGACGGCCAGCGCCGCTCGGCGACAGTCATCCGCGAGTGCGGCGGGAGTCGTGCACAGCCGCTCCGCCATGTCGCTAACCGGCTCGAACAGCACCGCGGCGATATCCCTGAGGGTCGGCTCGCTGATGCCGCTCAGGCGCACCGCGCGGAGCGCCTCGCGCAGGGCGGCGGCCTCGATCTGGGTCAGTGGCTCGCCGAGCGCGGTGACCGCCACCGCGCGCAGCAGTTCGAGTTGTGCGTGCTCCTCGGGGCGCGAGGCCAGCGGGTTCAGCCGCACCCCGCCGCCGGGGCGCAGCGAGATCGGCTCGACGCCCGCCGCGGCGCACAGCGGACCGTACTCACGCTTCACATCAAGCACGAACGCGCGGCGCCCGAACAGGAGCATTCTCCACAGGAGGGTCTTGACGAGCGAGCTCTTGCCCTGTCCGAGCTTTCCGAGAACGATCGCGTTCGGATCGTCGAGGACTCCCTGGGCATAGAGGAGCCAGGGGTCGAAGCAGAACGCCCCTCCGCTGGAATCCCGACCGATGAACACCCCCCGGCCGCCCAGTCCCCCGGCGGCCATGAACGGGTAAATCGCCTGGGCGTGTCGCGTCGTCGACCTGTGTCCAGGGCGCTCGGCGCTGTGCAGGCTCATTTCGTCCTCCGGGCGCCTGCGCGGAGCACAAGGGTGAGGACGACCGCCGCCACGATCAGCCCGAGGATCGCTCCCCGATCGCCGCCGAGGAGCGGTCGGAGCAGATCGTCGTAGAGCAGCCGGGCCACAAGGTAGTGCCACAAGTACGTAAGCAGCGCGATGCCCTCGCTCATCGCAGGCCCCGGCAGAGAGGAAGCGTGAAAGTGAACGCGTCACCCTGCTGGCCGTACATCCGATGCAGCTCGAGGCGGGCACGGGCTGCGTGCTCATAGACCTCTGAGCACGCACGCCGCAGGTCGTCGTGGTCCCGGCCCGAGACGGTGATGAACCCCGCCAGCCTGACCTCGCCGTGGCCCTCAGCCAGCTCCGCCTCCCGGCGGATCGTGGCGTCCTGCGCCTGCCGCTGGCGCGCTGTCTCGGACTGGCCGAAGCGGTAGCGAAGCTCGCGGTCGGCACGGTCGCGAGTGACCGCCGCTTCGACCTCGCGGGTGGATCGCTCGGACGGTACCGGCTCGAATGTGACGGAGACCGCTCTGACAGCGCTCGAGCGACCGAGTAGGGCATCCATGAACATCGGTGAGACATCGACCCGCGGCCACGCGCCGATCCAGTACGTCGCGTGCACGGCGCCGTCCGTCCGGTAGTGATCCCACGCCTCCTGGACGCCGAGCGGCCAGGCGTTCGCTTCGGCGAGACCGCCACGATCGGGATCGGCAGTCTCCAGCGCGGCGAGCTCACTCCGGCAGTACGGGTCGAAGGCCGTTCTGAGCGAACGCCCGAGTTGGCCCGCGCTGAGAGCGCCGAGCACAGTCACTTCAGCCGCCTGCAAGGCTTGCGCGATTCGCTCGGTCTGCTCGAGCAGGGCACGGGCGGGGGCGTCCTTGCCGCGATCGCGAACCCGCCGAGCGTCGATCTGCACCGCGAGCAGGATCTCGTGCTCCTGAGTGACCCGGGCGGTGGTCCCGATCAGCTCGAGGTAGGAGTCGATCATGGGTGTGCCTCGAAGCGGCACGGCCGGATCGCGCTCGGAGTGCAGCCATCGCGCGAGCAGGTCCCCTTGGGCGGGTGCTGTCCGCTCGATCCACTGAAGCCTTCGCAACGGAGTCCCCGCGGCACCGGTGAGTACCAGCCCCCATCTCGCCAGCCGGCGCTCCTGGACTTCTGGATCGAGCAGCGAGAACGAAGCGACCCGGCAAGCCAGCACCGCCGTGAGCCGGCGGCCGGACTGCTCGCTGATCACCCCGAGCGGCCGGTCGCGGTATGCAGCTTCGATGATCCGGGCCGACCGGACGGAACGTGGGGCGTCGGCGGCGGGGGGTTCGAGCCGGGAGCGCCCGCGCGATGACCGGATCCCCCCGGCGAGCATCCCGCGCGCGGGGGCGCTCGAGCGAAGCTTCGTGGCGCCCAGCACCGACCGGATCGCAAACGAGAAGATCACGGGCGCCCAATCCCCGGCCGTCCGGCGGCCGACCGGCGCCACGGCGAGCACGATAGTCGCGACCAGCAGCAGGATCGCGAGGAGCGCTCCCGTGGCTGTCGGAGCTTGGTCGAGCGCGGCGATCGCCAGCACCGCCCCCAACCCCATCAGACCAACCTGTCCGGCTCGCACCGCGCCGAACAGTCCCCGGCGCTCGAGCGGGCCGAAGCGGTATGACGCGCGCGGGCCGGTCACAGACCGCCGTCCAGGGGGGCGCGGGACGCCGGTAGCGGATCGGGCTCGGGTAGCGGGTCCGGATCGGGCAACGGATCGGGATCGTCCTGGCAGCTGCTCCCAGGCGCGGACGGTGACGACCCCGTAGGCATCACCGGCGTGCCGCCGGCCTCGGGATGGATCGGGGAGCGGCTCATGTCGGCCGCTGTCGGTCCTTGCGGTGCTCTGGTGACGTCCGACGCTGAGGCCGCGCCCCCCGCGCCCGAGGGCCGCTGGTCCTCCGGGTCGGGCGCGCGATGCGTGTCACGCGGAAATCGGGGGGCCTGTCCGCCCTCCTCGTCGGCCACAAGTGTCCCGAGAGAGCCGCTCTCCGCCTGCCACGGCTCGGTCGTGCCTGCGGAGCGCTTCGGTGGCTCCGGCTGGGGCTCCGCGCCCGGATCGGCGCCCGGATCGGCGTCCTCCGTCTCGGCGGCGCCGAGAGCATCGCTCGGGTCAGTCGCCTGTGCTGCCTCGCTCGCGCCTTGGCTGCGTGGGGGGACACGTTGACCGCCTTGGGGGTCGCCGTCTCCATGCAGATCCTCCGACAGGGCGGCGAGCTCGCGTCTCATCTGCCCGGTCGTGGCCGTGGCCCACTCATGGCCGGTGTGCGCGGCCTTGTCCGCTGCCGCGTACGCCCGCCCGACGCGACCCTCTGTGCGCAAGGAGCCGGCGGCGCTGCTCGCCAGCTCCGCCAGCGGCAGCAGCCGCAGCATCGCCCACGGCGCGAAGGCCCCCAACGTCAGGATCACAAGCCCGGCAAGCCAGCCGGCGACGCCTTGCCCGCCGCCGGCGCTCAAAGCCGCGCCGCCGAGCGACAGGACTGCGACGATCACGAACTTGGAGAAGATCAGCGCAATGAGCAGCTCGACCGCGCGAACGACCCAGATCCGGCGGGCGGGCCACACCATCGCCGCGAATGCGAGCGGAAGCATCAGGACGATCACGTACACGGCCGCGTTGCGCATCAGCAACTCGAACCACAGGACGACCGCTCCCGCGGCGGTGAAAAGCCCGACGAGGAAGGCAAGAAACGGGGCGCCAGGAAACGGGGTGAGCCCGACTAGGGTGGACGCCGCGCGCGCGAGGTAGCGGCCGCCGGAGTGCCCTGCCGCCGAGGAGACCACTGCCGACATCTGGTCCGAAGCCGCAAGCAGCAGCATCGTCATCGGCGCGGCGACGCTGACCGACAGCATCGCCAGTGGGAGATAACCGAGCGTCGCGCGCGCGAGTAACGCGAGGTCTGAGCGAAGCAACGCCTGAACGACCGCGGCACACAGGAAGGGCAGCGTGAGCACCGCCGCGATGCCCGCCATCCGCCAGTACGCCGCGGAGAACCAGGTGGTCTGAAGCTGCGGGGCGGTGGTCTCACCGATCAGCTTCCCGGTCTCCTGCAGGGCAAAGCTCGCTCCACCCAGGACCCAGCCTTCGATTGCGCTGAGTCCGAGCGCCGCTCCGCCGCTGACCAGTGTGCTCACCGCGCCGCCCACCTGGCCAGTGGCCAGCTTTGCGCCGGCTTTGGCGAGGGAACCCCCGGTGCCAGCGGCGGTCTTGCATGCGTTTCCTGCCTGCGGATTGGCGATCCCGACGACGCCGCAGGCAGGCTTCAGCGGGTTGAAGGCAGCGGCTGGAGCCGCGGTGGCGCCGAACGAGCCTGCGGCGACCACGATCACCAGTGCACCTCTGCGCCCGGTCATCGTGCCGTCGTCCCTAGGTGCTGGAAGAAGTTCACAAGTCCTGGAGCTGCGCCGACGACCAGAGCGGAAGCACCGGACACAAGCGCGGCCATCCGACCCCGCGCGGCGTACTGGTGGTTATGGGTGTGCGCTGCGACCGCCCACAGCCCCGCTCCGATGAACGCCCCAAGCAGGGCTATCGAGAGCGCCCACGCCTCCGCTCCGTTGACGAGCTGCTGAAGGACATTGCTGCCGGGCAGGCCGGTCAAGTTGGGATGTGCGCTGACCGCAAGCACGGGTGAGAGCGAGAGCAAGAGGGGGCCTCCTAGTCGGATTGAGTCCAATTGAAGCTGCCTGAACCTAGCAGGAGCGGTTAGACTTGCTAGGTTGAACAGCACCAAATTAGTCTCAATTAGACTGGAGGCACCGGGGATGATCGATCGCAAACAGCCGGATCGGGTGGCCGGTAGCGCGACTGATGAGGGCGAGGCCGGCGAGTTCGAGGGATCCAGGACCGCTGTGACGGAGGGCTGCCAGGCCGGCGTGGGCGATCTCGGCGAGCTCTACGCGACGCTCGCCAGGAGGCTCGAGCAGATCGTGCGCGTCGATGTGCGCGCCCCCGAGCCGGTGATCGAAGAGGCATGCCAGTTCGCCTGGAGCCGCCTCGCGTATCACCGCGATCGAGTGCGGCGAGACGCGGCGCTGACGTGGCTGGCCAAGACCGCGATCCACGAGGCGTTCAAGCTGATCCGCCGCGACGCTCGTGAGCTCTCGCTCGATGCGACCTTGGAGGAGGCCGGAGAGCCACCGTGTCGCACGAGTGGATCCACGCCGCAGGCGCTGGCCGAGCAGCGCGAGCGCCTAGCGGGAGTTCGCCGCCTGCCCGAGCGCCAGCAGCGTCTGGTGTGGCTCCACGCCCTGGGGCTCAGCTACGCAGAGATGGCAGCACATGAGGGCTACACGCCGCGAACGGTTGAGCGCCAGCTTCTGCGGGCCAGGAACGCGCTCAGAGCCGCGGAGATGTGAAAGCGCATCCCGGAACCAATCGTCTATCGGGCGCGGCCTCGCTTGCGCCGGCGCCGCTCAGCTGGGCTGAGCTTCCGAGGCTTGTCGCGCTTTGAGCCCGGGCGACCACTGGGCCCAGCCGACATTGCCGGCGCCGGGCGCCGGCGGACATGCGCGTGCCGGCGGGCGTCTCGCCAGATGAACAGCGAGATCCCGCCGAGGACCAGGAACGCGCCGACAGCGATCGCGATCGCACTGGACCCGCTCAGGTTGCCCCCGCTCGAAGTCGTGGTAGTGAGCTGGAGGGCGGGAGTCTGCGTGCTCGAGACGGTCGGCGGAGTCGTCTGCTGGAACGGCGCGAACGGATTCGACGGTCCCGCTGCGAGGGCGGCTGGCGGTCCCAGCGAATAGACCACGAGCAGGCAGCCCAGCAGGCGCAGTGCCCGCGCGCGACGTGGGGCACCCACCGACTAGCGCTCCGAGGAGAGCGGCTGCTCCATCGCCGGCGTCTCGGGAGCGTCGATGTACGGCTGCTCGTCCTCGACGTGCTCCTCGTGGTAGACGCTCTCGGCGTTCACTGCAAACAAGTCGTGGTGGGTCCCCAGCATTATGTTGTCGACCGCGCGCATCGCGGTGAGCATCGAATGATCGGAGTTGTTATAGCGGTGCAGACCGTTGCGCCCCACCTGCTGGAGGTTCTCGATGCCGTCGAGCCAGCCGCGGATCGTCGTGACCCGCTCGCCGTACTCGGCGTCATACATCGGATAGGCCTTATGGACGCGCACCGCGAAGCCAAACTTGACCTTCTCGGCGCGGGCCAGCCCGAGCTGCTGGATCTCACGAGTCGCGAGCGCGACGAGATCGTCGTCGGACATCGTCCAGAGATCGTCGCCCTCGAAGCAGAAGTACTCCATGCCGATCGACGCGTCGTTCTCGTTCGGCACCATCCAGGGGCTCCAGGAGCGAAAGTTCTGGATCCGCCCGACGCGCACATGCGGGTCGTGGATGTAGATCCAGTTGTCGGGGAACATGTCCTCGCCCTCGATCACCAGCGCGACCGTCAGGAAGTCGCGGTAGCGAAGCCCTCGGGCGGCGTCGCGAACATCCCCCTGCGCCTCCGGCTCGGCGATGCCCACGGTGGTCCGCAGCGGCAGGGACGAGATCACGTGGGAGGGAGTGATCGTCTCGCCGCCAGCTACCACCTCGACCACCCGCCCACGCTCGATACGCAGCCGGGTAACCGGAGCGTTGAGGCGCACCTCGCCGCCGTTTGCCCGGATGTCGTCGGTCATCTGCTCCCACATCTGGCCGGGGCCGTACCTCGGATAGTTGAACTCCGAGATCAATGACTTGATCTTGTTGCCCTTGTTCCCGAAGAAGGCCGACTTGGCCGCGGAGAAGAACGACAGGCCCTTGATCCGCTGAGCGGCCCACTCGGCCCGGATCTCGTCTGCCGGTACCCCCCACACCTTCTCCGAGTACGACTTGAAGAAGTGCCCATAGAGCCGCTTGCCGAACCGGTTGGAGACCCAGGCCTCGAAACTATCCTCGCGTCCCTTCGGCTTGACCGCCGCCCAAAGGTAGGACAACAGGCACCGCGTCAGCTCGAGCGGGCCGAGCTTGCGGATCACGTCCATGCCCTGCAAGGGGTACTCGAGGAACTTGCCCCTCCAGTAGATCCGTGACCGCCTCGGTCGCCGGAGGAACTCCTCTTTCATGATCTCGTGCCAGAGGTCGTCGACCTCCTTGACCTTCGTGAAGAAGCGGTGGCCGCCGAGATCGAACCGGTAGCCGTCTCTGACCTCGGTGCGGGCTATACCCCCGACCTGGCCGGTCGACTCGAGGACGATCACCGGCTTGCCCGCCTTGGACAGCAGGTACCCGGCGGTCAGGCCGGCCGGACCGCCGCCGAGAGCCACCACCGGGTGCTCACCGGTGATCTCGGCTCCTCCGCGATGCGCTGCGCCGTGGTTGCTCGGGTCGGGTGTACTCATTAGGTCTTGATGTATAGAACCGCGCTGTCAGCCACACAGCAGGCACTGCGATACGAGTGGGGCACCCACGCCTCGGGCCTGAGGGTGGGGTCGCTTGCGAGAAGCTCTGACCATTGCGCCGCGCGACGGCGCACCAGCTGCGTCCATGCCGCTCCCCAATTTTTCGCACCCTCGGTCAGCGGACGAATGAACAGAAGCTGTTGCCCGGACTTCAGGCTAGCAAGCAGCGGCGCCAGCGTCGCCTCTGGTGAGGCGGCAGTAAGTCGCTTGAGGGCAAAAACCCAGTTCATGTACCTGGGGTCGTCGACCCGCCCCAGTGTGTTCGCGTACTGAAGTCCCGCGGGCAGGTAGTACCAGGCGAGCGGGACCTGCTCGGGCTGCGCGCTGATCACGACGTCTCCTGGATGGAGACGGGGTGCCACCTCCCCGGCGACGTCGCGCATGTCGCTCTTGTACGGAGGCGTGTAGGAGGAGATGTGGACCACGAACACGATCGACAGGATCAGGGCAACGATCCCGACGGCGCGAGCACGAGACAGGCCGAACGCCGCGAGCAGCAGGATCGGCCCGAGCACCGGCGCCATGTACCTCGAGACGAATGCCGGAGTGATCTGCGACGCGGCCCACGCCACCAGCAGTGTCGCGGTCGGTAAAACCAGCAGCGTCCACATGATCGTCGCCTCGCGGCTTCGGCGATGGGCTCTCGTGAACAGGTGACCGAGCCCTACGGCGCCTCCGATTACGAGTGCGACGGAGATGCGGTCGCCGCCCATCAGGTCTCGAGAGAGCAGAACGGGGGCGCCGAAACGAGGTGGTGGGGCCCACGGCGCCCCGGTGTGCGTCGCCTGGTAGAAGAAGTTCGGTAGCCACGGCGCGAACAAGATCACCGATCCGCCGAAGGCCATCGCCGCGTCGCGCAGGAGCCGGCGTCGATCGGTGCTGACGAGGTACGTGGGGATCAGCGCGATGACCGAACCCACGCCGAAGAAGATTCCCCAGGCGTGCGTGTAGAGCATCAGCGCCTCGCACACCGCGAACAGGATCAGGTACCTGCGACGGCCGAGTATGAAACCGTGGACGAACGCGGCAGTCGCCAGCAGCCCGAGCAGCCCCATCAGCTCGTACATCCGCGTCTCCTGCGCGTACTGGGTCAGGAACGTGCTGAACGCGAACAGGACCGCCGCGATCAGGCCGGCGCGACGCCCGAAAAGGCTCCAGCCCGCCCACATCCCAACTGGGATCGTGAGTAGGCCGAACAGCAGCGGCAGCGCATGGGTCGCGCTCTCGCTCGCACCGAAGACGCTCATCCACATGTGCAGCAGCAGATAGAACAGCGGTGGAGAGCCGTCGTGGCGCAGGATCCCGGGGATTGCGCTCAGCGAGTGCGAGGCGATGCCGGTGGTGATCGCCTCGTCCATCCAGAACTGCCCGCTGATGTACCGGGTGCGGATGAACGCCGAGACCGCAAGCAAGACCACCAGCACGCCTCCGGCGATCGCCCAATTCGGAAGCTGGGTGACGCGCCCGCGGACCGGCACCTCGGGGCGCGCGACGGTCCGGCGCGGCGTAGCTACGGCGGCCATGTCAGGGGGTCACCTTACTTTGCGCAAGTTGAAGAAACGATGAACGTGCGAACGCGGAACGTCGTGTACCGAGCGCCGGCTTGCTCCCAGGCGATGATCTGCGCCGACCGCGGTAGCAATCGCGCCTTCGAGGTGTCCCGAGTCTGCAGAATCGTGTTCGGCCATGGTCCGCCTTGCACCACGTGGACAGGTGGCGCCTGTACTCCAAGCGTGCGGACGCCAAGCGTCCACGCGAGCATCGGCACCTGGAAGCCCTCGGTCATCACCGTGCCGCACCTGAGCACCTTGGCCGGTCCACCCAGGTCGGCGATCGCTCGTGCGGCATCCTCCCGGAGGTGGGCCTGGTACACGAGCGCGCGGTGGGTGCGCCGGATGTGCAGGAGGCTCCCAGTGACCGGATTGGGAACGAGCACGAACACCAGCGTCATCAGGCCGGTCGCTGTCCAGCTCGCGGCGCTTGCGCTCGAGAGCCGGCGGCGGGCAGCGCCCGCAAGGGCATAAGCCGCCCACCCGAAGGCCACAGCTCCTGCGACCTCGACGAACGCGGCTCCGAGCACGAGATAGCGATCGTTCCCCGAGAAGCCCACCTGCGTGAGGATTGCGATCAGCACCCACCAGCCGAGACCCACGATCCCGGCCGCCGCGAGTGCGACCAGGGCCAGCTGGCGGTCGTCGGCTGGTCGAAGGGCCGCCCGCCAGCCACCTCTCACCAACGCAGCCAGCGCGGCGATCACCCCGACCGCCGCCGCCACTTTCATCCGCGTGAGCACCGCTGGGAAGGCGTGGTGCACTAGCTCAGTGCAAAACGGACATTTGGCAAACGCGGGGCTGTTAGAGCGAGGGCGCTGGGCGCGGTTCACGCCCCGCAGGAAGTGTCCTGATCCCCAGTACTCGGGAAGGAACCACAGCACCGGGATCAGCACGAACAGCCCGAGCACGAGTTTCCTCGCGCCGGGGTCCTTCCAGGCCAGCCACAGTCCGTACGGCCCCCAGAACAACCAGATCTCCGGCCTGTCGAGGGCAGCAAGGAAGCCGATCACGAATGCCTGTCGAGGGGCGCCATCCAGATGGCGATCCACAGCGATCAGGACGAGCGCCGTCAACAGGCCCTCCGAGTAGCCCAGGGCGTTCTCGCTGACGAACCCGCCGGAGAACACCAAGCTCACAGCTGCGATCGTCCCGGCCAGGATGGCAGGCGCCAGTAATGCGACCCGACCCCGGCCCGTGGCCTCGCCGCCGGTCAGCGCGGTGCCGAGCATCCGCGTCAGCCGCAGGGACATCTTGAATACCATGCCCGCGGCCATCACCCCGCCCGTACGCGCGACAACCAGCCATAGGTCCGGCTGCGCCTTGCCGAACAGGGCGAACAGCGTGGTGAAAATCACCGGCAGCGGCTTCCAGGTCGGACCACCGGTGGTGTGCAGGTCCAGGTGGATGATCTCCCGGCCCCACACCAGCCACGCCCACGGGTCGTAGCTTGGGGTCGAGGGGATCAACAGCGACAGCGCTGCGATGACCAGCGCGCCGCCCGCCAGGCCCAGATAGAACCGCCCGCTGCCAATTCCCCCGCCGCGCGAGGTTTCCGCGTGCGGCGGGGCGGGAGTTGCTGGCGCGCTCAGCTCTGCAGTCGGGAGGGACACGTTTTGGCGATCTGGTCGTCGCGTTAGGGAGCGGCGCGATGACGGCGGAGAAGATCAAGACGGGCTCGCGCGCCGAGGGCGCGGGCGTCGGGCGCGATTCTAGCCGCCTGCCCGCAGGTTCCGGCCGACCCGGCGGTCGATCACCTAGGCCGTGACTCCCACGGCCAGGCAGCCCTCGATCGTCTTAAGCTCGCTGTCAGAGCCCTGGTGCACCCACAGCAGGGCGCTCCCGATCGCCTCTGCCCCCCGGGCCTGGTCATAGATCTGCGCGTCCTGGGCGGAGCTGGGTGTCGGCGTGAACTTGATCGTGGGGCCCGCCGGAAGTGCGCCGACCTGGAGTGTCTGCCCGTTCACCACTGTGACCGGCAGATGCGCCGCGAGCAGACAAGCCAAGTGATTCGGATTCATCGTCGCTTGGTCGTCGATCCGGCCCCGGTAGCCGGTGACGGGCTTGACCGCTACGGCGCCGCAGCCGGCAAGTGCGAGGGCCGAAAGCGCGACAGACGCCAGCTTCGCACAGGACATCGGCCAGAGGGTAGAGGATGATCCCTGCCATGAACGCGTTTGCGGCGCTCTCCGGGCCGATGCCGAAGGCGAGCATCGTCGCGCTCGCAGGGCTCGTCGCCGTGGTGCTACTGACCGGCGATCGGCGCACTCGTGCGCTCGCGACGCTCGCTGCGCTGTTCCTGGCCCCGGCGCTGCTGCTGGCTGACATCTGGCATTCGCAACAGCTGCTGCCCATCCATCGGCATCCTCTGTTCGCAGGCGTCGGGGGAGTCATGGTGCTGATCGTGCTTGGGGCCGCGGCGGCCGGGATCGTCCGGCGGCCGTGGGTGATCGGACCGCTGATCATCGTCGCGCTGCCGTTCCGGATCCCGATCCAGGCGGGTGGTGTCACCTCGAACCTGTTGGTGCCGCTGTACTTCGTGGTTGCGGCCGGATCGCTGGCGTTCGTGGCCGCCGAGCTCAGGTTCGGCGGCCCGCGAGCCGAGCGGGCGGATGCGCCGGTGCCGGGGACTGTGCGGAAGTGGTTCGAGTGGCTCCTGGTGACCTACATCACGCTCTATGCGGTCCAGGCGATCTATTCGGTCGACTTCGAGAAGGCGCTGCAGCAGATGGTGTTCTTCTATGTCCCGTTCGCGCTCGCCTACCGGCTGCTGCGGGACATCGAATGGAGCCGGCCGCTGCTGCGCCGGTGCCTGATGCTCGTCGCCGGGCTCGCGGTGTTGTTCGCGGTGATCGGCTTCATCGAGTACGCCACCAAGACGATCTACTTCAACCCGAAACTTGTGGTGCAGAACGAAACGCATGCGTACTTCACCGTCAATTCGGTCTTCTTGAATCCGGACATCTTCGGGAGGTTCCTGGCGCTCGTGATGATCGCGCTCGCGGGAGTGCTGGTGTACGAGTCCCGCGCGCGCCAGGCGATCGGCGTGACTCTCGTGCTGGCGGTGCTGTGGGCGGGCATCGTGCTGACACTCTCGCGCTCGAGCCTCGGGGCGTTGCTGGTCGGCCTCGGGGCGCTTGCAGCGCAGCGCTGGAAGGTCTCACGCGCTGTGGTGGTGGCGGTGGCGGTGATCGCGCTGGGGGCGGCAGCTGTTGCGTTGTCCCCGAAGACATTTGGACTCAACCAGGGGCTCAACGGCGCCTCCAGCGGGCGTGCGGGCTTAATCAGCGGCGGCGCGAAGATGTTCGAGCAACGTCCTATCTGGGGCTATGGGTCAGGGTCGTTCGGGAAGGAGTACAAGACACAGCACCCGTTTCTGGGCCAGAACCTGTCCCTTTCGCACACCATCCCGATCACGATCGCAGCGGAGCAGGGGGTGATCGGGGAGGTCGCTTACGTCGCGCTGGTCGTGGCGGCGCTGATCCTGCTGTTCCGACGGGCACGCCGCGACCCGGCACGCGCCGCGGTCGCTGCAGCCTTTCTCGCGCTCGTGTTCCACACGATGCTCTATGCGGACTTTCTCGAGGACCCGGTCACGTGGACGCTCCTCGGGGTCGGGGTTGCGCTTGCGGCGGCGCCCAAGTCATCGGAGCCGCCGCCCATCGACGACCCGGAGCCCGCCGTGGCCACCGCCTAGACCGAGGGCTCGGCGAGAAAGCCATGAAGTTCTGGGCTAAGTCGCCACACGCCCTGCCTGGAGGCGCCGCGAGGGACTCCGTGCCTGGCGCTACACCGGGGTGACGTAGGCCCCGCTGATCCCGCCGTCGACGAGGAACGCGGTCGCGTTCACATAGGTCGAGTCGTCGCTGGCGAGGAACAGAACGGCGCGTGCAATCTCCTCGGCACGGGCGAACCTACCCATTGGGACGTGCACGAGGCGGCGCGCTGCCTGCTCGGGATCCGTCGCGTACAGGTCACGCAGTAGCGGGGTGTCGACCGGGCCTGGGCACAGCGCGTTGACTCGGACGCCCCGCCGTGCGAACTCGACCCCAAGCTCACGCGAGAGCGCCAGCACGCCTCCCTTCGACGCCGTGTAGGAGATCTGCGACGTCGCGGCGCCCATCACAGCCACGAACGATGCGGTATTGATCACTGAGCCTCCCCCGGCGCGCAGGAGGTGCGGGATCCCGTGCTTGCAGCACAGAAACACGCTGCGTAGGTTCGCCCCCTGCACCCGCTCCCAGGCCTCGAGCGAAGTGTCGATCGCGGAGGCGTCGTCGGTGGGCGAGATCCCGGCGTTGTTGAACAGCACGTCGACCCGGCCGAGCTCCTGCTGGGTCCGCTCGTACAGCTCCTTGACGCTCCGCTCGTCGGTCAGGTCGGCGGTCAGGGAGAGCTCCCCGACCTCGTGCTCGCGGAGGTCGACGCCGACCACCCGCGCGCCCTCGCTCTCGAACACCGACGCGGTCGCGGAGCCGATCCCGCCGGCCGCCCCGGTGATCACGCAGACCTTGCCCTCGAGTCTCATGATGTTGCGTAGTAGATCGACTTGACCTCCGTGTACGCGTCGAGGGCGTGGGGGCCCAGCTCGCGGCCATAGCCGGATTGCTTGAAGCCGCCGAACGGAGTGCTGACGCGCACCGAGGTGTTCGAGTTGATCGACACCACGCCGGCATCGATCGCTCGCGCCATTCGGAGTGCCCTGGCGCCGTCGCGGGTCCAGATCGAGCCCGAGAGACCGTAGATCGTGTCGTTGGCCAGGCGGATCGCCTCCTCCTCGTCCCGGAAGGGGATCACCGTCGCGACCGGTCCGAAGATCTCCTCTCGTGCCGCTCGCGCGCTCGGGTCGACCGGGCAGAGAACCGTCGGCGCAAACCAGTATCCGGGCCCGTCGGGTGCGCGGCCCCGGATCGCGACCGGGGCTTCGCCGTTGACGAACGAGGAGACTGTCTCGCGCTGCCCCGCTGAGATCAGAGGTCCCATATCTGTGGCCTCGTCGAGCGGATCGCCGACGCGGATCGACTTAACCGCCTTCTCCAACAGGCCCATGAAGTCGTCTAGCGCGGGCGCCTGAACCAGGATCCGCGACCGCGCGCAGCAGTCCTGACCGGCGTTTCCGAACACCGCGCCTGGCGCTGCGGCGGCGGCGGCCTCGAGGTCCGCGTCGTCGAACACGACGTTCGGGGACTTCCCGCCGAGCTCGAGCGTCACGCGCTTGATCGTGGCTGCGGCGCCGGCGGCGATCGACCTGCCGACCTCAGTCGACCCGGTGAATGCGATCTTGGCGACGTCGGGGTGCTCGACGAGCCGCTGGCCGCAGACACTCCCGGGGCCGACGACAACGTTTATGACCCCCTCCGGGACCCCCGCCTCAACCGCGATCTCGCCGAACCGCAGCGCGCTGAGCGGCGTCAGCTCGGCTGGCTTCAGCACGACTGTGTTGCCCGCCGCGAGGGCCGGCCCTAGCTTCCAGGCGGCGATCGTCAACGGGAAATTCCACGGGACGATCAATCCGACCACGCCGAGTGGCTCTCGGACCGTGAACGCCTGACCCCCTGCCACCGGGATCGTGTCGCCGAGCAGCCGCTCCGGCGCGCCCGCGTAGTAGCGGAACACCTGCGCGACCATCCCCATCTCGCCCCGCGCGTCGGCGATCGGCTTGCCCGCGTTGCGCGCCTCGATCTGCGCGAGCTCCTCGCTGCGGGCTGCTACGGCTTGGGCCAGGGCATGGAGGCGCTCGGTGCGCGCACCCGGCGCGAGCGCGCGCCACGCCGGGAAAGCCTCCTTGGCCCGCCCAACCGCCTCATCGACGTCCCCGGCATCCGCCCGCGGAAGCTCGGCCATCACCTGCTCGGTGGCAGGCTCGATGACCTCGATCATCCGCGTTCGAACATGCGGCGCCGTTCGTAGTCCGTGACGACCTCGTCGAACAGCCGCTGCTCGGTGCGGCCGTAGTTCAGGTAGTGGCGCCATACGTCCTCACCGAAGGCCGCGCGCGCGAACTCGCTTGACTCCCACAGGTCAACGGCTTCCCGCAAGCTGGAAGGAAAGCCCTCGGCCTTCGCCTCGGCGTAGGCGTTGCCCTTCAGCTCGGGCCCCGGGTCAGTGCCCTGCTCGATCCCGTCGAGCCCGGCCGCAAGCATCGCGGCATAACCCAGGTAGGGATTGACATCCGCGCCGGGGATCCGGCACTCCGCCCGCCGCGAGTGGCCGTGTCCGACGACGCGAAAGCCGCAGGTCCGGTTGTCGCGACCCCACGAGATCGAGGTCGGCGCCCAGCTCTCGGCGGCATAGCGCTTGTAGGAGTTGATCGAAGGCGCCACGAGCAGCGCGAGCTCGCGGATCCGTCCCCTGAGGCCACCCAGCCAGTGGCGGAAGACGTCGGTTTCCTCGTGGCCGTCGACGAAGACCGCGCCTCCACCGGAGTCGACCAGGCTCGCGTGAATGTGGCAGGAGCTGCCGATGTCCTTCTCGGAGGGCTTGGCCATGAACGTGGCGGAGATCCCGTTGAGAAACGCGATCTCCTTGACGCCGTTCTTGTAGATCGTGTGCCTGTCGGCGGAGGTGACCGCATCGGCGTAGCGGAAATTCAGCTCGTGCTGTCCGTTCCAGGCCTCGCCCTTTGAGAACTCGACGGGGATCCCCGCGCCCTGCATCCCTCGGCGGATCTGGCCGATCACGTTCTCGTCCATCGTCGTGGCCAGGACGTGGTAGTCGAGGATGTAGGGGATCGTCGGCGTGAGGTTGCTGAAGTCCCGCTCGTGGGCCTCCGCGTAGCTCTGCTTGTAGAGGTAGAACTCGAGCTCCGAGGCGAACATCGGCGTGTAGCCCATCTGCTGGGCCCGCTCGTATTGGGCCAGCAGCACCTGCCGCGGCGACACCACCACCCGGGAGCCGTCGTGGTTGACGACATCGCACAGCACCATCGCGGTCCGGTCGAGCCAGGGGATCCGGCGAAGTGTCGACAGATCGGGCTCCATTGCGAAGTCGCCGTAGCCCTTCTCCCAGTTGTACAGCTCGTAGCCCGGGACAGGATCCATCTCCATATCGAGCGCCAGCAGGTAGTTGCAGCCTTCGATGCCACCCGAGACGACTTCGTCGAGGAAGAACTTCGCGAAGATGCGCTTACCCATGAGGCGGCCCTGCATGTCCGTGAACGCCGTCACGACGGTGTCGATCGTCCCCGCCTCGGACTCGCTGCGGAGCTCCTCGAGCGTCAGCATTCCCTGGGTGCCACCGGGGCCTCCTGGCCGCGGGGCCCCGACCCGTTCGTGGATAGCCATCGCCCGCTACTCCGATCCGCCGGCGACGGCGGGCGCGGGCGGGACGGGCGGCTCGTCGAGCTCCAGCTCGTCGATCGTGCGAATCGGACCCTTGTAGCGGTTCTTGGCGCCCATCTGCCACCAGATCGCCACGATCACGCCGACCACCAGAACCAGCGGCGAGTAGTTGACCGCAGTTGCGCTGAAACCGCTGTTCCACGGTACGCCCGCGGGCACCGTCGGGATGTCGAGCGCGTACACGACGAGCACCACGAACACGATCGCGCCCCAGTTGACGAGCTTGTAGCGCTTGCCCAGAGTCCAGACGCCCGGCTGGAAGCTGTCGCCCTGCCTGACGCGCAGGTACACGGGGATGATGTATGCGAGGTACAGCCCGACGGTGCAGATCGCGGTGATCGCGAAGTACGCCCACGGCACGCCGGCCTTGTTACCAAAGTACGCCGGGATCGTGATGATCAGCGACACGACGGACACCGCGAGCACCGCATACAGCGGGACGCGCTGAGCGTTCAGCCGCCGGAACAGAGTCCATCCAGGCATCCCGCGGTCGCGCGAGAACGCGTACCACGTCCGTGAGGCGCTGGTGAGGCCGGCCGCGCCGCAGAACAGCTGCCCGACGGTGCAGATGATCAGCACGAACTTGGCTGCCCAGGCGCTCAGGTCGGTCTCGATGACCGCGATCGAGCCACCGGCGAGCTTGTTGATCGTAGCCAGCTCGGCGTTGCTGCCAACCGAGAAGCACAGCGCGAGCAGCACGGCCCAGCCGGCGATCGCGGAGTAGAACACCGAGCGCCATACACCCTGCGCGGCAGCCTTGGCGGCGCCCCGGGTCTCCTCGGCGGTGTGGGCCGAGGCGTCATAGCCCGTCTGGGTGTACATCGTCAGGATGAAGCCGATCGGGAGCACGTAGAGGATGAAGAACACTCCACTCGTCGCGCCGCCGTGGAAGCCCGTGTTGTTCAGCGCGTGCCCGAACACGAAGCCGAAGCTCGCGTGATGGGCCGGCACGAACGCGATCAAGCCGATGATCACGAGCACGCCGAGGACGTGCCAGCCGACCGAGATGTTGTTGAAGATCGCCAGCAGCCGGTCGGCGAAGATGTTCACGACCGTATAGAGGATCAGGATGATCACGAACAGCAGGAAGTTCTCATGCAGGATCGTCGAGAGGTTCGTGGTGGTGAAGTCGATACCGAGGATGTTCACGCCGTAGGCGGCAAGCACGGCCTGAAGGAAGAACGCTGCCCCGTAGCCGACACCGGCGACGATCCCGACGAGCCCCACGATGTTGAACCAGCCGGTGAACCAGCTCCAGCCCGGGCCTCCTAGCCTGTTGGCCCACCAGTAAGGGCCGCCCGCGGTCGGCATCGCTGAGGTCAGCTCCGCCATCGAGAGCGCCACGAGAAGCGCGCCGCCGCACAGGATCGGCCAGCCGATCGCGATCGCCGGCGGCCCGCCGGCGTTCCAGGCGAACGAGAAGTTCGTAAAGCAGCCCGCGAGAACCGAGATGATCGTGAACGAGATCGCGAAGTTCGTGAAGCCGCTCCACGCACGCGAGAGCTCCTGCTTATAGCCGAGGTCGGCGAGATGTCGCTCGTCCTCGCTCGCCTGCTGCTCGCTGGCCGACGGGACGCCCACTGACCGCGTCTCGGCGCCGCTTGGTTCTTGGTCCACGTTCTCCTCCTCCGCGGGGTTCGATGTCCCTCACACACGAAACGGTGCGATGATCCGCGCCGTGAAGAATGACGCGACCTTACCGCTCTGCTTGGAAGGCTGTCAACGAGACACTCGATGACGCCTGAGCTGGACGTCCAGGTGGCGGTCATCGGGGCCGGCGTGGTGGGCAGCGCTACAGCTCTGGCGCTGGCGCGCCGCGGAGTCACGGTAGCGATCCTCGAAGCCGAGCCCGAGCCCGCGCTCGCCGCGAGCGCGACCAACTCGGGAATTCTGCATATGGGGTTTGACTCCTCTCCGGGGGAGCTCGAGACCGAGCTGCTACTCGCGTCGGCCACCCTCCGGGATCGCGTGACGAGCACCCTCGGGATCCCGGTGCTCCGCTGCGGCGCCGTGATGTATCCGAACGACGATGCGGAGCGCAGCCGACTGCCCGGTATCGTCGCCAACGCCCGCCGCAACCACGTGCCGGTCGTCGAGCGCGATGGCGCGATCGAGATCCCCGGCGAGGCGGTGACCGATCCTGTCCGGTTCACCCTTGCACTGGCGAGCACGGCCGAACGGCACGGCGCCGAGCTCCGCACGGGGTGGCAGGTCGGCGCGCTCGAGCGAGGCGTCGCCGGCTTGGCAGTGCGCGCGCAGAACGGCGAGTCGATGCGTTGCGTGCTCGCGGTGAACTGCGCGGGGCTGCACGCAGACGATGTCGCTCGTCTCGTGGGCGACGACTCGTTTGAGATCTACCCGCGCAAGGGGGAGTTCCTGGTGTTCGACCCGCCAACCGGCGAGCCGCTCGAACACATCATCCTCCCGGTACCGACCGCGAGGACAAAGGGCGTACTGGTGTTTCCGACGCTGGACGGCAAGGTCGTCGCCGGCCCTACCGCCGTCGACCTCGACAGCAAGGACGACTGGTCGGTGCGAGCCGAGGCGGTAGACGAGATCCTGCCCAAGGCACTGGCGATGTTTCCGCCCCTCGCAGGCTCGCAGCCAATCGCCACGTATGCCGGACTCCGGCCGGCTGGCCGCGCCCACAATTACCTGATCGGGCCCTCGCGCGCGTGCGCGCGCCTCGTCAATGCCGCGGCGATTCGCTCGACCGGATTGTCGGCATCGCTCGGGATCGCGGAGCGGATCGCGGAGATTGTTCGGTCGCTGGGCGTCAGCCTCGAGGCACCGGCCGAGCTCAGCCCGGCTGCGCCGCAGGAGATCCCGGGGCCCTGGTGGCGGCGAACGGCCGACTTCCATGCAGGAGTCGCATGAGCCGGCTGCTCGGGATCGACGAGGGGACCTCGGCCGTCAAGGCGGTCCTGTATGACGCCGATCTACGCCCAATCGCCGAGGCGCGCCGCGAGAAGCGACTGATTCACCCTCGTCCGGGCTGGGTCGAGCAGGATCCCGAGGAGGTGCTCGTTGCCGTCGCCGAAGCCGTCGCATCCGTTCTTGCCGATGCCCCCGGGGACGTCGCCGCCTGCGGGCTCGACCACCAGGGCGAGTCCGTGCTCGCGTGGGAAGCCGAGAGTGGCCGTGCGCTTACCCCGATCGTGACCTGGCAGGACAAGCGCTCGCAAGAAATTCTCGACCGGCTGGAAGCGCAGGACGTCGGCGAGGAGATCAAGCGGCGGAGCGGGATGCCGCTGGATCCCTATTTCTCGGCCGGCAAGCTGGCGTGGTTGCTCGAGCACGACAAGGCGGTCGGTGCGGCGCTCGAGGGTGGCACGCTGCGCCTCGGTACGGTCGACTCATTCATCTGCGACCGGCTCGGAGCCGGCTTCTCCACCGATCCGTCCACTGCGTCGCGGACCCAGCTCGGCGCGCCCGAGTGGGACCCCGAGCTCATGCGGGCGTTCGGCGTGCCTGCCGGTGTGCTGCCAGCGATCCTCGACACCGCGGGCGAGCTCGGGGAGCTTCGCCACGAATCCTGGCCATCTGAGTTGCCGCTGCGGGCACGGTGCGTGGACCAGCAAGCAGCGCTGGCCGGCACGGGCTGCGTAAAACCGGGGATGGTCAAGGCGACCTACGGGACGGGGGTGTTCGTGCTGGCGCACGCGGGCGACGAGCGGCCCAAGCCAGAGGGTGGCCTGCTGCCCACAATCGCCTGGCGGATCGGCGGCCGGGTCGAGTGGGCGATCGACGGAGGCGTATTCACCGCTGGGGCGCTGCTCGATTGGCTCAGCCGCGACCTTGGGCTCGCCGCCGATCCGGCCGAGCTCCTCGCTGCTGCGGCCGAGGTGGAGGACGCGGGCGGCGTGCGAGTGCTGCCCGCTCTTGCCGGAATCGGAGCCCCATGGTGGAGATCCGAGGCCCGGGGCGTGATCGCGGGGCTCACGAGCGGGACTCGCGTGACGCATCTCTCGCGCGCCGCACTCGAGGCGATCGCCTGGCGCGTCGCCGACATCGTCGAGGCCATTCGCGACACCGTTCCCGTCGAGGTCCTGCGGGTCGACGGAGGTCTCACTCGTGATCGGACCCTGCTCGGACTCCAGGCCGACTGCGCGCAGGTGTCCGTGCAGCCCGGGAGTGTGGATGCGACCGCCGCCGGAGCCGCGGCGCTCGCCGCGGTCGGCGCCGGCGTATGGAGCTCGACGCTGGAGATCCTCGAGCGAATTCCGGTGGGCGAGCCGGTCCAGCCGCGACGTACCTCGGCCTGGCGAACGCAAGAGCACGCGCAGTGGCGAGAGTTCGTCGAGCTGGCTGCGCGACTCTAAGTGGTTCCCGCCGTAAATACGGTCGCCCCGACAGACGTCACTGGCGGATGGCTGGCGAGGACGCAGGAGCAGCTGGACGACTCGGGGCGGCCCTGTCGTAGGCGAGGCTGGATGCCGAGCGGGCCGACTTCGAGGCAGCAGCGCTGCGCGAGCCGACGAGGACGACGCCAGACGCCGCCAGGGACGGCTCGAATGCGACGGTATGTATGACGGGGCCACTAAGGTCCCCTACGCGGACGGCATCAGCCCGGCGAGGATCTGCTCCGTCCCGCGCAGGTGCTCCGCCATCACGCTCCCGGCGCCCGTCTCGTCGTGCCGCCGAACCGCCGCGAGCAGCCGGCGGTGCTGGGCATTTGACGAATCCAGCACCTCAGGCGGATGAGCGATAAGCGAGATCAGACCCGTCGTCTCGCCTTCGACCTCGGTCATCGCCGCGACCAGGCGGGGACTTCGCGTGGCCCCGGCGAGGCCCACGTGCAGGCGTACATCGGCCTGCCTGTAGGCGGGGAAATCCTCGAGCATCCCATCGAGTGCAACCACCAGGCCGTCGAGCACGTCGAGCACCTTCGGCTCGGCGCGCTCGGCCGCCAGCACCGCCACGCCGATCTCGAGCGCCATCCGCTTGTCGCAGATGTCGCGCCATGCCGCAAGCACCTCCGGAGCGGGTGGTCCCCCGGGCGGCTGCGGCTCGGCGACGAACGTCCCGCCACCGCGTCCGCGGATCGCACGGAGGTGTCCGCTCTGCGCGAGGGCGACCAGCGCTTGTCGTAGGGTCGAGCGGGCGATCCCCAGCATCTCGCACAGCTCGCGCTCGGCCGGCAGCCGGGCGCCAGGGGGCAGCAGACCTAGGTTGATCGCCGTCCCGAGTCGCTCGACCGTCTCCTCGAACGCCGTCTGCGACCGAACCGGTGCGAACACTGTCTCTGGCGACGCGACGGATTCGAGCGAGACGACCGCTGCCAGCGGATCAGTCAGTCCGCTCACCGGATCAGCGCAGTACCGCACAGCGGTCCGAAGCAGTGAATGCGCTCGCATCGGTGACGGCCGACTCGAACGCTGCAAGCCTCATGGGCGCTCAAGGTATAGAACCCAGGCCTTAGACGCTAGGTTTCGCGCCGATGGCGTCCATCGAGGAGATCATCGTCGGGCTCTCAGGCCGCCTCGGCGAGCCGGCCGGCACGCCAGAGCCGCTCGACGGCGGCATCACGAATCGCAACTACCGCGTGGCATTCGGTGCTGACGAGTACGTCATCCGGTTCCCGGGAAAGGAAACCGACCTGCTCGGGATCAGTCGCGAGGCAGAGCGGATCGCCGGAGCGGCGGCTGCCGGCTTGGGGATCGCTCCGGAGCTTGTGGCAGCCGAACCTGACTACACCGTGACGCGTTTTCTGCGCGCGAGGCCGCTGTCTCCGGGCGAGCTCGCGAGCGATCCTGCACCTGTTGCGGACGCGCTTCGAACCTTCCACGAAAGCGGAGTGCGGCTGCCGGTGCAGTTCTGGGTCCCCGATCTGCTTGATGAGTACGCGCGCGTTGTGCGCTCGCGCGGTGGCGAGCTGCCGGATGTATATGGACGCACTCAGGAGCTCGTTGGTCGGATCGCCACCGTCCTTCCCCTCCGCCACCCCGTTGCGTGCCACAACGACCTGCTTCCCGGGAATCTGATGATGGTCGATCCAGACGGACCCGCAGACGCGCCGATGCTGATGCTCGTCGACTGGGAGTACGCCGGCATGGGCCACCCCCTGTTCGACCTCGGAAACCTTGCCGTCAACAACGAGCTTGATGCGAGCGCCGGCGATCGACTGCTGGCCGCGTACTTCGGCGAACCCCCCGGACCGGCGAGAAGGGCCGCGCTCGAGCTGATGCGAATCATGTCCGACGCGCGCGAGGCCGCCTGGGGGGTCGTGCAGAGCGTCATCTCGGAGCTCGACTTCGACTTCGACGCTTATGCCGCGCGGCACTTCAGCCGCCTGGCCCAAGCAGCGTCCAGTCCAAGCTTCGAGGAGTGGCTCGGTGCCGCGGCCGCGTGAGCTTCCGGCCCGGGCTCGTGTCGTAATCGTCGGCGGAGGGGTGGGGGGCGCCTCGATCGCCTACCACCTCGCTCAGCTCGGGGAGCGCGACGTCGTCCTGCTCGACCGCAACGAGCTGACCAGCGGCTCAACCTTTCACTCCGCCGGGCTCGTTGGCCAGCTGCGCGCAAGCGTGACGCTGACGCGGATGATGATGGACTCGGTCGCCCTCTACCGGACGCTCGACTGCGGCTGGGTGGAGTGCGGCGGCCTGCGGCTCGCGTGCACGCCGGAGCGTGAGCAGGAGGTTCTCCGCCAGGTCGCTTGGGCGAAGACCTTCGGACTTCCGCTCGAGCTGCTCTCCGCTGAGCAGGCGCAAGAGCTGTTTCCGCTGATGGTCACCCACGGCGTGCGCTGCGCGTCCTACCTGGCCACCGACGGTTATCTCGACCCATCCCAGCTGACCTACGCGCTGATCGAGGGCGCGCGCAGCGGGGGCTGCCAGGTGTTCACCCACACGAGGGTCCAGGCGATCGACGTGGCCGACTCGCGAGCCCGCGGCGTCAGGACCCAATGGGGGGCGATCGAAGCCGAAGTCGTCGTCAACGCTGGTGGGATGTTCGCCGCCGAGCTCGGGCGCATGGCGGGGATACGCGTGCCGGTGGTGCCCTTCGCGCACGAGTATCTGGTTACCCAGCCGTTCCGCGATCGCGCCGAAGGCGAGCACCTGCCGACGCTCCGCGACCCCGATCTGCTGGTCTACTTCCGCGAGGAGGGCGCAGGGCTGGTGATGGGCGGCTATGAGCGCCACAGCGCTCCCTGGGGGCTCGATCAGGTCGATCTCGACAGCATTCCCGCCGATTTCAATGGGCGGCTGCTCGAGGAGGACTGGCCGCGCTTCGAGGAGCTTGCGGGCAACGCGACCAAGCGCGTTCCGGCGATGGAAGAGGTGAAGGTGACACGGCTGATCAACGGCCCCGAGGCGTTCACGCCCGACAATGAGTTCTGCCTCGGCGAGAGCGAAGTGAAAGGGCTGTTCGTGGCCGCGGGGTTCTGCGCCCACGGACTCGCCGGCGCCGGCGGGATCGGCAAGGTGATGGCGGAGTGGATCCTCGCGGGTGAGCCGCCAATCGACGTCTCGGAGATGGACATACGTCGCTTCGGGGCGCACTACCGCTCGCCTCGATACACGCTGGCACGGGCGAAGGAGGTGTACGAGACCTACTACGACATCCGCTATCCGGGTCATGAGCGCCAGGCGGGCCGCCCGCTACGCACATCGAGCGCCTACCAGTGGCACAAAGCCCAAGGGGCGGCATTCGGTGAGAAGTCGGGCTGGGAGCGGGTGAACTGGTACGAGTCCAATGCAGACGCCGGGAGCGAGGCGCTGCGCCCGCACGGCTGGGCAGGGACCCACTGGTCGCCGGCGATCGGCGCGGAGCACATGGCCACGCGCAACGCGGCGGGGCTGTTCGACGAGTCATCGTTCGCGAAGCTCGAGGTGACCGGGCCCGGAGCTGCAGAGCTGCTCGCACGACTATGTGATGCGGAAGTGACTCGCGACATCGGCGCGATCACATACACCCAGATGCTCAACGAACGGGGCGGCATCGAGTGCGACTTCACCGTGACTCGGCTCGAGAGTGACGTGTTCCAGATCGTCACGGGAACCGCACTTGGCAGCCGGGACGCGGGCTGGATCCGCCGCCACCTTCCCGACGACGGCTCGGTTCGCTTGCGGGACGTCACCTCCCAGTGGGCCTGCTTTGCGCTGTGGGGGCCCAAGGCGGCGGGAGTCCTGAGCCCTCTGACCTCCGACTGCCTGGACTTCCCCTACATGACGATGCGGGAGATCGTGGTCGGCGCGGTTCCGGTCAGGGCGCTTCGAGTCACTTTCGTGGGAGAGGGCGGCTGGGAGCTCTACTGCCCGACTGAGTACGGGGCGACGCTGTGGGAGACGCTCTGGGAAGCGGGAAAGCCCCACGGGCTCCGCTCGTGTGGATATCGAGCGATCGATTCGCTGCGACTCGAGAAGGGCTACCGCGTGTGGGGATCCGACATCACCCCGGATCAGACGCCGTACGAGGCCGGTCTCGGCTTCTGCGTTCGCGAAGGTGGCCCCTTCAAGGGCGCGCGAGCCCTACGCGAGCGTGCGCCTTCGACGAAGCTCCGATGCCTGGTCCTCGACGATCCCCGTGCAGTTGCCCTGGGCAACGAGCCCGTGGCGGTGGGCGGCGAGGTGCTCGGACGGGTCACCAGCGGCGGGTACGGATATACGGTGGAGCGGTCGATCGCCTACGCGTACCTTCCTGTGGAGATCGACCCTGGCGAGCGGGTCGAGGTCGGCGTGTTTGGAAGCTGGATCCCCGGCGAGGTCGTCCGAAGTCCGCTGTTCGATCCACGCGGCGAGCGGGTCCGCGGCGCATTGGGTGAGACGCTGTCAGACGATTGACGCTCAGGCGAGTGGGTAGTACTTCTAGTGGAGTGGACACAATGCTCGAAATTTCGGAGTGTTACCCCGCGGCGGCCGCCTCGGTTCCGCAGGCCCGTCAGGCGCTGGCCAGCCTGGCCTCGCGTGCCGGCGCAAGCGAGGAGCAGGTCGAAGCGGTCCGTCTCGCGTCGTCGGAGGCGCTGACGAATGTCGTCCAGCACGCCTACGGCGGTGGCGAGGGCAGCATTCACGTGGCCTCCGCGGTGACGGACGACGAGCTCTGGGTGCTGATCGCCGATGACGGCAGTGGCCTGCGGACACCGACCCGGAACCGCGGGCTTGGGTTCGGACTGGCGCTGATTGCATGCGTTACCGACACTTTCTCGCTGCTCAAGCGCTCGTCCGGCGGAACTGAGATGCAGATGCGCTTTGGCCTGAAGTCGCGCAAGACGCCGCGGTCCGGTCAGCGTCGTGGGTCGGTCTCTTCCGCCCAGGCCGCGGCCTGACCGCGCTTCTCGACGACGACGTACCCCGGACCGGCCGCGACCACCGACTCGACGCTCGGCTGCTCGTGACCAGGGGCCACCAGGAACCTGCGTGAGTACTTGCGGATCCGCTGATAGGCGGCGGTAGTCAGCTCGAGCAGCTCGTTGCAGCCGAGGCGACCGCACTCGCAGCGAAAGCCCACGGGCTCGTTCTCTTCGCCCGGCCATTGGCCACGCTGGATTGCCTCGTTGATCTCACGGAGGACTGACTCGTAGGCCGCGGGCCCGGGTTGTGCCTCACGTTCCACAGCCTGATTCTTCCCCAGACACAGCGCCGCAATTCGGGGTGACAGCGGGAACAATTAGAGGTAGGATCGGCGCCGACGTGACGTGGGGATTCCTGTGGTTGATGCTGGCGCTGAAGATCCCGCTGGCGATGCTGATCTACATCGTCTGGTGGGCGATCAAGCAAGAGCCAGACACGCCCTCGAACGATGACGACGGCGGGATCAGGCGCCGCGAGCGGCCGCATCCGCCGAAACCGTTTCCGCGGCGCCCCCGCCGGGGTCCCCACGGCGATCCAGCGCCAAGTCCGCCAGCACGAGTCCGGACTGTTCGCGCTCGCGCTCGGACGCTCGAGCACTAGCGCGGCCGCTTAGCACCGACGGTCGGGGCTGGCCGCAGTCCGGCGGGGCAGGTGTCCGGACGATGGCGATGTAGGTGGCGCGGCGCCCGTGGACGAGGCGGCGTACCTCCGCGGGGGTTGGCAGACTTGACGGGATGAACAGCCACCCGACGATGGGGCAGCCCAGCGAGCGCATGGCCGCCAGCGCAGTCCTGTCCGACGGCGCGATCCTCGAACTCGTTGGCGCCGGGCGCATCAAGATCGAGCCATGGGACCCGGAGCTCGTGCAACCCGCGAGCGTCGACCTGCGCCTCGGCGACTCGTTTCGCGTGTTCCATAACCACCGCGCCTCCGCGATCGACCTGCGCGAGCCGCCTGCCGGCCTGACGGAGGAGGTTGTGATCGGACCGGACGAGCCGTTCGTGATCCATCCGGGCGAGTTCTGCCTAGGCCGCACGCTCGAGTGGGTCGAGCTCCCCGACGACGTCGTCGCGCGAATCGAAGGCAAGAGCTCAATCGGCCGGCTTGGCCTGATCGTGCACGCCACCGCCGGGTTCTGCGATCCCGGATGGAAGGGAACCCTGACCCTGGAGCTGAACAATCTGACGCGGATCCCGATCAAGCTCTGGGCGGGCCTGCCGATCGCGCAGCTGTCATTCATGGGGCTCGACCGTCCAGCGCGGCGGCCGTACGGCAGTCCCGGACTGGGCAGTCACTATCAGGGTCAGCGGGCCGCCACGGAGAGCCGCTATGAGGGGGCGTCCGAGCCCTCGCAGGCCACTGCCTCGGGTGTCCCCGGCGCGCGGCCGATCGGGTAATCTCGCGCCGGTGCTGAGCATCCTGATCGCTGCCGCCGAGCCGTCGAAGGTGCCGTTCTATCTCGCGGGTGGAGCGCTTGCGGCATGGGCCGTCGTGCTGGCCGCGCTGGGTCTGACTCGTCCCAGCTTCCCCGACGGTGAGCGTGGAGCGCGCGCCGTGATGGGGATCAGCTTGTGCCTGATGCTGCTGGCGATCGCGATGGCCATCGCGACCAGCAAGTAGCTCTGCTCCCCGCGTCCGCGGGGTACTAGAGTTTTGGTGGCTCTCGTGGGCGGTGTGCCGTGGGGAGCGCTGCCCGAAAGGAGGGCATTTGAGCACAGAGACCAAGCGTCGCGATGGCTCCAGCGCGTCAACATCGCAGGAGTCGCTCAGCGTCGTCGACAACCGGACCGGCAAGCAGTACGAAATCCCGATCGAGGACGGGACGATCCGGGCGATGGAGCTCCGCGGGATCAAGGTCGACGACGACGACTTCGGCTTGATGAGCTACGACCCGGCGTTCCTGAACACGGCGTCCTGCCGCTCGGCGGTCACGTTCATCGACGGCGAGCAGGGGGTCCTCGAATACCGCGGCTATCCGATCGAGCAGCTTGCCGAGAAGTCCTCCTACCTCGAGGTCGCCTATCTGCTGATCCATGGCGAGCTTCCCACTCAGAAGGAGCTCGACGAGTGGAAGCACATGATCACGATCCATACGTTCGTGCACGAGAACATCAAGGAGTTCATGCAGGGCTTCCGCTACGACGCGCACCCGATGGGCATGCTGCTCGCTTCGGTCGGCGCGCTCTCCACCTTCTATCCGGAGGCCGCTGAGATCAAGAACGCGCAGACGCGCTACCTCCAGGTGATCCGGCTGATCGCAAAGATGCCGACGCTCGCGGCGTTCTCGTTCCGCCACAACCAGGGCAAGCCCTACGTGTATCCGGACAACGATCTTTCATACGCGGCCAACTTCCTCTCGATGATCTACAAGATGACCGAGCTGAAGTACGAGCCCGATCCAAGGCTCGAGCACGCGCTGGACGTCCTGTTCATCCTCCACGCCGACCACGAGCAGAACGCATCCACGAGCGCGGTCCGGGGCGTGGGCTCCACGCAGGTCGACCCCTATTCGGCGGTCGCGGCGGGGGTCGCGGCGCTCTACGGCCCGCTACACGGCGGCGCGAACGAGGCCGTGCTGCGGATGCTGCACCGGATCGAGCGCAAGGAGAACATTCCCGACTTCATCAAAGGAGTCAAGGAGGGCAACGAGCGGCTGATGGGCTTCGGCCACCGGGTCTACAAGAACTACGACCCGCGCGCGACGATCATCAAGAAGGCCACCGACGAGGTGTTCGAGGTGACCGGCAAGAACCCGCTGCTCGACATTGCCACCGAGCTCGAGAAAATCGCGCTGGAGGACGAGTACTTCACCTCGCGCAAGCTGTATCCCAACGTCGACTTCTACTCCGGCATGATCTACGAGGCCCTGGGCATGCCCATGCAGATGTTCCCGGTCCTGTTCGCGATCGGGCGCACCAGCGGCTGGATCGCCCAGTGGCTCGAGATGATCGACGACGACGAGCAGAAGATCGCGCGGCCGCGGCAGGTATACACCGGCCCACGCGGTGTCGACTACGTGCCGATGCACGAGCGCGGATGATCGGGCGGGTCCTGAGATGATCGGGACGTGCCCTGGAAGCTCACGGTCCGCGCCGGCCCTCGGGTAGAACGCATCAGCTTCGAGGATTTGGACGAGGCGCTCAGGGCGCTCGAGTCCCGCGGTCGAGAGTTGGCGCGGGCGGCGCCCCGGCGCCAGGTCGACGCCAAGGTGCGCCGCTTCGAGCCGGGGCAGCTGGTAAGTGCCCGCTTGGAACTCTCCGGACCGGAGCGAGTCCTCGCCAAGGTGCAGGCCGGAGTCGACGTCCGCGGCAACGGGTCGGTGGAGGCATATGTAGGCCGCGTCCGCCGGCGGGTGGTGGAACAGAAGCGAGGCGAGAGCGCCTACCAGGCGCTCCGGCGCACGCTGCGCGACTAGAGAACCAGCGCCGCGCGTGTGCTGGCGGACTGAGTGAACACGCCGACGGGCGACTAGAGAACCAGCGTCGCGCCGTGCTGGCGTAACCAGCGAACGTGCCGGCGGTAGTCCGGGCAGCGTTGCGCCAGTAGTGCCCAGAAGCGCGGAGAGTGGTCGAGGACCTCGAGGTGGCAGACCTCGTGCCAGACGACGTAGTCGAGCACCGGCTCGGGAGCCATCAACAGTCGCCAGTTAAAGCTCATCGTGCCTGAGCTCGAGCAGCTCGCCCAGCGCGTGCGCTGTCCGCGGATGGCCAGCCCGGAGTAGGAGGTTCCCGCCTGCAGGCACGCTTGGTCCAGGCGCGGGGCGATCTCGCTGTAGGCGGCCCGGCGGAACCAGCGCTCGAGCGCGGCACCCCGTGTGTCCTGCGCGGGAACGAGAAGCACATCGCCTCGTCTGTGAGCGCGAGTCCGGCCTGGTTGGCCTACCAGCCGCAGCATCGTCCCGAGGTACGGGACCGCGTCGCCGCGGGCGGCGACCGCATCGGCAACCCGATCGAGCTCGGCCAGCCGGCGCTCGATCCAGGGCCGGAGCTCGGCGATCGCGGCCGTGGCTTCCTGGCGGCCGGCGCGTCGGGGCAGGACGACCTCGACGCCGCGCGCCGGGTCGACTGTCACCCGCACTCGCTGGGCTCGCTGGGAGCGGCGAATGCTGTACGCAATGCCGGTGGTGTCGACTGTCTGTGCCACGGCGCGACAGGGTACGGTGCAGACCCGACATGCCGGCTTTCCCCGAGCTGACCGAGCCGCTTTCCAGCGAGCACGTGGTGCTTCGCGACGCCGCCGAGCGCGACATCCCCGAAGTGCTGATCGCCTATCAGGATGACCCAGAGCTGTGCGCGCGCTTGGGTCGGGAGCGGCCGCCAAGCGCTGCCGAGCTTGGCCAAGCCGCGGAGAACGAAGCCGCAGAGCGCGCCGCGGGCAGGGGTGCCGAGTTCACGATCCTGTCCCCGGGCTCGGACGCGTGCCGCGGGCAGGTGAACGTGCACCACGTCGACTGGGAGAACGCGCGTGGAGAGCTCGGGATCTGGCTCTCGCCGCAGTCTCGCGGGATGGGCTTGGGGAGCGGCGCGCTGGCCCTCCTGGCCGCGTGGCTCCTGCGTGACTGCCGCCTCGAGCGCGTGGAGCTCCTGACCGAGCCCGACAACGAGCCGATGCTGGCCGCCGCTCGCGCTGCCGGCTTCGTGTACGAGGGCGTGCTACGCGCCTACCTGCTCGAACACGGCCAGCGGATCGATGTGGCAATCCTGTCGCTGCTGCCCGGGGACCTCGAGGTCTGATGCAGTACTGGCGCGTCAAGCTGCCGCCCGGCGTCCGCTCTCCGTTCGACGTCTATATCAACGGCGTTCCGCAAGAGCTCGGCACCGACTACCGAATCTCGAGCGGCGAGCTCCTGTTCGAGCGAGAGCTCGTCTCCCAGAAGCTCGGTCCCTGGGCGTGGTTCATGGGCTTCTGGGGAATCGGAACCTACAAGCGCAATGACGAGGTCGACGTTCGCTACGAGCTCGACGGGCGGCCGATGGTGGCCCATCTCGAGATCATCCCGCCGTCCTGACCACCTCGCGCCGGACCCAGGGCCGCAGCAGCTTCAGCGCTGACAGGATCGCCCGCGTCGCGGGTGAGCGGTTCAGCGTGTAGAAGTGGATCCCCGGCGCGCCGCGCGCCAGCAGCTCCGCGCACTGCAGGGTGGCGTAGGACACGCCAAGCTGGAGAACCGCGCTCGGATCCTCGGTGCGCCACTCGAGCGCCTCGAGCAACGCCTGAGGGATACTCGCGCCGCACATCCCTGTCATCGTCTTTATCTGGCCGACGTTGGTGATCGGCATGATCCCGGGGATGATCGGGACCTCGACTCCGGCGGCCCTCGCCTCCTCGACGAAGCGAAAGTAGAGCTCGGGGTCCAGGAACAGGTTGGTCACCAGGAATGACACGCCGGCGCCAACCTTCTCGCGAAGAAAGCGCAGATCGTGCGCGATGTCGGGAGCATCGGGATGGACTTCCGGAAAGCAGGCGGCCCCGATGCAGAAGGGGTACGCGTCGCGGATCAGCTCCGCCAGCTCGGTCGAATATCGAAGGCCCTGGGGGTGTGGCCGCCACTCGGTCTCGCCGCGTGGCGGGTCCCCTCGCAGCGCCAGCACGTTGTCGATGCCCGCGGCGGCGATCCCGTCGAGAATCCCGATGAGCTCGTCTCGGCTGGAACCCACACAGCTCAGATGGGCCATCGCCTCGATCCCGAGCTCGTTCTTGATCCATTTCGTGAGCTCGACGGTTCGTGCCCGCGTGGATCCGCCGGCACCGTAGGTGACCGACACGAAGTCAGGGTGGAACGCCCGCAGGTCCTCGAGCGTGTCGCGCAGGTTCCGCTCGCCCTCGTCGCTCTTGGGCGGGAAGAACTCAAACGAGAACACGGGCTCATCGCTCGTCGCGAGGATCTCGTCGATACGCACTGGCCACGAACGTACAACCTTGACAACTATGTGTCAAGGTTGGCGTGCGTTACCGCCGAAAGGTAGAAGCGCTCGCCTCCGATGAGACGCCGTGAGTGAGGGTCTCGAGCAAGGTCTCGAGCAGGTCGCGGCCGTCACCCGAGCAGCAGCTGAGGACGTACCGCTCCGCTGTGTCTGTCGAGCGCCTCTCGGAATGCATCCCTGCACGGTGCGCAGTCGCCACGACACATCCGAGGCGGGATCGTCGTCGCGCAGACCAGCCCAATGACTTCAGCGTGGGAAATGCGTCAACCGCCGCGTCCGCGGTGACGCGCGTCAAGCCATCCTCCCCTGGTGTGGGCAATGCGTCAACCGCGTCGCCGACGACATCGACTGAGGCGTTGTCCACACGATCTCAGGGCTGCCGCGTCCTCCCTCATCGAGGCCGATTTCACAGCCTTGAAGAGTTCACCGGCGCGGCGGTTCCGGCGGGGCTCACGCCGCACGCCAGAGCTCGCCGTCGTCTCCCTCCCGGACCACCAGGCCAAGCCGCTCGAGATGGGTGAGGTAGCACAGCGTCTCCAGGATCCACCACCGCACCGTGGCGTCGGTAGGCGACTCGTGGTGCACGAGCGGAGCGATCTCGAGCGCGGTTCGGGGCTCGTCGCGCACGCCCTCGAGTGCGGCGTCCAGGCGTTCACGTACGAGCCGGCGATTGCCGTCGATGTGGCCGGGCACGTCGAAGAAAGGCCTCCCGTGCCCTGAAACGCAAAGCCGCGCATCGAGGGTCTCGACGAGGTCCAGGGACCGCAGGAACTCGCCGATCGGATCGGGGGTCCAGCCGTAGTCGAAATAGAGCGAGATCCGCCCGAGCAGATGATCACCGGAGATCAGAACGCGATGCTCGGCCTGGAAGAAGCAGACGTGGGAGGGCGCATGACCGGGCGTCTCGTGCACTGTCCACTCACCGAGGTCCGTCTCGATTACGACGCCGTCGACCAGCGGCCGGTTCGGCTCGATCAGGCGGGCGATCCCGGACGGATGATCCTTGGCGCGCTCGACGTAGAGCCGGAGCGCCCGCTCAGGAACGCCGCTCTGGCGTCCGATCTCGAGCATCCGCGCGACAGCGAGGTTCGGATCGGTGGCCACACGTACCGCATGGGCGTGGTTGGGATGTAGCCATAGCTCGCATCCGGCCCGATCGCGGATCGGCGCGGCCTGGCCCCAGTGATCCGCATGCGCGTGGGTACAGGCGATCAGCCGGACCTGGTCGAGCCGCAGCCCGACCTGGTCCATGGCGCGTTCGAGCTGGGCGAGGGAGCCCGGCTCGTGCATGCCGGTGTCGATCAGCACCACGCCTGACTCCGCGGCGAGCGCCCAGGCGTTGCAATGCGGGACCCCCTCCCAGGGCAGCGGCAGCCTTAGACGCCACACGCCGGGCAGCACCCGTTCGCCGCGTCCCAGCTCGCGCTTCCTAGCCACCCCGCGGACGATATTGCCCGCGCGTAGACTGGCGCGCTGCGATGGCCACTGCAGAGGTCGTAAAACAGTACTTCGAGACGCTGAATGCACACGACCTCGATGGCGCTGTGCAGTGCTGGGCGCCCGGCGGCACCGACTGCTTGGTCGGACGCCGGGAGCTCGAGGCGCCGGGCGGCGTGCGCGAGTACTTCACGGCGTTGTTCGCGGCATTCCCGGACTGGTCCTTCGAGGTGCTCGATCTCACCAGCTCACGCAACCGGGCGACGGTCCGCTGGAGGGGAGGGGGCACGTTCGCAGGCCCGAGCCGCTTCGAGAGTTTCGAACCGAACGGAGCTCTACTGGAGATCGAGGGCTGTGACGTATTGACCGTCTCCGATGACCTGATCGTGCGCAACTACGCCTACATCGACACCGGTGCGGTGGCCCGCCAGCTCGGGTTTCTTCCGCCAGCTGGATCTGCCGCCGAGGCTCGTCTTGCGAAGCTCGCGAACGTGAGGACCCAGATCCGGACGTTCCTTCGGGGCGCCGAGCCGGAGCGAATCGCCGACGGCGTCTGGGTCCTGCGGGGCGGCTTTCCGCCCAAGACTATGAACGTCTACCTGATCGAGGCCGGCGGAAAGATCACCGTGTTCGACGCCGGAAGCGCTGACATGAGATCGTCGATCGCGAGCGCCGCTGCCCGTCTGGGTGGCCTCGAGCGGGTCGTGCTCGGCCATGCGGACGCCGATCACCGCGGCGCGGCGCCCGCACTGCATGCGCCCACGTACTGTCATCCCGCCGAACGTGAGGCGGCCGAATCGAACAACCCGCGCCGCCCCTACTGGGATTTCTCCAAGCTCGATCCGCACGGGCGGCTCCTGCTAAAGAGGCTGATCCCGATCTGGGACGGCGGGGGCGTGCCGATCACCGACACCGTGCAGGAGGGCGACAACGTGGCGGGATTTAAAGTCGTCGATCTGCCCGGCCACGCTCCGGGGCTGATCGGTCTGTTCCGGGAAGCGGACAGGCTTGCGCTTGTATCCGACTGCGTCTACACGCTCGATCCTCAGACAGGACGCAAGCGATCGGCGCAGGTGCCGCATCCTGCGTTCAACTGCGACACCGACCAGGCCCGCGCCTCGATCCAAAAGCTCGCCGCGCTGCAGCCGGCCGAGGTGTGGGCGGGGCACACCGACCCGGTGACCGGCGACGTGGCGGCACAGCTCGAGCGCGCCGCCACCACGTAGAGGTGGGCCGCCGTCAGCGTCAGCGGGAGCGAGCGACGGGTGCCGAGCAGCGGATCAGCGCTCCGGTCGGCGAGTACAGCGACAGGGAAGGCAACGCCCTAGTGCTGCGCGGCTCGCTGCCGCCCGCCGCGCGCCGGGAGTACTCCGCGACCCTGACTGGCGGGCTCGAGCGCGAAGACGCGTGGCAGCGGGCGATAGAGCTCGCGTTCGAGCGCCTGGCGGTCTCATGGACGATTGCCGGCCTCGAGCTCACCGAGCAGCGGGAGCTGCTCGGGCGCTACCG
>JALYZY010000018.1 GCA_030948665.1 Actinomycetota bacterium | reverse complement strand
TGTGCCTGCCGTCAGCTGACGTCGCGCGACATCCGCCGCACGACGAAACCGGCGCCCAGGAACGACGCGCCGATCAGCGTCAGAAAGCCGACGTTGATGCCGGTGAACGGGAGCGTGTGGGAGCTGTCCCCCTCGTTGGAACCGGCGCTCACCGATCCGCAGAGTTGCGGGTTATATGCCTGGCAGTTCGAGCTGGTGCTGGCCAGCGACGTCGCCGGCAGAGCCAGCACGATCAGTACGGCCAGCAATGCGGTCAAGCGCTTCATACGAATCCTTTCGTTAGTACCCCATGCCCTGCCGCCGTCCGTTGGCGGTCTATGGGCGCCCAAAGTCAATGGTACATGACCATGATCGGCATTCCAAGGATGTACCTGGAGCCTTTTCTCGGTGGTCCGCTCAGGTGCCATCGAGCCGGCACGAGCGGCGGCAGCGCCGTCTGAGAGTGTCCTGCCGAGGGCTAGTGCACCAGCACCAGCAGCGCCAGTCCCTGCGCCGGCGTCAGCGGATTGCGTCCGGACACCCGCGCCAGCGCTTGCTGCACAGCGGGCTGGGACGAGTTGATCCGGTACGCGCGGCGGAAATCCTGCTCCGCGAGTCTCCGTTCGCCGAGCGCCGAAGCCGCCAGTCCGGTTCCGAGCCACGCGTACCAGCCGCCCGGCTCGCGGGATGTCGCCTGGTCGAACCTGCGCTGAGCTGTCGCGTACTGCCCCGTCTGCAAGGCGATCGTGCCGCCGAGACGGCCTGGGTCGGCGCTCAGCGGGTCAAGCTCCGCGGCAAGGGTCAGATCGTGCAGCGCTACGGCCGGATCGCTCGCCCGCAGATCGGTGGCGGACGACGCCTCGCGCGCGGCGAGGTACGGGAAGCCCAGGACCGCGACCGCCAGGACCATCGCAAGCCCTCCGGCGCCGACCATCACGAGACGTGGGACGCGCCGCCTCGAGCTCACGAGCGCGTCCGGCTCCGGACCGCCGCGAAGCGATCCAGCCATGGCCAGGAAACCAAGCGCAGGCCCGCACAGCGCGGGCATCTCCCAGAACCAGTCGACCGACCCGTGGATCAGCCACACCATCAGTGGGAGCAGGGCGATCGCCGCGACGGCCCCGGCAATGCCGTCCAGTCGCCGCCTGCGGCGCAGCGCCGCGACGAGCGCCCCCACCAGAAAGACGATAAACAACCCGGCACCGACCAGTCCCGTGTGCGCCAGCAGGCGGAACTCGAGGCTGTGCGTCCACTGGAGCTCCTCGACCGTGTGCCGGTGCAGGATGTAGTAGTCGGCGAAGTTGTCCTGTCCGAGCCCGCCGATCGGGTGCGCGAGCAGCGCGTCTAGCGACACGCGCCAAGCGTCGTAGCGGCCGCTGCCGACGTCGGCGAAGTGCGATGCCGAGCTCGTCACAGCGGACGGCGTCGTGAACCCATGCCATTCGCGCTCGAGGAAGCGAACCGGATGGCCGTGCGTCGCGAGGTTCGCTCCTACGCCCATCGCGGCGAGCGCGACTGCAGCCGCGCAGCCACCGATCGCGCGACGTGACCGCCTGGAGAGCGACGGTCCCCTCACGCGTGCGTCGAGCGCAGCGATCGCCGTGCCGAGGATCAGGACCCCGGCGCAGGCCAGCAGCGCTCTCGATCCAGCATGCTCGCCCGCGCGCGCCAGCACGGACGCCGGGGCACTTCCGCCATCGCTCGCGCGATACACCGCAAGTAGCGCCGGCAGTGCGGCCACCATCCCCGCGGCCGGCAGGATCGCGGCGACGGCGCCGCGAAGACGATCGCGCATCACCACCAGCGAGGCGAGCAATATAAACGGCAAGGTGAAGAGCCAGCCGCGGCTCTGCGCGAGCAGCGCGAGCTCGAGCGCACCGCAGGCGATCGTGAGCAGCAGGCCGCGCAGGAGCGCCGGAAGCTCACGGCGGGCCGCCAGTGCCGCAGAGACGAGCGCCGCCGAAGTGAACAGCGCCGGGGACGCGTTGTGGTAGCCCGTGGGGGCGCCGAGCGTGCCCTCAGCGAAGATCGATGTGGTGTGGTGACCGAGCGCGATCTGGACGAGCAGGACGGCGCCGATGACACCGATGCCGAGGACCCAGACAAGAAGCGCTCCAAGCGCCGCCTTGACGGTCATGCGGGACAGGCAGAACAGCGCGAACACCAGCAGGTAGAGCAGCGCGCGGTTGCTGCCGGTCAGCGCGTCCCCCTTGTATCCCGCCCAGGTGATCGACAGAAACGACCAGGCCACGTACAGAGCGAAGCCCGCGATGCCGATCTTCGTCGGACTGGCAAGCTCCCGCAACCGGCCGAACAAGCCTCCGAGCGTCGCGGCCACCAGGGCGAGAGCGACGAGCGCCCCCCAGTACCAGGTGTCGGCGTCGTAGCCGCCGTCGTGGGCAGCCCACACGAGCATCAGCCCGACCGCGCAATACGCCGGGATCGCGGCGGAGTGCGGAGCGAGCGCCAGGGCGAGCGAGCGGGGACCGCCACGTCGCGGGACCGCAAGATCCGGCTGCGCGATCTCGGGCTCGCGTACCTCGGGCAACTCTTCGAGAGTGCTCACAGCGCCCTCAGGGTGTAAGCCGCGTAGGAGGTGAAGTGATAGTTCGGATGGCGCAGCATCGCCTCGGTCCACAGCGAGTTGACCTTCTTCAGCAACTGGCCTGGCGCGTGGGAGGACTCTCCGAAGTACGCCACGCAGCGCTCGACGGTGAACCCGACGGGTGGGAAGCGCCGAAGCTGGCGCGGAGTGGGGCCGAAGCACCACTCGTAGTAGGCGGGAAACTTCCCCCGGTTGCCGCTGCGCTCACGCCAGGGCTCGATTCGCAGCAGGATCTTCTCGGCGAGCTCCTCGGGCAGGATCCTGTTGGCGACGAAAGGGGGCCACCAGAGCGTCGGGAAGAAGTGCATCGCGACACCCCCCGGCCGCAGGAGCCGGCGGACGTTCAAATGAAACTGGCGCGCGTTGGTCACGTGCTCGGCCAGCACTCGGCTGAAGACGAGGTCGTAGTTGCCGTCATGCTCACCGGTCCGAAACTCGGGGGAGCTGACATCGCCAAGAAGCGTCCGGTAGCCCAGCGGAGCCTTGCCAAGCTCGGATTCCGAGACGTCGACCACCAGGCACTCGAGACTGTGCGACTTCAGGAAGTCGAGCTCAAGCGCCGGGCGAGCGCCACCGCCGAGCTCGCAGACATCGCCGCCGCCGAGCGCTTCGAGCCGGGTCAGAAGGCTTCGCGTGAAGTGCACGTGAGCCCATTCCCCGGGCCCGGTCTCGAACGGCATGTTCTCGATCACCATCGTGGGCCCCTCGGTTTCACTCGGCTGGCAGCGCTAAGCAGCACCGGACCGATCGCCAGCAGCACCCACAGTCGCGGGTCATCGCCGTCGGTAATGAAGAACAGCGCCACGAGCATCCCGACCGTCCCCATCAGCACGGCCCGGGCGAGGTCGGCGTACTCGGGCCTCCCGCGCGCTTCGAAGGAGACCGCGGCGCGCCACGTCGCCCGCATGCACGCGCACGCTGCCAGCACGAACGCGAGCAGACCGACGACCCCGGTCTCAGCGAGCAGCTGGAGGTAGGTGTTATGGACCAGATACGGAACGTCGGTGAGGTACGCGATCCGCGAGATGCTTCCGGGGGTCAGGACATAGTGGGCCTCGACGACCTGGAAGTTGCCGATTCCCACTCCCACGAGCGGATGTCCGGTGAACACCTGCCAGCCGACCCGCCAGAGATCACTGCGGCCGCTGGTTCCTCCGCTCACATCGGTGATCCGCTGGAGCGCGCCCGGTTGGATCGCGGCGAACACGGCGACCGCGACGCCGACAATCACCACCAGCCCGAGTATCAGCCGGCGGTGGCGCGGTGAGATGACCAAGGCCGCGAGCGTCCCGGCGCCAAGCGCGATCAGGCCCCCGCGAGACTGGGTGGCCAGAAAGCCGACGGTGACCAGCGCGAACGCCAGCATCAGCCCGATGCGCACGAGCCGCACGCGGTGGACGCTCAGCAGGCCCATGGTCAGGAACATCGTGGCCACGAACCCGGCGGCCTGGACATTCGGGTCCCCGCCGCCACCGGTGAAGCGCCCCTGGATCGCGGTCTGCGTGACGGAGGCGTCCGGCGGCTTGAGGCTCCCGGTGGCGAGTCCGATCATCACCGACACGACGGATCCGGCGACGAACGCGAGCATCACGTAGTGGACCTCGCGCGAGTTGGTGAGGGTGGTCACCGTCACGAGAAACACCAGGGCGGCCATTCCCCAGTAACCCACCTCGGTTGCAGCGGGCCCCGTGCGCTGCGACCACGCGATCGTCAGGCCGAACCACACGCACATCAAGGCGACGGTCAGCAGGAGCCTGCGGTGATCGCGAAGGACTGCGAGGTGACCCTTACGACCGAGCACCGCGCCGATCCATCCGAGCCCGACCAAAACTCCAAGTGCATTGGGCCCAGAGCTGAGGAATGACAGGTCCTGGAAGAACTGCACCGCCACCCACACTGCGAGCGCGGCGGCCAGATCGAACAGGACCAGGGGAGCGAAGCAAGCCGCGACCACGAGCGCGACGCCGTACTTGATCCGGCCATCGGCCACCAGTCGCCCGAACAGGCTCGCGCTCAAGAGGAGCGCAGCGACTATCACCGGCGCCGGGATAGTCGGCAGCGTCCGGGCGCGCGGAGGGCCGGGGTCGGGTCCGCGCCTGCGCGCCGGCAGGATGGATGCGATGCCGCTCATCGCGGCAACGTGCTGCGCTCAGCGATCGCCAGTGGCAAGTCGGCCCGGGCCCCGCGGGACCGCTTGCGGTCAGCCAGCACGGTGTCGTACAGCGCTCGGGTCTGGCGAACCCATGGACCGGCGGTAAACCGATCGACGTACAGCCGGTGGCCCGCGGTGGCCAATCGCGCGCGACGCCCGGGGTCCTCGAGTAGCGCCGCCAGTGCCGAGGCGAGCCTGCCGGCCTCGGGCGGTGGTGTGATCAGGACGCCGGTCTCGCCGTCGCGGATGATCTCGGGGATGCCGCCCACGGCGCTCGCCAGCACGGGGACCGAAGCGGCCATCGCCTCGAGGATCGAAGTGGGGAAGGCGTCGGCACGCGAGGGCTGCAGGAGGACGTCGAGCGCGTCGAACACCCGCGGGAGGTCCTGGCGCAGCCCGGCAACGACCACTGCACCGCCGAGCTCCTGGGCTCGGCGCTCGATCTCCGTCCGCAGGTCCCCTTGCCCGACGACCAGCAGCCGCAGGCTGGGGAACCTAGCGCTGAGGATCCGAATCCCATCCAGGGCGACGTCATGACCCTTCTCGGGACGCAGTGCCGAGACCATGCCGACGACGAAATCCTCAGCGCCCAGTCCGAGCTCGCGCCGCAACTCCGCGCCCGCTCCAGCAGCTGCGGGAAAGTCGATCCCGTTGTGGATCGTGACGATCTGGCGTTCGGTCGCGAAGCCCCGCCTCAGGTACTCGCTCCGGGCGCGCTCAGAGACGGCAATCACGCGCGTTGCGCAGTGCTTGACGAGCTTTCGCCGAAGGGCCACTGCGCGACCGTCCCACTGGGAGGCGTGGATCGTGCTGACGACCGGGATCCGCAGCGAGCTTGCCGCGACGCCGCCCAGGACATCGGACGTCCCGAGGTGGGTGTGGACGATCTGCGGCCCGACGTCCTCGATGTGCCTGCGGACCGTCCTCAGCGCGCGCAGGCGCGCCGGGCCGTAGATCCCGAGATTCACGGGAGAGATTCCCATCGCGTGCAGCGGCGCCGCTGCGGGGTTGCCATCGAGCTCCTGCAGGCAAGCGACTTGCAGTCTGATCCCGGCCTCGCCGGCCGCCGCCGCGAAGCGCGCCAGCAGTGTCTCCGCCCCGCCGAGGACGAAGTGGTCGATCAGGGCGAGGACTTCAACCTGACCGCCGACTGCGACATCCGCTGGGATCACCTTGACCAGCGGTGGCTTGCCGAGGGGAGAGGGGTGCGGTCACCTTCGCCGCGTTCGCCGTTCAGCGCGGGTGAGTAGCCGTAGCCGTAGTAGCCGCTCCCGCTACCTGCATCCTCACCGACCACGACGATCCCGATCGTCGGCGCGTTCGCGCGCTCGAGAAGGTCCCGCGCGAGTCCGATTCGCCGACGCTCGGTGTGGCGGGGACGGACGATCACCACCACCTGATCGCACATCTGTGAGATGCGCAGGGTCTCTGAGACCTCGCCGACCGGGGCGGTATCGACGATCACGTAGCGTGCGCTCCTACGAGCTTGCTCGAGGATGTCCGGAAGCCGCCGGATGAAGGCCTCGTGCGCCGCCGGGTCACCCTTGGGGGCGGGGATCACGCGGACATGGTCGAGACCTGTGGTTTCGATCGTCTGAGGCGAATCAGCTGCACCGTTCAGCGTCGCACCGTCCGGAACGCCGAGCAGCCGTCCGAGATCGCGCTTACGAAGATCCAGATCGATCAGGACGACGTCCTCCTCCACCTCCGAGAAAGCGGCGGCCAGCGCCGCGGCGACAGTCGTCTTACCGTCGCCGGCCCCAGCGCTCGTGACCATGATGACCGCGCCCGTGGGGGCCCGCAGCGACAGCTGTACGCGCAGCATCCGAATTTGCTCGAACGCGCGTGGACTGAAATTGCCGGGCTGGAAGCGGCGCTGCCTGAAGCCGCGCATCAGTGGAACGCTCGCGAGCACCGGCAGGGGATACAGCGAGGTCAGCTCGTCCACTCCCCTCACCGGCCGGGTGAACGTATCGAGCGCGAGCGCGCCAACGCCGCCGAGAACCAGGCCGCCGGCCAGGGCGAGAACCGCGATCAGCCAAGTGGAGGCGCCCGAGGGAGCGGAAGGCGGCTGCGCGGTCTGCGAGACCGACATCGTCGGTTCTCGGCCCGCGCCTTGGACAGCTTGAAGCTGCGCAATCGTCGCGGCCAGCGCCTGTGCCTCCGGGGAGGAGGGGCTGCCATTCTGCGTGGCGAGCCGTACTTTGAGCGAGTCGATCTCCGTGGTGATCTGGCGCTGAACAACCCCGGCGCGATATGCGATTGCGCTCGCCGCGAATGCGTTCGCGATCCGGGCGGCATCATCAGGACTGGAAGCTGTTGCCGTCACCGCGAGCACGTCGCTGGCCCCGCGAGGGGTGACCGATACGGCGCTGAGCACGCCGTCGGCGCTGAAGGACCGTCCAAGCTGCTTGGCGGCTAGGCCCGCGGCGTCGGGAGTGTCGATCAGGGCCGCGGCGGTCTGCACCGTCCTCGCCGGATCGCCGGTTTCGACAACCGTTCCGATGCCCAGGAAGGTGGAGCTGCCCTGGGGTAGCGGCGTCACGAGAATCGATGCACTGGCCTGGTAGCTGCGCCCGGCTCGCGAAGCTGTGAAAACTGCCGCCCCCGCCGCGAGCAGCGCGACTAGCGCGACGAGAAACCAATGCCGTCTGACCGCACGCAGGTAGGGGCCGATCGCCTGCTCGGCCGGGGCCGAGCGGGCGGAGTCGCCTCCGGCGAGCTCGAAGGCCATCAGCTGGCCCTATGGGGACGCGG
>JALYZY010000004.1 GCA_030948665.1 Actinomycetota bacterium | reverse complement strand
GCGAGCTGATCTCCACCGATCTCGTCGAGATCAACCTGATGATCCGGATCCTGCTTGGCTCCTCATACTTCGACTCGTGGGAGAACGAGCCGACGTACGTGACCCACGACCCGCTCGGCAACCCGGTGGACAAGAACCACCCGTGGAACAAGGTGACCCTGCCCCGGCCGCAGAAGCGCGATTTCACCGACAAGTACACCTGGGTCGTATCACCGCGCATCTACGACAAGCGCACCGACACCCACGTGTGCTGCGACACCGGCGGCGGACCGTTCGCCCGTCAGTGGTGCACCGCGAAGGCGGGGCTGGTCGACTTCGGCTACGCCAAGGCGACCGGGCACTCGCTGCAGATGGTGCTGCCGCGTTCGCCCAACATGCCCGAGATGGAGCTCGAGTGGCACGTCCCCGAGAAGTCCAACGCGATCGAGCGCGATCGTGCCCGGACCTACCATCAGGCCTACAGCGCACTGATCGCGCTGCACTGCCTGGAGCGGGCGATCAAGGAAGTTCAGGCCGGCCGGACGAAGAGCTGGAACAACTTCAAGGTTCCGGAGAGCGCGGTCAGTTGCGGCTTCCATGAGGCGGCGCGCGGCGTCCTCTCGCACCACATGGTGATCCGCGACGGCAAGATCGCCAACTACCAGCCATATCCCCCGACCCCCTGGAACGCCAGCCCCCGGGATGTCTTCGGAACCCCGGGTCCATACGAGGACGCCGTGCAGAACACGCCGATCTTCGAGGAGAACGGACCCGACAAGTTCAAGGGCGTCGACATCATGCGGGCGGTGCGATCCTTCGACCCATGCCTGCCGTGCGGCGTACACATGTACACCGGCGCCGGCAAGGTCCGTAAGGTGATGCACACGCCAACTGCGCTGTCATAGATATGGCGACGGCAGGAGCCGTTTCAACCGATCGGCCTGAACAGCTCGTCGAGATAGTTCAGGAGCTACAGGCGCGCCTGGAGTCGGCGGGCGATTCCGGCACGCGGGAACTGGCCGAGGAAATCGTCTCGGCGATCGTGCAGATGTACGGCGCCGGACTGGAGCGGATCGTCGGCGCGTTGCTGGACGCGGGGGAGGAGGGCAGGCAGATCGCGGCCAGCATGTCGGAGGATCCCCTGGTCGCGACGCTCCTGCTGATTCACGACCTGCACCCGGTGCCGCTCGAGCAGCGAGTCCAGGAGGCGCTTGACTCGGTGCGGCCCTACATGGAGTCGCATGGGGGCAATGTCGAGCTGCTCTCGCTGGATGAGCGCGGGATCGCTCGGATTCACCTCCGGGGGAGCTGTTCTGACTGCTCGGCCTCCTCGGTCACGCTCGAGCTGGCGATCAAGCAGGCGCTCGAGCAGGCCGCGCCCGACCTCGAGGGCCTCGAGGTCGAGGGCGTCGCGCCGCAGACGATCGGTGGCACCGGCCTGCCGATGGTCACGGGCTCAGCGCCCACGGGTCTCGAGCTCCCGGTGGTGATGTCAGGTCCAGCACCCGCTCCGTCCTGGTTCGAGATCCACTCCGTCACAGACCTCTCCGACGGCTCGCTGGTCGGCGTCGAGGTACAGGGCAGCAGCCTGGTTGTCGCCAACGTCGAGGGGACGCTGCTGGCGTACCGCGATCAGTGCGCGGCGTGCGGTGGGCCTCTGCACGGCGGCCAGCTGTCGGCTGGCGCGCTGGCATGTCCACAGTGCGCACGGTCGTTCTTCCTGCCGCGCGCAGGCCGCTCGATGGACGACGACGGGTTCCAGCTGGAGCCGGTTCCGTTGCTGCGAGAGGACGGCCGCGCGAAGGTAGCGCTGGCAGGATGAGCGCCACCGACGGAGGCCCCGGTCGCGCCGGGCGCGAGCTCGTCGCCGACGCGGTCTCGGCCCGGAAGCGGGCGCAGCTCGTCTCCGGTCTTCGCGGTCTGGCGCGCCCCTCGCCGGGAGCCCGGCTCCAGAATGGGGACGCGCCGGTTTCAGCGCCGCCGCCCGGCGAGGCCGGGGAGGAGCACTGCGATCTGTGCGGCTTGACGATCCCTGAGGACCATCGCCATCTGCTCGACCTGGCCGGGCGCCGGATCGTCTGCTCGTGCGAGGCCTGCTGGGCGATGCGCTCCGGCGAGGGTGACTACCGGCCAACCGGCAACCGCACCCTGTGGCTGGCCGAGCTGGACATCCCCGACGACCTGTGGGCGGGGTTCCAGATTCCGATCGGGCTCGCCTTCCTCATGCAGTCAACCGTGACCAACTGCGTCGTCGCGATGTACCCGAGCCCCGCCGGCGCGACCGAGTCCGAGCTGCATTTCGAGTCGTGGTCCCGGATGTGCGAGCTCAATCCTGTGCTGACCAATCTCGAGCCCGACATCGAAGGTCTGATCGTCAACCGCCTGTCCGAGCCGCCGATGTACGTGATCGCTCCGATCGATCGCTGCTACGAGCTCACGGGCGCGATCAAGGCGACCTGGGAGGGAATCTCAGGCGGGAGCGGTGTCGACCACGCCGTCACGCGGTTCTTCGAGCGCCTTCGGGCGGAGGCAGCTCGATGACTCGCGCTGCCGGCGTGAACGGGAGCCTGGACGATCAGAGTCGGTCAGGCGCGGACCGAGTCAGTGGACAGCCGGGACCGGTGAGCACCCTGCCGGATCAGACCGCGCCGATCAGCAACCCGCCGGAGCAGCCGGCGCTGCCGGAGCCAGAGTTTTCGGTGCTGGGCGCGCGCACGGTCCGCTACGCGGCGACGCCGATGCTGATGGTGGATCTCCAGGTGACCGAGCCGAGCGGCCGCCAGGTGTACATGATCGCGCTCACCATTCAGGTGATGATCGAGCCGGCGCGCCGAGCCTATGACGATGAGACCCGAGAACGGCTGGTCGAGCTGTTCGGCGCGCCCGAGCGCTGGGCGGTGACCACACGAAGCCTGGTCTGGACGCAGCTCGACGTCGTCGTCCCGGCGTTCACCGGTTCGACGACGGTCGCGGTCCCGATCGCGTGCAGCTACGACTTCGAGCTGGCGGCAGCCAAGTACCTGTACTCGCTCCCGGACGGCGTCGCCCCGCTCGCGCTGCATTTCAATGGGGTGATCTACTACCGCGACGACCACGGCGGCCTACAGATGGTGCTCGTGCCGTGGGCCAACTCGATCGACTTCAAGCTGCCGGTCTCGGTCTGGAGGGAGACGATCGAGCACTACTACCCCAATACTTCCTGGGTGGCGCTGCGATCGCAGACGCTCGAGGCCCTCCAGCGGGCGAAGCTCGATCGCGGGCTGACGACGCTCGACTCGTGCATCCAGGCGCTGCTCGAGGAGCGCACCGATGCCTGATGCGCTAGAGCAGTTGGTCGATTCGCTGTTGTACGAGGGCTACGCGCTCTACCCGTACACGCCTGGTGCGACCAAGAACTCGACCCCGACGCCGTTCGGAATCGTGTATCCGCCGGTCTACGCGGCGACGCTCGCGAGCACGTACGACCGGCTCGAGCTACGCTGTGCGCTCGAGGCGCCACCCGACGCGGTGCTGAGCGCGGAAATGAGGTTCCTAGCCCCCGCGGGCGAGCGTCACCAGGCGCGGGCGGAACGTCTGTCGCTGCCGGGGGCGATGGTCGGCGCACTCGCGAACCTGCCGGGGAGCAAGGAGGCCTCCGTGCCAGGCGAATCCGGGCCGCCGCTGTCGGTGTCGCTGAGCCTCACTGCTCACCCGATCGCGCGGGGCGAATACGAAGTCGTGTTCACAATCGAGAACCGGACGCTCGTCTCGAGCGGGCTCGATCGCGCGGGTGCCCTGGCCCGCTCGCTGCTCTCGACTCACCCCATCCTGCGGGTGCTCGGCGGAAGGTTCATCTCCGCGCTCGAGCGCCCCTATAAGAGCATCAACACGTTCCCGGTCCTTGCCTCCCCGGACGATGACGTCATCGTCGGCGCCGCGATCGCCCTTCCGGACCATCCGCAGATCGCGCCCGAGAGCCGCGGGGGACTGTTCGACTCGACTGAGATCGAAGAGGCGCTGCTGCTCCACGTGCAGGCGCTCAGCGACTCCGAGCGGGAGGAGATCGAGCGTCAGGACCCGGCGGTACGCGAGATGATCGCCCGCGCGATGGCGGCGACCCCCGAGGACATCGTCGCGCTCCACGGCCGCGTCACATTGCGCGACCCGGAAACCAACGAGCCCCCGGTCGAGCCCCCGGGGCTCGCCGACCCGCGGGTCGGTGAGGAGATCGCCGAGGTCGACGGTGTCCGGTTCCGGCGGGGAGGAAAGGTGGTGATCCGGCCAGGCCCGGACGCCGATCTGCATGCCCGCATGCTCGACGGTCGCACCGCGACGATTGAGCGGATCTACACCGACTACGACGGCAAGATGCACTTGGGAGTTACGATCGATGACGATCCGGGCCAGGAGCTGATGCGCGACACAGGTCGCTATCTGTTCTTCTTCGCCCAGGAGGTGGAGGTGAGCGAGGCATGAGCTCCGAGCAACTGCGCAAGATCCTAATCGCAGGCGTGGGGAACGCTTGGCTGCGAGACGACGGCTTCGGCGGCGAGGTGGCCAGGAAGCTGGAGCAGCTCGAGCTTCCCGACGGTGTCGTGGTGATGGATGCCGGAACCGGCGGTCTCGACCTCGCGTACGAGGTGATGCGCGGCTACGACGCCCTGGTGATCCTCGATGTGAGCCGCCAGGGGGGGGAGCCGGGAACCCTTTACGTGATGGAGCCCGATGAGGAATCCGTCAGCGGCGGGATCGAGGACGGCGAGGTGATTAATCCGCACGCGATGGATCCGCAGACCGTGCTGCGCTTCGTGAAGTCGATCGGGGCGTGGCCGGGGCGGGTCATGGTTATCGCGTGCGAGCCCGCGGATGTCGAGGAAATGGGCTGGGGCCTCTCGGAGCAGGTACAGGAGGCCGTCGACCGGGCGGTGAAGATCGTCGTGGAGACGGTCGAGGAGCTGCGCTCGGAGCCCGTCGGACAGGAGTGAGCTGGTGCACGAGCTGTCGCTCTCGAGCGCAATCATCAACACAGCGGTCAAACACGCTGCCGGGCGCCAGGTGACGGTGGTGAACCTGCGCGTTGGGCGCCTGCGCCAGGTGGTCCCCGACACGCTCGAGTTCTACTTTGGGTTCGTCGCGCGCGGGACAGTCTGCGAGGGCGCCCGGCTCGAGCAGGAGGTGCTCGACGCGCGGCTGCGCTGTAACGCTTGCGGGCTGGAGTGGGACATCGAGATTCCGGCTTTCCGCTGCCCGGCGTGTACATCCAGCGAGGTCGCGATCGCGAGTGGGGACGAGTTCGAAGTCGAGTCGATTGAGGTCGAGGAGGCCGCATGCATCGCACAAGGGTGAAGGTCGTCGAGGAAGCCCTGGACGCCAACAACACGCTCGCCCGCGCCAACCGTGAAGACTTCGATCGGGCCGGAGTCAGGGTGATCAATTTCATGAGCGCGCCGGGGGCGGGCAAGACGACGCTGCTGGAGCGGGTCGTCGCCGACCTTCCAGATGTGCGGGTCGGGGTGCTGGAGGGTGACGTGCAGGGCTCGATGGACGCTGATCGCCTGGCGAGCCTCCACGTACCTGTCACGCAGCTGAACACAGATCCCAGCTTCGGCGGCGAGTGTCATCTCGACGCGAACATGGTTCGATCGGCGCTCGGGACGCTGCCACTCGACGAAATCGACCTGCTGGTGATCGAGAACGTCGGCAACCTGGTGTGCCCGGCCGAGTTCCGGGTCGGCGAGGACCTGCGAGTGATGGTCTCGTCGGTCACCGAGGGCGAGGACAAGCCGCTCAAGTACCCGCTGATGTTCCGTGCCTGCGACCTGGTGCTGGTCAACAAGATCGACCTCCTGCCACACCTCGACTACGACCTCGATCGGTTCCTCTACAACCTCGACCAGGTGCACCCGGACGTCGAGCGGATACTCGTCAGCGCACGAACCGGCGAAGGAATCGACGCGTGGCGGGCCTGGCTGCTTGCGGTGGCGAGTCGGGAGGGGGCGCTTGCGTGACGCTGCCGTCCATGGCGCTCTTGTCGCCCGCTTGGACGAGATGCTCTCGCGGCGTACCGAAGCGAACGAGCTGTTCTTCGCGACCGAGGCGGAGCGTCTCGCGCGTCTGTGCCACCGGATGGCCGAGCGGTTCGCGCGTGGCGGACGCCTGATCGCGTTCGGACGCTCGCCTGCGGCGCGCTCGGATGCGCGCCATGTGGCAGTCGAGTTTGTCCACCCCGTGATCGTGGGCAAGCGGGCGCTTCCGGCGATCGGCCTCGCGGGCGAGGGCGGCGACATTCCGGCGCAGCTCGACCTGATCGCGGGCTCGGACGACATCGTGATTGCGTTCGGTGCCGACCAGCACGTCGAGGAAGCGGCTCAGTCGGTGGCGCTCGCCCGCGCACGTGGCTGCCTGACGATCGCGTTCTCTGCCGCCGGCGCGGAGTGGGAGTTTGAGCCCCCGATCGCCGAACGCGACATCCGCCAGGAGCTGGTCGAGACGCTCTACCACATCTTGTGGGAGCTGGTCCATGTGTTCTTCGACCACCGAGGCCTGCTCGAGGGTCGTGATTCCCGGCGGGTACATGATGCGGGCGCGGCGAGCTTCCTATACCCGTTCCTGGACGAGCGCGAGACCCAGCTCGAGCCGGTGCTCGACGACGTGCGGCGCTCGGCGCTGATGAAGGCACAGGAGGTCGGCGTGCTGCGCGAGCAGACGCTGACCGACAACTGCGAAGTGCTCACCAGCGCCGCAATCGAGCTGCGCTCATGCCTCGAGTGCGGGGGCAAGCTGCTGGCGCTCGGCAACGGTGGCTCCGCGACGGACGCGATGGACGTTGTGGCCGACTTCCATACGCCGTACGAGGGTTCGAGGGCATGGCCGGCGATCGACCTGACCGAGGACGCCTCGATCCTGACGGCAATCGCGAATGACATCGGCACCGATGCGATCTTCTCCCGTCAGGTCATCGCCTACGGGCAGGCCGAGGACGCGTTGCTCGCGTTGTCGACCTCGGGAAACTCGCGGAACGTGATCGAGGCTCTTGGGGAGGCCCGCCGGCGAGGACTGATGACGATCGCGATGGTCGGCTATGACGGAGGCCGGGTCGCAGCCCAGGAGCTCGCTGACCACGTGGTGATCACTCGCTCCGAGCACATCCCGCGGATCCAGGAAGCCCAGGCAAGCGCGTACCACGTGCTTCGGGAGCTGGTGGGGTGAGCATCGAGACGGTCGCGCGCACGCATCGGCGGATTCGCGTTCGCGTGGACGGGACCGTCCAGGGAGTCGGCTTTCGCCCGTATGTGTACAGGCTCGCGGGTGAGCTCGGGCTGAGCGGGTTCGTCCTCAACGACGCGCGTGGCGTGATGCTCGAGGTCGAGGGCAGCGCTGGTGCCGTGCGGCAGTTCCTCGGCCGGCTCGCATCCGATGCCCCACCGCTGGCGGTCCTCGAAAGGGTGCTGAGCGAAGAGCGCCCACCGACGGGCGAAACGGGGTTCACGATCCGCGAGAGCCCTTCGGGCGGCGTTCCCGACGCGCCGGTGACGCCCGACACCGCGACATGCCAAGCGTGCGTGACGGAGCTCTTCGATCCCGCCGACCGCCGTTTTCGCTATCCGTTCATCAACTGCACCAACTGCGGGCCGCGGTTCACGATCGTGCGAGGCGTCCCCTATGACCGTCCTCTGACCACGATGGCCGGGTTCACGATGTGCCCGCGGTGCGCAGCCGAGTACGAGGACCCCGCCGATCGGCGCTTTCATGCGCAGCCGAACGCCTGCTCGGTATGTGGGCCGTCGCTGACCCTGCTCGGAACCGACGGGCAACCCCTTGAGATCGGATCGGCACGGGATACGGTCCAGGCGGCTGCGGCCGCGCTGCGCGACGGGCGCATCGTGGCGGTCAAGGGGATCGGCGGATTCCACCTTGCTTGCCGTGCCGACGATGAGGCTGCGGTGGCCACGCTGCGCGCCCGCAAGCACCGTGAGGACAAGCCGTTCGCGGTGATGGTCGCGACTGTCGCGATGGCCCGGCACCTGGTGTCGCTGGGCGAGCGCGAGATCGGGCTGCTCGAGGCGCGCGAGCGCCCGATCGTGCTCTCCCCGCGCTTCGCCGATGCTCCGGTGGCGCACTCGGTCGCCCCGGGAGCACCTGAGCTCGGCGTGATGCTTCCCTACTCGCCGCTTCATCATCTCCTGCTCGCCGACGCCGGCACCGCGCTCGTGATGACCAGCGGGAACACCTCCGACGAGCCAATCGCGTTCACGAACGAGGACGCCGTCGCGCGACTGGTGAGCATCGCCGATCTGCTGCTCGTTCACGATCGTCCGATCGAGACCCGAACCGACGACTCGGTTGTGCGGGCGGTAAGCGCTCCGGGAGGGCCGCTGGCTGTCTCGCTGCGGCGCTCGCGCGGCTATGTCCCGGCCCGAATGACACTTCCCGATGCCGCCGGGCGGCCGTTGCTCGCGTGCGGCGCCGAGCTCAAGAACACCTTCTGTCTGGCCAAGGGCCGCTCCGCTTGGCTCGGTCATCACATTGGCGATCTCTCCAACTACGAGACGCTCCGCTCGTTCACCGATGGGATCGCGCACTTCGAGCGGCTGTTCGCTGTCGTGCCCGAGGTCGTGGCCCACGACATGCACCCGGAATACCTCTCGACCAAGTACGCGCTCGAGCGCGAAGGCGTGCAGCTCATCGCGGTGCAGCACCACCACGCACACCTCGCCGCGTGCCTGGCTGAGCACGACGAACATGGTCCCGCGATCGGCGCGATCTTCGACGGGACCGGGTACGGGACGGACGGCACGGTCTGGGGCGGAGAGCTTCTGTTGGGAGACCTTGCTGACTTCACGCGAGTGGGGGCGCTGTTCCCCGTGAGGCTTCCGGGAGGCGAGCGGGCGATCCGGGAGCCGTGGCGGATGGCCTGCGCATGGCTGTCGGCGTCCGACGCCCCTCAGGAGGGAGGGCCACGGGTTCCTCGTGCCCTGGCGGGACGGGTCGAAGGCCGCGCCTGGGGTCAGGTGGCGCAGCTTGCGCGGACGGGGCTCAGCTCGCCCGTCACGACGAGCATGGGACGGCTGTTCGACGCCGTCGCCGCGATTTGCGGCGTGCGGCCGACGGTCAACTACGAGGGCCAGGCGGCGATCGAACTCGAGGCGGCCTGCGACCCGGCGGAGCGAGGCCGCTATCCGATCGCGCTTCAGCGCGACGGCGGACGGCTCGTGATCGACCCGCGCGAGACGATCCGCGCCCTGAGCGCGGACCTGGAGGCGGGCTCCGATGTCGGTGCAGTCGCAAGCCGGTTCCATGCCGCGGTGGGCGACGCCACGGTCGAGGCCTGTGCCGCCGCGGCTTCCTCGAGTCACACCGACTTGATCGTCCTGTCCGGTGGGGTGTTCCAGAACCGGCGCCTGCTCGAGGCGGTTCTGGCCGGCCTGCATGCGGCCGGCCTGCGGGCACTCATTGCCGAGCGGCTGCCGCTCGGCGACGGGGGGATCTCTTACGGACAGGCAGCGGTTGCCGCCCGCCGGCTTGCCCAGGGGCGCCTGCGATGACCGACGCAAGCTCGGCCCTCGAGCAGATCGTCAGCCAGCAGGTGTACATCCGCGGTGCGAACCGCTCCTTCGGCGAGCTGACCCTCGACGACGCCAGGGCCCGCGCTGACGAGCTCCGCGCGGCGATCGGATGGGGACCGACCGCCCGGGTCGCACCTGTCGCCCGCGCGTGGCGCGAGCTGACGATCGCGATGGAGCGCGATCGAGCGGGAACTGTCAGCGAGCTGAGCACCGAGGTCCTCCTCGAGCTCGCGCCACGGCTGTGGGTGACGATGCCCGGCCTGGGCGGTCCGTCGTGACGCCAACCAGGTAGCGCCCGGATGCCGCCTGAGGCACCGGCCGGCGCCGAGTCAACCGCTGGGCGGTACTCGCTCTACGAGGCGTAGCGCAGCTGATGGTGGTGCTCGACGGAACGATCGTCGACATCGCGCTCGCCCGCCACGCGATCGCCAATTGCCACTACGTCGACTACGCGGAAGTCGTGGTCATCGTGGGCACACGCGGTTCGGCCCGCTCAGACTGACAGCGGGCATCCCTAACGCGCGTGTCGCTGAGCGCTAGTCGTCGACCGTGTCGACGACCTCGTATACACCCGAGACGTGTTCGTTCTGTACGAACGCCGAGAGATGGTCGACGCGCTGGTTCTCCTGGGCGTCAGCCTCCTCGCGCCAGCGGCGGTAATCCTCGATCGTCATATCGAACAGCCCGAACGAGATGATCTCGTCCTCGTCGCGAATATTGCGCGCGTGATAAGCGCGCTGAAGGCCAGGCGGCTTGGCATCCCCCGGATCCCATGCGCGGCGAAACTGGTCCCAGGCGCCCGGCTTGAGGCGGCGGGCGGTGAACATCACGATCATCGGGTGACCTCCGGTGTAGCTCTTTCGTTGTGGTGCGGAGACCTCGCTCGGTGGGGAGCGGGTCTAGCGACGTTAAGGGTCCCGGGCGTCGAACACAAGCATCATTTCTTCGACTCGGCGATACTTCGGTCATGGAACCCGAACGAGCCCGCGAATTGCTTGCCTCCGAGCGCGCCCGCCTCGAGCAGTCGATCAGCGTTCTAACAAACCCGCAAGAAGCGTCTGATCGAAAAGAACCGGGCGACGAGGGTTCGCAGGACCTATACCAGGACGAGTTCAACGCAGGCCGCCTCGAGGATCTCCAGGAGCAGGTCCGGGCAGTCGAGCGAGCCGAGGCTCGGCTCGGCTCGGGCACCTACGGCCTGTCGGTCGAGAGCGGTCAGCCAATTCCCGACGGACGTCTCGAGGCGCTCCCGACCGCTGAGCGGACCATCGAAGAGCAGGAGCGCTACGGACGGGGCTAGCGGCGCGGCTGGTCGCTTAGACCCGCGCATACCGTCGCGGCGATGGCGAGAGGGCAAGGACCACGCCGAGCGCGACAAGGGTCGTCCACTTCTCTTGCCGATGCATGCGAGGGAGTAACCTGGGTCGTGTAAGCGGTTAGTCGCGCTTCTCGTCGCTCCAGACCTCGGTGACGTCATTGACGCACCGATGCCGAACGTCTGGAGCAGTATGCAACTCGAGCAGCGCGAGGGGACCGTGCCTCCCTCTTCGAATGGGTCCTGAGATGGCTGCTCGCGGCATGGATTCAGGCAAGCCAATGCCGCGCGACAAGCGCGGCTGGCGCGTCGCTCCGGCCCCGGACGGTCGCGGGACGCCTGATCCCCCGGCGGTGAAACCGCCTCACCGCTCGCGTGGATTCCTCTGGTTCGTGCTCGTGCTCGTGGCCTTGAACTGGGGCTCCTTTCTGCTGTTCCAGCCCGGTGGCCAGCAGCGCGTCAAGGTTCCTTTCAGTCCCTACTTCCTGACCCAGGTGCAGTCCGGGCACGTTGCGTCGATCGCCTCTAAGGGCGACACGATCGAGGGCACATTCAAGGCGGCCGTCCGGTACCCGGCAGCCAATGCGAAGGCGACGCCGACCACGCTTTTCTCGACCGAGGTCCCGACGTTCTGGAACAACAACGAGCTGGCGGCGCTGCTGCAGAGGCAGGGCGTCCAGATCAACGCTACCTCGACAACGGCCCACACCTCCTTGGTGGCTTCGCTGCTGCTTGGCTTCGGGCCTACGCTGTTGATCGTCGGGTTGTTCATCGTTTTTGCCCGCCGGGCAGCCAGGGGCGGCGGGATGGGCGCGCTGGGGAATTTCGGTCGCTCGCAGGCGCGCCGGATCGACCCGGCGACTGTGGCCGTGACGTTCGCTGACGTCGCGGGCATCGACGAGGCAAAGTCCGAGCTGACCGAGATCGTCGATTTCCTACGCAACCCGCAGCGCTACGGACGGTTGGGCGGACGAATGCCCCACGGGGTGCTGCTGTCAGGTGCTCCGGGAACCGGAAAGACCCTGCTCGCTCGCGCGGTCGCCGGCGAGGCGCACGCCGCGTTCTTTTCGATCTCCGCCTCGGAGTTCATCGAGGCGATCGTCGGGATCGGCGCATCACGGGTACGCGATCTGTTCGCGAAGGCCAAGGAAGCGGCGCCCGCGATCGTGTTCATCGACGAGCTCGACGCGATCGGCCGCTCGCGGGGTGGATCGGCGGCTGTCACGGGCGCCAACGACGAGCGCGAGCAGACGCTCGATCAGATCCTGACCGAGATGGACGGTTTCGCCTCGATCGAGGCGGTCGTGGTGCTCGGAGCGACGAATCGCCCGGAGGTCCTCGATCAAGCGCTGCTGCGCCCCGGGCGATTTGACCGGCGCGTATTTGTACAGCCGCCCGACCGTGTGGGGCGTCGAAAGATCCTCGAGGTGCACACCCGCTCGATCCCGTTGGCCGAGAATGTCGACCTCGACGCGCTCGCCGCCAGCACGCCGGGGATGGTCGGCGCCGACCTGGCCAACCTCGCCAACGAGGCCGCGCTCCTAGGTGCGCGGCGCAACCACTCGTGTGCGGAGCGGCTCGACTTCACCGACGCGCTCGAGAAGATCTTGCTCGGAGCGCCACGCGGGATCGTGCTCTCGCCGGCCGACCGCGAACGGACCGCGTATCACGAGGCGGGCCATGCGCTGGTGGGGATGCTCACTCCGGGCGCCGATCCTGTGCGAAAGGTCTCGATCATTCCCCGCGGCGCGGCGCTGGGCGTCACGCTCTCTGCGCCAGACGACGACCAGGTCTCCTACACGCTCGAGGACCTCGTCGGGAAGATCAAGGTAGCGGTCGGTGGCCGCGTCGCTGAGGAGATCGTCTACGGCACGGTCACGACCGGCGCCGAATCGGATATCCAACAAGCCACTCTGATCGCACGCCAGATGGTCGGCCGGTGGGGCATGAGCGAGGCCATCGGTCTGGTGACCGTCACCCGATCCAGCGGGGAGAGCACTTGGTGGCCGCCCGCCGGCGACACCTCAGAGGGGACCCAGCAGCTCATCGACGACGAGGTGCGTCGTCTGATCGAGTCCGCCCATCACGAGGTCACCGATCTGCTTACCGCGCACCGCCGGCAGCTCGACAGCCTGGGGGCGGCGCTGCTCCAGGCAGAGACCCTCGACGAGATCGACGCATACGCAGCAGCCCAAATGCCGGTCCGGCACGACGGCGACTCGAACGACGTGTCGCCCGATGGTCGCCCGAGCAACGCCGCGTGACGCAGTCCCGTGGGACACCGCGATCTCGACATGGTCAACAGAATGCTCACCGCTTCACGCCTCTGGGGACCGAAGGTCGCGTTCGACCTGGACACGAGACTCGCCCCGATGCCGGAAGCACATCACAGATATCGTGTGGGAAATCAGCTGGTTAGAGTCAGGCCTCCTCCCCGTAGGACCGAGCATCCGGGCCCTACGCCCGTATCGATCTCGTTTGACGCCATGGCGTGGGACCCGGGCGGGCTGGCAGCTTGAGGACCGACCGCGTGAGCACGGTGCTGAGGGCAGTGGCAGACGCCGATGTGGATGGCGTGACCTCGCTGGTCGACCAGGTGTGCGTCGCGGCCGTCGGGCTGCTCGCGCTGCGCGGAGCTGGCCTGTCGCTGATGGTCGACGGCAACCTGTGCGGCTCTGCCGGGACATCGGATTCGGGCATCGTAGAAGTGCAGGAGCTGCAGCTCACGCTCGGTCAGGGGCCATGCGTCGACGCTTGGACAACGAGGGCGCCCGTATCGGAGGCAGACCTCGCCCACCCCATGCAGGAACGCTGGCCGGTGTTCGCCCAGGCCGCGGTGCAAGCCGGTGTGCTGGCGGTGTTCGCACTCCCATTGCACCTAGGAGCTATCCGGATTGGTGTGCTGGTGCTGTACCGCGACCGCCCCGGAGCGCTGAGCGCAGACGAGCTCGGATATGGCCTCGTGCTCGCTGACGTAGCGACCCACGTGGTTCTCGGCCTGCAGACTGGTGCGCCACACGAGGTACTTCACGAGGCACTGGCCCGAGAGCCCGCGCATTGGGCGGAGATACATCAGGCCACGGGCATCGTGTCCGTCCAGCTGAATATTTCGCTGAGCGAGGCGTTTGTTCGCCTGCGCGCCCACTCCTTTGCGAAAGATCGGTTGCTGCGCGAAGTCGGGCGTGACGTTGTCTCCGGCCGACTGCGTTTGGGCGGCGGGGCATGACCGGCGCGAGTTCGGCCATTGACGATCGGTTCAGGATGCCATCGTGACGCGTGAGCAGCGGATCATCGCGACGTTCGTCGAGTTGGCCGACACGATGGTCGAAGACTTCGACGTGGTCGAGTTCCTCCACCACCTGGCCGAGCGGTGCGTCGAGCTCCTCGACTGCACTGAGGCCGGCTTGCTGCTCTCAGACGCGACCGGAGCGCTACGGGTCATGGCCTCTTCGAGCGAGCGCGCGGACGCGCTCGACCTGCTGCAGTCCCAGAACGAGGAAGGACCTTGCTTTGAGTGTTTCCATCGCGGGACGCCGGTGTTCAGCGCAGACCTCGACGCCGAGACGGGACGCTGGCCGCAATTCGCGCCGGCAGCGGTCAGGCTGGGGTTTCGATCGGTGCAAGCACTCCCGATGCGAGTCCGCGGCAACACCATCGGAGCCCTGAATCTGTTTCGCTCCGCCGCCGGCCGGATCGCCGACTCCGATCTCCCGCTCGGACAGGGGATGGCAGACATCGCTGCGACCGCGCTGCTCCAGGAGCGCGCCGTACGGGAGGCACGCACTGTCGTTGAGCAACTGCAGAGCGCGCTGACCAGCCGAGTCGTGATCGAACAGGCCAAGGGGATCCTGGCGGAGCGGGCCCGGATCAAGGTCGACGTGGCGTTCGCGCGGTTGCGGGAATACGCGCGGACGCACAACCTCCGGCTGAGCGACGTCGCGCGTCAGCTGATCGACGGGCAGCTCGAGGCAGCCGCGCTGAGCGAGGCTACGACCAGGTCAAGTACGACGCGAAGGCGTTGACCCACCAGCTCGATCTACGCGCGACAGTCTCACGGGAGCGATGTGAGCATGCCGAGCGGTGATCGCCGGTGACGGGCTTTTTCGGACGTGGTAGCGATCCGGACTCCGAGCAGGCTGAGACGCTCGAGCGGATCGAGGGCGGAGGAATTCCGCTCAGCGCCGAGCGGCGGCTGAAGTCGTTGGCGACAGACGGATCGCTGTTCATCAGCGGGCTCTCAGTGAACGAGTTCGCGCTGCTGGACCGGATGGGGCCGCGACCGCTGGCGCAAGTGATGGGCGCCAGCGCTGTCCGGACCGGGTGGCAGTACCTTCCGCCGCTCGACCCTGGTAGGTACTCCTACAGCGGCTCGGTGTACGCGCCGACGCCCACTGGTTACGCGTTGCAGAACCGCTACTCCGAAGCGTCGTGGTCGCAGGTTCGCAACTACCAGCGGCACTCAGACGTGGTCTGCGAGCTCGACGTGGTGAGCGATGCGTGGAACATGGCGAGGCGCCGAGCGCTCGACCGGTTGCGCGAGGAGGCCTCGCACGTCGGTGCCGACGCAGTCGTCGGCGTCCACCTGCACCGCAGCGACCACGATCTCGGCAAACGGACGATCGAGTATGTGGTCAGCGGTACCGCGATCCGGCTCCCGGGTTCCGCAGGCGCCCCCTGGCCGATCCTCACCGACGTGTCAGTCCAGGACTACTGGCGCCTGCACACCGCCGGCCAGGCGCCAGTCGGTCTAGTCGCGACGACAACAGTCGTGTTCGCATCGGCGGCTCGGACCACGCGCATCCGCCGAATGCGGAGCACTAAACAGAACCAGGAGCTCGATGAGCTCACCCGGGGGTTTCACGCGGCACGTGAAACGGTACGTGCGAGGCTGCTCGGACAGGTCTCGGATGCTCACGGTTTGGGCGCGGTGGGCGTCGAGCTGTCTCATTCGGTGCGCCGTGACAAGTTCGCACTCGGTTCTTCGCTAACTTCCACCGGCGACCGGGGTTGGCGGTTGGGCCGGTTTGGAGTGCCCTACCGGGTCTCGGGTGCTAGTGATGTCGAGCGGAGGGGCTGGGTGATCACGATGCATGCTGCAGGCACCGCAATTCGTCCCGGGCAAGGACCGTCAGCGCAACCGGTCAGGACCGCGATCCGGCTGAGTCCAAGGTGACCGCGTACGACCCCAAGTCACTCGAGGGGATCCCAGAGTCTGGCGTTGAGCGGCTGGCACAGAACCGCGAGGGGCTCTACACGTCGGACCTGAGTGTGAACGAGTTCCTGCTCGTCACCCAAGCCGGCTTTGATCCTGTCGGACTGGTCGTCGGCAGCTCCATCTTCCACATCGGCTTTCAGGTCGCCGGGCCCACCAAGAGCCGGGAGCTCGACACGCTCTCGCAGGCCATGTACAGCGCGCGACACCTGGCGATGACTCGGATGGAAGAGGAGGCGGATCAGCTCGACGCCGACGGGATCGTCGGCGTGCGACTCGAGATCGGCCGCTACGAGTGGGGCGCCAACATGGCCGAGTTCATCGCGATCGGCACTGCGGTCAAGCACCGCGAAGGCGTGCTTCACCGAGCGCCGAACGGGCGGCCGTTTCAGAGCGACCTGTCAGGACAGGAGTTCTGGACGCTGCTGCGAACCGGCCACCGGCCGGTGGGGATGGTTATGGGCAGTTGCGTCTATCACGTCGGACGGCGCGGACCGCTGCGGACAGTCGCGCAGACAGGACGCAACGTCGAGCTTCCTAATTTCACCCAGGCGCTCTACGACGCCCGCGAGTTGGCGATGCAACGGATGCAGACTGAGGCCCAGGACCTCGGCGCGGAAGGGATCGTCGGCGTGTCGCTGTCGGAGAAGAGCCACGGCTGGGGTAGTCACGTGATCGAGTTCTTCGCGCTCGGCACCGCGATCGTGTCGACCGACGGGAAGACCTCGATCGAGCCACCGATTACGGTGCTAGATCTGAACGATCCTCGATAGGAGCCAGCCGCCGCGGGAGCAAATCCCAGTGGCGCTCCGCGGCCGAGGACTTGCCGGCGCTCGCGCACGCTGGCCTGATAACCCGCTTGTGTAGGCCGGTCGCGTGGCGCGAATGCGACCGGCCCAACCAAGCCGGCGCTGAGACGTCAACCGCCTGCCGGCGTCAGGTACGCGCTGGGAGCTTCACTACTTCCAGTGCGAGCGGCGCGCAGATCAGCGCCGGGTGATCCGCCCGGGTCAGCCTGCGTCGCAGCGCGATGAAGGCCGGTGCGCCGAGCAAAGCCGGCACTGCAAGCTGGAAGAGGCGATAAGTCAGCACCGCCGCCGTGGCCTCCGTCAGGTTGACGCCATACAGCACCAAGACCCCAACCAGCGCGCCCTCGGTACCTCCGACTCCGCCTGGGAGCGGCACCAGGTTGCCGAGCTGGCCGATCAGATACCCGAGCACCAGCGTCCCCAGTGCCGGCGCGGACCCCACGGCGGCGAACCCAAGACCGAAAGCCGCTATGTCGAACGCCATGTACGCGAACGACCCGAGGATCACTCCGCCGCTGTGCGATCGCAGCAGCACAATTGCCTGGTCGACCCCATCCGCGGCGGCGATCAGCCACCCGCGGAGCTTCAGCACGGCGCGGCCGCGCCAGCTGCCTCGGTCGCTGCCTGCACCGCGCTCCCCGACCGCGCGTAGCAGCTTCGGGCTCACGCCGACAAGGACGATCCCCACGGCGGTGATCAGCGCAGGCACGAGCGTGAGCACCCAAGAGCCGCTACCCGGGACGATTCCGACGAACACCCCCAGCCCAACCAGCACGAGCGTGAAGAAGTTCGCCGCGCTGGTGACGACGAAGAAGGCAACGGTGCGGCGCGCGATGTGGCCGGTCGGCATGCCCGCCTGGCGAAGCGCCCAGACGCCGAGTGCAAGGCCGCCGGCGCCTCCGGCCGGCAGCAGCGAGTTCGCAGCCAGCTCCGCCAGCGCGATGTCGTAGCTCAATCTCCAGGACATCTGCAGGCAGAACGTCGAGCGGAACACCAGCAGGTATCCGGCGCACGAGCCGATCTCAGCGATCGCGAGTGCCACCAGCCAGACCGGGTCGACGCCCCCAAGGCGCGCGCGCACCTGGTCGAGCCCCGGCAAGGCGCTGATCGCAATCGCGACTAGCGCGATGATTCCAGCGATCTCGGCCACGCGGACAGCGAGATGCCGAGGGTGAAACTCATCAGGCATCCCCGTACCGCCCGGTGCGGGGGCGGCGGCGGCGGACGAGTTGCTCACCTCAGCGGGGCTCCACGCCCCCGCGGCGCGTCGAGGTCCGTCCGCGTCAGCACTGGAAGCTCAGCTTACGCGTCGCTTCGACCCGGCGTGCCCACGGCGCAACCCGGCACGACGCTCGCCGCGACATGGATCTCAGACAAATTGGACAATGCCGACGAGTGCAGCGTCGGTCGTGCGACTGAGGAAGGTTGAGCAGTGGAAATACGCGATGTAGCGGACGGACCGTGGATATGGCGGCTGGAGCATCCGGCGTGGATGCCGGGAGGCGACTGGGACCCGCTCGTGACCTCGACATGCGTCAGATCAGAGGGCGAGGTGATCCTGCTCGATCCACTCGCGCCGCGTGAGGGGGGCGCCGAGCTCTGGGCGCGTCTCGACGCCGATCCGCCCACGGTCGTAGCGGTGCTGAAACCCGACCACGTCCGCGATGTTGACCTATTCGTGCGGCGCTACGGGGCGCGAGCGTTCGGGCCGGAGCTGTACTGGCGGGACGACGTCCCAGAGACTGAGCTCGAGCCTATCTACCCGGAAAGCCGGCTCCCGGGTGGGCTGGTGGCGCTGTACGACGGCAGGGGCAGAAACGAGACCCCGGTCTGGGTCCCCAGCCTGCGCACGCTCGTGTTCGCCGACGCTCTCACCGCACCGCACGGCGAGCTTCTGGTGTGGTCGACGCGCTGGCATGAGGAGCGGGCACTTCCCGCACTTCGGGTCCTCCTCGATTTGCCGTTCGAGCATGTGATCGTGTCCCACGGCGAGCCCGTGCATGACCGGGCGGCATACGAGCGGGCGCTCGAACTGCCTCCCTGGTCCGCTGAGCCAAGCGCGTAGCGGCCGTTTCGGGCGGCCACGAGCCGGCCCGGCCCTAGGATGTCGCCTGTCCGGTTCAGGCCTGGTTTGTGGGCGTCAAGACGATCACTGGGATCTGCCGCTCAGTGTTCTCCTGGTACTGAGCGAACTGCGGCGAGCGCTCGGCTTGGGCGCGGAAGAGGCGCTCGCGCTCCTCGCCGGTCGCCTCACTTGCCACGACGTCGATCGTGTCGGTACCCACCTCGACAGAGATCTCCGGATTGGCCTTCAGGTTGTGGTACCAGTCGGGATTCGTCGGCGCCCCGGCCTTCGAAGCGAACACGATGAAGCGCTCGCCGTCCGCGTTGTACGCGAGCGGGTTGACGCGGGACTTACCGGACTTAGCGCCGATGTGGTGCAGGAGCAGCAGGGGCGTACCTTCGAACATCCGACCCACTCGCCCGCCGTTGGCGCGGAACTCCTCGATGATCTGGGAATTGAAATCTGCTGGATAGGTCGACATCGGGCTCCCTTGGACGGTCGAAATGAGACGAGGCGGCGCGCGAGAACGGAAGCGGCCTTCGGAGATCGAGTCTATGCCGCTGCGAGCGGCCATGAGGCCGCCCGGACAAGCGCGCCGCCCGGGCGTCAGCCCGTCGCGCTGGCTAGTGCTTCTCGGCGGGCAGCTCCAGCTCGTCGTCGCCCTCTAGCTCGGACTGCTGCTGGTCTTTCGGATCGTTTGACTCCAGCTTGTCCGCATCACCCTTGATGTCGTCTTTGCGACCTTCCTTGTAGCCATGCAAAGAGGTGTCAGGGAGGACATCCGGGTCCGCTTTGGTGTTCCCATCCGGATCGGGCATGAACTTCCTCCTTCGTCGTTGGCCGCGAACCAAGTTGTCGCGTTGGACCATGTACCTACCCGCAGCCTGCGCTGCGGTATCCGATCCTCAGCGGTGCGCGAGGATCGCGGTCGGCCAGGGATCGGAGCCAAGGGCTGGGATCGGCGCGGTGCGGGAGCGAACGCTTGTGCTCGCCCTACCGGCGAAGCTCCAGTGGACCGATATGGACCTGGATTCGGAGCTTGTGTTCGCGAAGGTGCGCTGCCCGGTGCTTTTGTTCTACCGGGGAGCAGGATGAATGGGTGCCAATCGACGCGAGCATCGCCGTGGCGCCGGGCGGCCGCGCCGATTCTGCACCGATCGCAGGTCAGGCGGCTGGCGAGGACCGCACGACGAACAGCGTCGCCCGCACGCCGGTGCCGGATCCCGGCGCACCCTTGGCGGAGCTGCTGATCATCCTCAGCGACCGATCCCGGCTGAGAGCGTGGGCCCACTGCACGCTGTAGCGGTTGATCAGCTTGAGCCACAGTGGCGTGTTGGCGAGACCGACCGGGACGACCAGCAGGACATGCTCCCCGGGCCGGAGCGCATCGACTGCGGGCATCAGCACCGAGGAGACCGAGGAGCGACGCAGCCGGTTCAGAGCGTTGCGCCAGTCGACGACTCGCGGATCTCGGACGGGACCCATCGGTGTCACGAAGCGCGAGGCTCCGGGAAGGTAGTACGCGACCGTGGGGACCTGCTCGGGCTGGGTTGATAGGACTAGCGGGTCCGAGCCGAGGTTCGCCCGCAGCGCCGGGACTACCCGGCCGACGTTGCTCTTGCTGGTCAGGGACGACGTCACTGGTGTCAGCAGCCAGAACCAAACCGCGAGCGCCAGTGCGACCACTCCAAGCCGGCCCGTTCGAGCCAGACCCAAGCCGAACACCAGGATCAGCGGCCCGACGATCACAGCGAGGTAACGCAGAGCCCAGGCCGGGGTGAGCTTCGAGTAGGCCCACGCGATCAAGATGGTCCCGATACCCAGAATCAGCAAGCAAGTCGCGGCGAGCAGCAGCCTCTGGGGGTCGCGTGGCTCCCAGAACGCCGCCATTCCCTTCCGTGTGCTCAGCTGGCGGAGCGCGAGTAGCCCCACACCCGCCCCGAACAGTAGTGCGACGGCAGGCCCGCGGCCAGCCACGAGCGAGTAAAGGCCCTGTGTGACTGACCAGATCACGGGTCCGAGGTCCCAGGGAGCACCCGTATGGCGAGCCTGATAGAGAAGCGTCGGCACCCACGGCGCATACAGCACTGCTACCCCGCCGAACGCGAGCGCGCCGTCTCGCCACAACGCGCGCCGCTCCTCGCTGGGAGCGCTCCTCAGGCACACCAGGAACGCCACGCCTGCCATCAAGCCGAGGAACAGCGCCCAGTTATGGGTGTACAGCGCCGCGGTCAGTCCGAGGGAGAAGACCGGCAGATACCCGCGGCGACGCTGCACGAACGCGTGCACGAAGGCGGCGCAGGTCACGAGGCTCAGCAGCGCGAGCAGCGCGTACATCCGGGTCTCCTGGGAGTACTGGTTCAGGTAGGGAGCGCCGGCGGCGAGTAGCGCACACATCACCCCTGCCCGCCGGCTGAACAGGCTCTTGCCGGCCCAGTAAGCAACGGGGATGCTCAGAAGCGCGAACACCAGCGACAGCAGGTGGGTGGCGACCTCCCCCCGCCCGAACGCTGACATCCAGACGTGCAGCAGCATGTAGTAGAGGGGCGGCGAGCCGTCCTGATGCAGGAGCGATGGGATTTGGGTCAGCGGATGCGACGCGATCCCGACCGACAGGCCCTCGTCGATCCAGTAGTAGGCCCGGATCCCACGCGTTCGCAGCCACACGGACACGAGGATCACCACCGCAGAGATGGCGAGGGCGCCCCAACGGGAGAGGCTGATGTTCCCGACGCTCACTCGTCGCCGCACCTTCGCGGGCGGCGCGAACACCTCGCTGGGCGCGGGCGGAGCCTGAGCTGGGAACGTATCGGTGGACATGGGTTTCGTCTAACGCCTGGGGCCGATTACGAAGCAGCACAGCCGGCCCTTCGCGAGCATCCGAGCGTGAAAGTCATAGCCGGCCGGCACACAAATATGCCGTAAAACCCTAACGTCTGAACGCTGGCGCGGGTTACGGTGGCGTTAGCAGGCCGGACTTCCGGATCGCATCCTTTCTCTCTATGGGCAGAGCATGGGCTAGCCACGGTCATTAGCTGCTGGGCGAATGCGTGCGATGAGAGACCCGGACGAGCTCGTCTCCGACGCCGAGCGTGACCAGGCGGTCGTGGCACTTCGAGAGCATCTGCTGGTTGCACGGCTGACGCTCGAGGAGTTCTCCGAGCGGGTGGAAGTCGCCTGCCAGGCGAGGATCGGGCACGAGCTGGCGCTTGCCTCCGATGGCCTCCCGGCGCCGGCAA
>JALYZY010000219.1 GCA_030948665.1 Actinomycetota bacterium | reverse complement strand
CCGGCCCGATGTTCACCTCGCTCCTGACCGCGCTGTCGGGTGCGGTTGATGCGGAGGAACGGGGCGACGCCAACGCGCTGGTGCTAACGATCCGGTGGATCGGCGCGGCGGCCGGCACGATGGCTCTCGGAATCGTGGTCCACTCCGGCGAGCGTCACGGCGTCCCGACAAGCTCGGCCTACTTGCGGGCGTTCCTGATCGACGCCGCCGTCACCGGCCTCGGACTGCTGGTGTGCCTCGGCCTCGATCGCGGGCCGGCGCTGTCGTGATCGGGCTCGCGGGAGCGCGAGCCGGCTAGGCCTGTACCTGCGCCGGCTAGGCCTGCACCTGCGCCGGCGCCGACTGGGGGCGCACCCGCGCCCCGAACTTCTGACCGGTGGCCGTGCTCACGGCGTCGAGCAGGGAGCCGTCTTCGAGCAGCGCGCGCACGTTGGCGATCTCCCGGGCGAGCAGGCGGTCGTCCTCGGTGAACGGGCAGCAAGCACGGACGGTCCGGTACGCGGCGCCCGTCCCCGCTCCCAGCGTGATCCCTTCCCGCAGATCGATGGCCTGGGCGGCTACCAGTAGTTCGACTGCAAACACGCCGAAGGCCGAATCGATCGCCTGAGCTGCTTGGGCGACTCCTTCCACCGCCATCGTGGCGTGGTCCTCGATCGCTCCCGCGACCGGGATGTAGTCCAGCGAGGTCGGATCGGCCGCCAGGCGCACCTCGGCATTGAGGGCAGTGGCCGTCTTCTGCAGGACGCCAAGGCCCACGTTCAGCCCCGGGCGTGGACTCAGGTAGGCGGCGAGGTGGGTGAAATGGGGGTCCATCAGCCGCACAACGCGGTTGGCGGCCATGCTGGTCAGCTGCGCAAGCGCGATCTTGAGCGTGTCGAAAGCGATCGAGAGGCCGGCGGGATGGAAGTTCCCGTCGGAGATGATCGCCTCCCGGTCGATCAGCACCATCGGGTTATCGCCGGTCGAGTTGAGCTCGGTCTCGAGCGTGCCGCGAACGCTGGCCAGCACGTCGAGGACGGCGCCGTGAACCTGCACCGCCGAGCGGAAGCTGATCGGGTCCTGGACGCCCAGCGTGGGCGGCGCGGTCCACAGGCTGCTGCCCTCGAGCAGCAGTCGCATCTGGTGGGCGGAGGTGAGCTGCCCCGAAAACGGACGGGCATCGTCGATCTGGTGGTCGAGCACCGTGGCGTGGCCACCGAGGCCCTCGAGGCTCAGCGCGGCTGCCACGTCGGCCAGCGCGAGCAGGTCGACGCAGCGGATGATGGCCAGCGCGCCGTGACCGACCGACGCCGAGTTGGCACTGACCAGGGCTAGACCATCCTTGGCTCCGAGAGTGGGCAAATCGATTCCTGCCGCCGCCATCGCGTCGGCGCCGGAGAGAAGCTGGCCATCGAGCTCTGCCTCGCCCTCGCCGATCAGCGGGAGTGACATGTGGGCCAGGGGCACTAGGTCGGACATGCCGATCGAGCCGCGCCTGGGAACGAGGGGGTGTAGGCCCGCGTCGAGCATCGCGAGCAATGCGTCGAACACCGCGGGCTGCACGCCCGCGCCACCCCGCGCCATTCCATTGAGGCGAGCGAGCAGAATCGCGCGCACGACATCGGTGCTGTGGTTGGGCTCCACCCCGGCGGAATGGCTGAGCAGGATGTGGCGCTGGAACAGGGGCTGGTCGGAGTCGGCGATCCGGGCATCCTTGAGCGCCCCGACGTTGGTGTTCAGACCGTAGACGGGGGTCTCGCCTGCGACGAGCCGGTTGACCACCTTTCGGGAGGCTTCCATGCGAGCCCGGGCCGACGGAGCGACCCCGACGGCTGACCGATGCCAGGCGACACGCGCGACCTGCTCGACGGTCAGATCGGATCCAGTGATCAGGACCTCGTCCCGCTGACTCACCCGCTGGAGCAGGCGGCGCATCCGTGCGTCGGCCAGATAGGTGTTGATCTGCTCGGCCAGCGGTGGATCGAGCGCTCCGGCGGCGTCGCCCTGCGCCCGCCGGCCGGCGACGATCACCGCTAGCGCACGATAGAAACGGGCGGCGAACCCGACGTCGAGCTCGAGTCGTGCGGACAGCTCGGCGTGGGGGATCTCGTACACGACGGCGTGGCTGCTCGCGGTGACTGTTACCGGGGAGGTGCCACCGTCGAGGAACGAGACGATGCCCACAAGGTCGCCGCAGCAGCGACGTCCACACGCCACGGTGTGGACCGACCCGTCCGCGTCGAGCTTGCCTTCGAGCACCAGGAGGACCGGCGGATGAACCGCTCCCTCACGGACGGCTTGCTCTCCGGGGGCGAGCTCGAGCCGGCGCCCGTTCGCCGCCAGCCAGTCGACGTCTTCGTCGGTCAGCAGGCCAAGGACGTAGTCGAGACTCGAAATCTCGTCATCAGAGGTAAAGGAGGCCCCGTTGGGCCCTTCATCACCCCGGCCATTGACCGTCATCCGACGGCCCTTCCGACAGTCGATACCAGCGAGGCGAGAACGAACACCGCCATCTCCCCGGCGATCACCCAGCGCATGAGCCGCAACGCACTGGTGCCGCCGTAGCGCCAGGTGCGCGGGGGTCCGATCTCGATCTCGGAATGCATGTGCGATACGCCGGCGCGCTTCAGCTCAGGTCCGAGCGAAGCGATCATGTGATCGGATCCGACCATCACAGCCACTCGCTCATGCAGATCAGGCACTTCCTCGGCCAGCCCGTCCACTGTCGGCACCCCGCGCAGCTCTCTGTCCCACAGGATCACCCGCAGCGCGCCGCCCGAGCGCGCCTCGCACTGCTCAAGCCGATCCGCGTAGAACGCGTGCTCGCTGCGATCGACGCCGACCACGAGCACCACGTCGCGGTCGCCGGGATCGTCGGCGAGCTCCTCGGCCATGGCCAGGAATGGCGTTACTCCGATCCCACCGGAGATCCACAATCGCTTGGGCGGCCCGTCTCGGTGGAACGGGAGCCGTCCGTAAGCGCCGTGCACAAGCGCGTGCGCCTCGTCTCGGTCGACGATCTCTTGAATCCTCTCGGTCGTCTCTCCCTCGGCTCCGACGATGATCGATAGGTGGCCGTGGTCCCTCGGGGCGGAGCAGATGCTGAAGGGATGGCCTGCGAAGTCCCGCTTGATCGCAACACGGTCGTCGAGCAGCTCGACGTAGGTGAACTGGCCGGCGCGATGGCGCAGCGGAGTGCCGACGGGCTCCAGTTCGAGCTCGATCGCCCGTGCCTCGGGGTGGGGATCGGCGGAGACGACGCGATACTCGTGCTTGGGCTCGAGCATCCGGCGCAGGAAGGTCAAGTACAGCACCGCGGCGATCCCCAGGCCGAAGAGCACGAACAGGTAGATCCGAAGCGCCGGCACCCGCACTGTGTCGAAGGTCTTGCTTTCGATCGTCAAGCTGATGGTGGTGACGACCAGCGCAGCGCCCAGGAAGAAGTGGGTGTACCGCCACAGGTCGAAGCGCATCCGGACGAACAGCGTTGGCAGGAGCGCCAGCGCGATCGTGATCCATGAGATCCAGTCGAGCACCACCAGCCGGAACGGCACGATGATCCCCGCCGCGGCATTGGTTGCCGGCAGCGCGCCGACCACGTAGAGCAGGGGGTGGACCGTGACCAGAGCGAACATCGTCAGACCGACGATCCCGTGCGCGACGTAGACCTTGGTCATGTCGCCGAACAGCCATTCCAGCGGGCTAAGGCGCACCGCGAGGATCGCGGCCAGCGGCAGCAGCACCGCGGCGATGATCCCCAGCACCTCGCCCACGACGAACATCGTGGGGCGCTGGGAGAGGCCGGGCGCGCCGACGGAGTAGATGAACAGGGCGACGGCGACCAGCAGAACGATCAGAGCCCAGCCGCGGACCGCTGTGCGGTCCTCCAGCTTTCGCGCGACGTAGCTCCGTGAGCCCACGGCCAGGACGCTCTCCATGAGCTGAGTTATCGGAACGAGCCGCCGTTCCTAAAGTCACCCCCCGTTCTGCCGATCGACACTGCCTGAGGCCGAAAGCCCGTACGCCGCGCTAGCAGCGCCGCGCATACAGGCATGGCGGGCGCACCGCGACTCCGTTGCCTGCTGATGGCGGCCCAATCACGGTGCGAACCATGCGGCCGTGTCGATCGGGACGCTTCCGTCCTCCGCCAGCGGTCCGCTCGAGAGCAGCAGCGCCCTGTCCGCCGGCGGTGTCACCGGATCGGCCGACATGTTGACGATGCACATGAACCCGGGGGAGC
>JALYZY010000150.1 GCA_030948665.1 Actinomycetota bacterium | reverse complement strand
CTCCTACATCGGGGACGCCCAGATCGGCGAGGGGACAAACCTCGGGGCGAGCACCATCACCGCGAACTACGACGGCTTCAAGAAGCACCGCACCACGATCGGTTCGGGTGTCAAGACTTCTGTTGACACCACGCTGGTTGCGCCCGTGGCGCTCGGTGACGGCGCCTTCACGGCGGCCGGATCGGTGATCGGGCAGGATGTGCCACCCGGCGCACTCGGCGGCTCGCCCGGAGTGGCCAGATCCCAGCAGCGCAACGTCGAGGGGTACGCCGAGCGGCGCAAAGGTCCCGACCCGTCAGCTTCCGAGCCGTCAGCTCCGCATCCGACAGCTTCCGACCAGCCGGCTCCCCGCCCCTCTCCTCCCGGGCAGCATGACGGCGGCGACTGAATCCCCGCCCGCGGATCCCGCTGGATTCCCGTCGGGTGCCGGGCGTACACTCGCGGAAGCGATGAGCGTGGCCGAGACGAGTCTCACGCCCGGCGGCCTGCAGCACGAGTACAACAAGCGCCTGATGCTCGTGTCCGGCAGGGCCAATCCGGGCCTTGCCGCGAAGATCGCCGACAAGCTCGGGGTCGAGCTCGGCGGCGTCACGCTGAAGACGTTCGCCAACAGTGAGGTGTACTGCCGCTTCGACGAGTCCGTGCGGGGGGCCGACGTTTTCATCGTGCAGCCGACCTGCGCGAACCCGGACACGGGCCTGAGCACCAACGACGCACTGATGGAGCTGCTCGAGCTGGTCGACGCGGCGGTTGGCGGGTCCGCCCACCGAGTGATCGCAGTAACCCCGTGGTACGGCTACCAACGTCAAGACAAGAAGTCAGCGCCTCGCGAGCCGATCAGCGCACGGCTCGTCGCGCGCATGCTCGAGGCTGCGGGAATCGATCGAATCCTGACGATGGATCTCCATTCCGGCCAGATCCAGGGCTTCTTCCAGAAGCCCTGCGACCACATGACTGCGCTGTTCATGCTGACTCAGTACTTCGCCGACCTGAGCCTCGAGGATCTGGTGGTGGTGGCTCCAGACGCCGGCCGGGTGAAGCTGAACAAGCAGTTCGCATCGAAGATGGGGGCGGACCTGGCGATCCTCAACAAGGAGCGCCCCGCCCAGCAGGTCGCGGAGATCGGCTATGTGATCGGCGACGTGGCCGGGAAGACCGCGCTGATTGTCGACGACATCATCGGCACTGCCGGAACGCTGAAGGCGGCCGCCCAGGCGATCCACAGCGCCGGCGCAACCAAGGTCTACGCCGCGGCGACGCACGGCAATTTCTCCGGTAACGCCTGGCAGAATCTGGCCGATGCGGAGCTCGAGCAGATCGTCGTCACCGACACGATCCCCCTCCCGTCCGGCGCGCCAGAGAACGTTCTGGTCCTCTCCTGCGCCGAGCTGCTCACCAACTCGATCCGCCAGATCTTCACGGACGGTTCGGTGAGCGAAGTCTTCGGCGGCGAGAACCAGCTGTTCTGAACTGGCCTCCTAGGTCAACTTCTCAAGCCGAGCGATCAGCTCTCCGCCTTGTGACGTCACTCCGGCGAGGTGGTTAAAGGTGCCCGTTGGTGACGCTGGTGCATCCCCTGAGGTCGATCGCCATCTGGTCCTGCCGACGGGGTCCAGCCCCGCATCTATGATCGCGCCGTGAGCGGTGCGAACAACGCAGCGCAGCGCGCTGCGCGGGTGATGGACCTCCTCGGACTCAGCGAAGACGAGCTGTGTCAGGTGCTGGATGCCGATCCGCTCACGCTGCTATCGGGTCAGCTCGAGCATCGAGCCGAGCTGCCGATCCTCCTGCAGCTGCTCGAAGAGGCGTCCGAGCAGGCCGGCGAAGGTGTCCTGAGACGGTGGGTCCGGGCCGCTGGACCAGCGGGGAGGCCAATCGGGCTGCTGATGCGCCGCGACTTCCCAGCCTTTGAGGACGCGCTCGGAGAGCTGGCCAGGCGCGGGTTTGTCCTGCGCGGCGGCTAGCTCTTCTCTCGCTTTTCGCCCGGCCAGATCCCGACCAGATGGTGGAACACCCGAGCGCTGGTGCGATCGATCGCCGCGGAGACGCCTGCCCTGGTCGCAGCCTCGAGCGCGGCGGCGCCGACGACCTTAGGGAGGCTCGCATCGGCGGCCGTAGGCGCCGGCGGCTCGGCCTGGTCGATCTTCGACCAGAGGGTCTTGAACACGCTCTTTCCGATGCGGGCGGCGATGAATCCGGCGATCAGCGCGAACGGCTTGTAAAGGATCTTCATATCGCCGGGAGGCTACCCCGCGGGGAGGCGTACAACCCGGAGCCAGCGCTCTGGCATGGGTAGCTGCGCGATCCGCCGCCGATTCGGGTAAACATTCTCAACCAGTTCGCCGACACGTGTCTAGAGAGGGATGCCCGAAGAACACGCAGACGCTCGCGACGACTCCGCAGAGGGCCTGCTTCGTCGCGCTCTGTTGGACGACTCCTCGTCCGTCGCCGTATCGCTGAAGGTTGACGGGCTGCCGCTCAGTGAGGCGGTTACCGTGATCTTCCACGGCAGGCGCGACCTCGGGACGCTGCAGACCTATATCACTCCGGGAAGCCTCGGCGCCGGGGCGAAGGTCGCGGCAAGCTCGCTGCTCAGAGTCCCCTGCGACCTGGACCTCGCCGAGGCGGAAGACCGCGGGGAGGCCGAACGGCTGTATCTGGAGCAGGCCTGCGCGCTTCGTGACGCGCTGATCTGCGCGGACATCGTCTTGGACGTGTGGCGTGAGCCCCTCGGTGAGCTGTTCGGGGGCGATCTCAGAGTCGATCATTCGGTCGAGCTGTCTGTCCGTTTCCCGGCGCCGCGGCTGATGCCGACGGCCCTCGTGGCGCCTGAGTGGCAACTGGTGGTCGCGCCGGTGTGTGGCGCCCGAACGCTGGCCGAAGGCAAGCCCCCGATCGGGATCGCCTGCGCACAGCAGGACGTGACCCGGGTCTATCCACTGGCCGACGATCCGGCGCGATGCGTCGAGGACTTCCTGACGCTCGCCGCCGACCGGGCCCGAGAGCTGGCCGAGCGCCTGGACCACCAAGAGGCCTCGGTGGAGCGCTTCCTAGAGCTGTCGGAGTAGGCGGTGAACCTCCGTCTCGGGTGCTCAACTACAAGCGCACGCGACGGAGGGTCCCACCGCCTCTGATCTAGCCTGATGGGTCCGGCGCCGGCTGGCCTCGCCGCTGCATCGCTCTAGCCTGTGGCCGTGCGGCGTGCCCGGATTGTCCTAATGGGGATGCTGGTGCTGGTCGTATTCCTCGCGGTGAGCGCGGTGCTGGCGCGGGTGTTCAGCCTGGATGCGGCAGAGCGCGCAGCGATCAGCGCTCTTGTAATCGACGAGGCCGCTGGAAACGCGACCGCGGCGGTCTCTCACATCACCGGCTGTGCGCGCAGGAGTTCGTGCCGTTCACGGATCACGGCCGACGTCTCGGCGCTGGCGCACTCGGGCGGCGTGGCGATCATTCAGATCCAGCCGTCCGCCGGGTTCTCGTTGAGTGGCACCCTGGGGACCGCTCGGGTGGCGTGGAGGGTTGGCTCCTCGCTGCCCATTGTGCAATGCGTCAGGGTGCGCAGGGCGGGTAACGCGATCAGCGGCTTCCGCGTCGAGCTGCTCGGCCTCACGCCGCGGATTGCCACCGACGGGGCCTGTCCGCGGCGTATCTAGCCTGTCCGCGCGGAATCTAGATCCGTATCGGGCGCCGGTCTGGCTCGCGCGCGGGTCGCCGGTCGCGCCTCGGCAGGAGCTCTGACAGGCGGCCGGGCTCGCGCAGCCTCACCCTGGCCGGCGCCGCATCTGGTAACGGGATCCCGCCCCGTGGCGGCACCGGTCGTTCCGGTGGGCGAGGCGGGCCGTGGCCACCGTCGTCATCGGAGCCGGAGTCAGAGGGTCGCGGTGGCGGGCTCGGGCCGTCCCTTAGCGCGGGAATCATGAGCAGCGCAGCGCAGCCAAGCCCGAGGAGGTGCACTCCGGCGATCATCAGCATGAGCTGAACGTCGCCCGCCATAGCGAAAGCGTAGCGCGCCGCCTCGACCTGGTCGAGGGCTGCTCGCTACCATCATTCGCCGCTATGGCGACGACCGAGACAACCGCGCTGGCAGTACAGCAGCGGGAGCCTGCCGGCTCACGCGAAGCACGCCGCCTGCGGCGCACCGGGAATGTGCCCGGGGTTGTCTACGGAGGTGGCGCGGAACCAGTCGCCTTCCAGGTCGAGGCGCGCCAGCTGCGACAGGCTCTTGCCCACGCCGGTGCCGTCCTCGATCTCCAGGTCGATGGCGAGGGCGGGACGCCGGTCGTCCTCAAGGATCTTGTTCGACATCCCGTCAGCGGCGAGACGATGCACATCGACCTGCTGCGAGTACGGCTCGACGTCGCGATCGAGACGACAGTGATCCTCGAGCTGGTCGGCGGCGAGGACTCCCCCGGCGCCAAGGATGGCGGCGTCCTCGAGCAGGTCGCCCGCGAGCTGACGATCGAGGCGCTGCCGAACGAGATTCCCGACTCCCTGCACCACGATGTCTCCGGCCTGCACGTCGGTGACATTGTCACGCTCGCCGAGCTAACCGCGCCAGCTGGCGTCAAGTTCGTCGATGAGCCGGAGTCAGTGATCGCGACGATGTCGGCGCCGCGCCTCCAGCTAGTCGACGAGACCGAGATCGAGGAGGAGACCGAGCTCGTCGGCGAGGAGGGTGGCGAGGCTGCAGCGGCGTCGGACGACGAGGGCGGCGGGGACGAGCCGGCCGGCGAGCAGTAGGACGCGGCCGCGCCCGCGGGGCGAGGGGCCAGCAGGATGGGATTCCTGGGTCGCCGGGGCGCCCCCGCAGACTGGCTTGTGGTTGGACTCGGCAATCCGGGCCGTGAGTACGTGGGAACTCGCCATAACGTCGGCTTCGAGGTGGCGAATCGGCTGGCCGCGCGGTGGGGCCTGCCAAACGCCAAAGCGCGCTTCCGTGGACTCCTCGGCGAAGGCCGGCCCGGACCGGGCGGGCCTCGCGTAGCGGTTCTCCTGCCGCAGACCTTCATGAACGACGCAGGACGATCGGTCGGTCCGGCCCGGGGTGCGCTCGGCGTCGACCTCGACCACGTCCTCGTGATCCACGACGAGATCGACCTGCCGTTCGGGGAGATCCGCTCGCGAATGGGGGGAGGGCTGGCGGGGCACAACGGCCTGAAGTCGCTAAAACAGGCACTCGGCTCCGCTGACTTCGGCCGCATCAGGATCGGTGTGGGACGACCGCCTACGACCGACCCCGACCGGGTTGCCGCGTACGTGCTCGGTCGCTTCCGCGAGCCGCGCGATGAAGTGGACCTACTGATAGAGCGGGCCGCCGACGAAGCGGAGCGCTGGGTGCTCGAGAGCGCCCCGGCTCCCGCTTCCTAGACTGGAGCTTCCAGTGCTCCGTCCGCTACTCGCGCTTGCCGCCGACGATCCTCAGACCGGCGCGCTCGCGCGCGAGGGCGGCCGCGCGTTTGTCTCGGCGTCGCTGCGGCCGTATCTGGTCGCCGCGCTGCTCGATCGCGATCCGCAGCGGCCGGCGATCGTCGTCGCTGGGGATGACCGCGCGGCGAGAGACCTTGCCGGGGGGCTCCGGGCGTGGCTAGCACCGAGGATGGTCCGCTACTACCCGAGCCGCGGGGTGACGTACGAATCGCATCTGGCGCCGCCGCCGCACCTGGTGGGTCTCCGAATCGCCGCACTGGACGCGCTGCTGGAGGGAGGCGACGAGGCGCCGGTGGTCGTGGTGAGCGCGGTGGCTCTTTCGGAGAAGGTCCCTGACCCGGCTCTGCGCCCACACAGCTTCGTGCTCCGCAAGGGCGAGTTGCTCAGCCTCGAGGAGACGGCGCGGGATCTGGTCGCCGCCGGATACGAGCGAGTCGACCAGGTCGAGGACCGCGGACAGTTCGCGATCCGCGGAGGCTTGCTCGACGTATTCCCGGCCACCGAGGATCGTGCGGTCCGAGTGGACCTTTTCGGCGAGGAGATCGAGTCGCTGCGCTGGTTCTCTACTTTCACGCAGCGGTCGCTCGGCGATGCGGAGCTCGTCGAGGTCGCTCCGGCCGCCGAGCTCGCCGAGGAGCACCGCGAGCTGGCCGAGATCGCCGCCCTCGAGGACGCCGCCGAGCGCCCCGACATCGCCGAGCTGCTGCCGGTCGAGGACTTCCACCCACTGCTCGACCTTGTCCCCGAGAGCACGGCGGTCCTGGTCGCCGGTGAGGAGGACTTGGCACCGGCGCTGGCCGACCAGTGGCAGGACATGACCGCGGCGCTACACGACGAGGACGCGCATCACCTATATGTCGCGCCCGATGACATCGAGCAGGCCCTCGCCGGCCGGGCGCACGTGCGTCTGGCGAGCATCGATCAGAACCAGCGTTTCTCGTTTCGCGCGCAAGCCGCCGACTTCTCCGCTCGCGGTGTGAGAGAAGCCGAGCCCGAGCTCGAGAAACTCGTCCGCTCGGGCTATCGGACGGTCGTCGCATTCGCCCGCCGGGGGGAGGGGGAGCGCACCGCCTACAACCTCGCCCGCTTGAAAGCCCACTGGCTCGACGGCGAAGCTCCGCAGCCGCCCGGATCGGTCGCGTTCGTTCAGGCGCGACTCCAGAGCGGCTTCATCGCTCCACAGATGCACCTTGCCGTGGTGCCGGAGCACCGCCTGTTTCGGCGGCGCCGGGCGGGTACCGAGCGCCCGGACCGCGCGCGCCGCCGAGGAGTCCTACGCAGCTTCGCCGAGCTGCGCACCGGCGACATCGTCGTCCACGAGGACCACGGCATCGCTCGCTTCGCCGGCTTCGACACGAAGACTGTCGCGGGAGTAACCCGCGACTACCTGTACCTCGAGTACGCCGGCTCGGATCGCGTATTCGTGCCCGTCGAGCAGCTGGCCAAGATCAGCCGCTATGTCGGAGCGGGCGGAGCGCACCCGCCACTGTCGAAGCTTGGCGGCACGCGTTGGGAGGCGCTCAAGGCGCGTGCCCGGCGCGCGGCACAGGAGCTGGCCGGCGAGCTCCTGAACCTGTATGCCGAGCGCCGTCGCCGTGAGGGCCATTCGTTCGCCCCCGACGGTGACTGGCAGCGGGAATTCGAAGATGCGTTCCCGTTCGTCGAGACCCCTGACCAGCGGGAGGCGATCGAGCTGGTGAAGGTCGACATGGAGGCACCGCGGCCGATGGACCGCCTGATCTGCGGCGATGTCGGCTACGGAAAGACCGAGGTGGCGCTCCGCGCTGCATTCAAGGCGGTGGCCGACGGCAAGCAGGTGATGGTCCTGGTACCCACGACGATCCTCGCCCAGCAGCACTTTGGAACCTTCACCGAACGGCTCAAGGACTACCCGGTGATGGTCGAGCATGTCTCTCGGTTTCGCTCGGCCGCGGCGCAGCGCGAATCGGTGCAGCGCTTCGCCGAGGGGAAGGTTGACATCTTGATCGGCACGCACCGTCTCCTCTCACGCGACGTCCGCGCGAAGGACCTGGGGCTGCTCGTCGTCGACGAGGAGCAGCGGTTCGGTGTCAAGCAGAAGGAGCTGCTCCGCCAGCTGAAGCTGAAGGTCGATGTGATCTCGATGAGTGCGACGCCGATCCCGCGCACGCTCCAGATGTCGCTTGCGGGCGTGCGCGACATCAGCGTGATCGAGACCCCCCCGGAGGGGCGCCGCCCGGTCAAGACCTTCGTCGGCGAGTACGACGAGGAGCTCGTGCGCGGCGCGCTCGAGCGCGAGCACGCCCGTGGTGGCCAAGCGTTCTTCCTGCATAACCGGGTGGAGACGATCGACGAGACGGCCGAGCGGCTACGGGGACTGTGCCCGGGGATCCGCTTCGAGGTGGCCCACGGTCAGATGGAGGAGGGGGAGCTGGAGCGGCGGATGCTCAAGTTCCTGCGCGGCGACGCCGACGTCCTGGTGTCAACGAGCATCATCGAGTCGGGGATCGACATCCCCCAGGCGAACACGCTTGTGGTCGAGCGCGCCGACACGTTCGGCCTGGCCCAGCTCTACCAGATCCGGGGCCGCGTGGGCCGCTCGCGCGAGCGCGCCTACGCGTATCTGGTGTATCCGAGCGCGGCGGCGCTGACGGGTGAGGCGGCGCAGCGCCTGTCGGCCCTGTCGGACTACACGGAGCTCGGCGCCGGTTTCAAGATCGCCATGCGCGACCTGGAGATCCGGGGTGCGGGCAACCTGCTCGGCGACGAGCAGTCCGGCCATGTGGCGGCGCTCGGCTTCGAGCTATACATGCAGATGCTCGATGAGGCGGTCGCCGCATCCGACGGCGCCTCGGCAGACGAGGAGGAGTGGGAGCCGGTACGGCTCGACGCGGGCGTCGATGCGTATGTCCCGGTGCAGTACATCCCCTACGAGCAGGCCAAGGTCGACGTCCACCGCCGGATCGCTGCCGCGCGCGAGGTCGCCGACCTGGTGCTTCTGCGCGAGGAGCTCGAGGACCGTTTCGGACCGCCGCCGGAGCCGTTGCTGAATCTGCTCGCTCTGCAGCAGGCACGGATCAAGCTGGGGCAAGCCGGAGCACGGGCTGTGACCTTCCGCGGCGACCGGCTGGCCGTGTTCCCGGTCGAGCTCGACTCAGTGCGGGCCAAGCGCATCCGTCAGGAGATTCCCGAGGCGCTGTACGAGTCGGGGAAGTCGCAGCTATCGGTGAGAGTGCCCAACGATCCGATGAAACGGTTCCCGGCAGTCGTCAAGGCGGCTGACGTGCTGCTGGCTATTACGCGCGAGGCGGCCTGAGCGGCCAGCGCGGTCGGGTCCTGCGGCTCACCACGGCCGCCATCCAATGCCCTTTTCTGGTGAGGGTGGGGCGACCTACCGCGTAGACGCACCGTTCGACGACGTGCGGGCGACCTGCCGCCACACGACGGTGGATCGCATACCTGCTCAAGCCCAGATCGGCGAGCTGCAGCAGCGCCACGACTCCGTGCTGGTTGTCGGCGAGCGTGGCGGTGAGCAGATCGACCTTATGTTTGCTGCGCACATCGCAACTTTCGTCAGCTGGATCGGGCACGAACCCAGCCTCCCAGGAAACTGCAACAGGGGGGCAACGCATTAGCTACTTCTTTGCAACAGACGGTCGGGTACCATCGAGCCGTCGCATCTATGAAGCTTCTGAGGAACACCCTGGCGCTAGGCGCCTTTTTTGTGCTCGCGCTCGTGGCCGCCGGGTGCGGTAGCGGCGTTCCGGGGAACGCCGTCGCCGACGTCGCCGGAAACCCGGTCACGCTCCGCGCGTTCAACCATTGGATGTACCTGGACGCCAAGAACATCGCCAGCCAGCAGCAGGGCGCCCCGGTGGTCGTCCCTACCGACCCGCCGCAGTACACCCAGTGCATCGCCGCTCTGCGCAGCCAGATACCCACGCTGAAGAGCACTTCCACGAAGACGATTCGCAACGACTGCGCCCAGCAGTTCAAACAGCTCTCGAGCCAGGTCCTGAACTCGCTGATCACCGACTACTGGTACCAGGCGGAGGCGGCGAAGCAGCACCTCACCGTCTCCAATGCCCAGGTGGTGAAGACCTTCCAGACCGCCAAGCGCGCAGGCTTCCCCACCGACGCCCAGTTCCAGGCGTATCTGAAGCAGACCGGCCTGACCCTTCAGGACGTGCTGTTCCAGTTTCGCGTAACCGCCTTGTACGGCAAGCTCGCCGCGAAGCACCCCACGAAGGTCACGCCGGCCGACATCCAGGCGTACTACAACAGCCACCTGTCGCGGTACACGACGCCCGAGCGCCGCGACATCAGGATCGTCCTCGCCAGCTCGAACGCCAAGGCGCTCGCAGCACAGGCCGCCCTGAAATCAGGGAAGAGCTGGAGCGTCGTGGCCAAGCAGTACTCGATCGACCCGACCAGCAAGAGCAACGGCGGCCTGCTCGCGAACGTCACCCGCGGGCAGCAGGATCAGGCCCTCGACGCAGCAGCTTTTGCTGCTCCTATCAACAGGCTGCTCGGCCCGGTCCGTGGACAGTTCGGCTACTACGTCTTCGAAGTCACGAAGATCACCCCGACCAAGACGGCGACGCTCGCCACCGCGACCCCGCAGATCCAGCAGACGCTCACGACCCAGCGTCAGAACAGCGCTGCGAAGCTGATCACTGCGCAGGCTCGCAAGGATTGGCGGTCGAAGACGACCTGCCGCGCGCCCTACATCGTCTCCAGCTGCTCCGGATATAAGAAGGGCTCCGCGGGCTCCGGGTGAGCTCAGAGGCGGGCGAAGCCGCTGGACGGCCCGACCACCGGACCGAGGCTCTCATCCGCCTCGACGAGATCACCCGCCGCCTACGGCGCGTGTGCCCGTGGGACCGCGAGCAGAACGAGCGGACGATCGTTCCGCACACCGTCGAAGAGGCCTACGAGCTCGCCGACGCCGCCAACAGCGGCGATGATCAGAAGCTCCGCGACGAGCTGGGCGACGTCCTCTTTCAAGTTCACTTTCTCTCACTCCTGCTCGAGGAGCGAGGCGCCGGCGACATCGCCGAGGTCGCCGATCACACCACCGAGAAGCTGATCCGCCGACACCCGCACGTGTTCGGCGAGGTGCAGGCCGCAACCTCCGAGCAAGTGCTTCACAACTGGGATCAGATCAAACGCACAGAGCCTGGCCGCCAGGAGGGGGTGTTTGGCGAGGTGCCCGAGAACCTTCCCTCGCCCTTGTACGCCCGCAAGGTTCAGCGGCGCGCCGCCTCGAGGGGCTTCGACTTCCCGGGCCTGGAAGGGTCGATCCAGTCGCTGTACGACGAGCTCGATGAACTGAAGGCGGCGGCCAGCGACGATCAGCGTTTTCACGAGCTCGGCGATCTGCTGTTCGCCGCAGTCAACATCGCCCGCAAGCTGCGCGTCGACCCAGAGCTGGCGCTGCGTGCCGCCTCCAACCGGTTTCGGGCAAGAGTCGACGCGGCCGGCGAGCTGGCCGCATCGCAGGACAGGAACTGGAACGATCTGCCGCCAGAGGAGCAGCTGCGCTACTACGCGCTTGCCCGCCTGAGCGAAGGAGACAGCCAACAGCGATGAGCCAGATCGAGCACGTCCATGCCAGGCAGATCCTCGACAGTCGCGGCAACCCCACGGTCGAGGTCGAGCTCAGCGTGCGCTCCGGGGCGTGGGGGCGCGCCGCGGTGCCGTCGGGAGCCTCCACCGGAGAGTTCGAGGCCACCGAGCTGCGCGACGGCGGTTCGGAATGGATGGGCAAGGGCGTGGGGAAAGCCGTCCAGAGCGTCAACGGCGAGATCGCCACCGCGCTGCGGGGCCAGGACGCTTCAAACCAATCGGCGATCGACCGTATGCTGATCGCTCTCGACGGCACCACCGGCAAGTCGCGGCTTGGGGCCAATGCGATCCTCGCGGTGTCGCTTGCGGTCGCTCACGCCGCGGCGGCTGAGGAGCGCCTGCCGCTGTGGCGCTACCTGGGAGGAGAGACCGCCCACATCCTGCCGGTCCCGATGATGAACGTCGTCAACGGGGGCGCGCATGCCGACAACCGTGTCGACTTCCAGGAGTTCATGATCGTCCCCGTCGGAGGCGGCAGCTTCTCAGATGCCCTGCGGATCGGTGTCGAGGTGTTTCACGCGCTGAAGAAGACGCTCCACGACAAGGGCCTCTCGACAGCCGTCGGTGACGAGGGCGGGTTCGCACCGGACTTTCGCTCGAACGAACAGGCCCTCCAGGTGCTGGTCGAGGCGATCGGCGCCGCCGGTTACGTCGCCGGGGAGCAGGTCGCGATCGCGCTCGACCCGGCCGCGTCCGAGCTCTACAAGGATCGTGCATACGTGCTCGAGCACGAGCAGCGCACGCTCAGCGCCGATGAGCTTGTCGCCTATTGGGCGGAGCTTGCTGGGCGCTATCCGATCGTCTCGATCGAGGATGGGATGGACGAGGAGGACTGGACCGGCTGGAAGACGCTCACCGACCGGCTGGGCGCCCGCGTCCAGCTGGTAGGCGATGACCTGTTCGTCACTAATACCGAGCGCCTGAAGCGCGGGATCGATCGCGGCGTCGCAAACTCGATCCTAATCAAGGTCAACCAGATCGGGACGCTCACCGAGACACTTGCCGCGATCAGGATGGCGCGTGAAAACGGGTATACGGCCGTGATGTCCCATCGCTCTGGGGAAACCGAGGATGTGACCATCGCCGATCTCGCCGTAGCGACCGGCTGCGGGCAGATCAAGACAGGAGCCCCGTCTCGTACCGACAGAGTCGCAAAGTACAACCAACTGCTGCGAATCGAGGAGGCGCTCGGGCCAGACGCAAGCTATCCGGGTGCGGGCGCGTTTCGGCGGTGACCGCGCACCCCGGCTTGCAGGAGGAAGGAGGCGGGCCGTGGCGAACGAAGAGCACACGGGATGCCTTCCGCCCGTCAAGCATCTGCCGCGCCGAGCCGCCAGTCACGACGGAGGCCTGCGGCGCGAACCGGCGCCAAGCGCCGAAAGCGGGGCGCTCGCGCCCCCGTGGCGCGGATTCGCTGGGACCGGGTGGGACGGATCGCGCTGCTGCTGATGCTCGGCGTAGTGGTCGGGCTCTACGTCCAGCACACCCTTTCGTACCTGGCGGTCCGCGCCGAGGCCAATCAGCAGCGGGCGATCGTGGCGAGCCTGAGGCGGGACAACGCGAAGCTCACGCGGGAGCACCATTCGCTGAGCACCCGCGCGACGATCGTGCGCGACGCGAGGGCGCTCGGGATGGTACGCCTCGGCGAGCATCCGTACGCGATGACAGGTTCCCCAGCGCCGTAGGCCCTGACGCCTCGTGAATTTCGACGAGGCGATCGTGCTGTGGCGTGAGGGCGAGACCCGGCTTGCGCAGGCCGGTGGCGGTGAACGACCGGCGATGGAGCGCGCCGTCGGGGAGATCGTTGATGAGCTGCGCCGCCGCTTGGGCGGGCCCTTCACCGCCCAGGAGCTCGCGACGCTCTACGGAAATGAGGGAACCGACTGGTGCTTTGAGCTCGCGACGCGCGCCGCGCCCGACCAGCCGGCGGCCTGGGATCTGACGACCGTCGCTGGTGCGGCGTTCGCGCGCTACCTGCGCGAGTCGAGCGACTGGGCCGGCGGGCGGCGGAAGCTTGCCGAGTGACGAGCCTCACTCTGCGTCATCTGACTCCTCGGTGCCCGCGCGACGGATGATGATCTGGTCCTCCTGGATAGCGACCTCGACGGGGCGGTGCCCGGCCCAGTACTCGGCGTAGATCGGATCGTCCGCGACCGCTGGGTCGAGCCACAGGCCATATCCCTCCTCCTCCCCGTGATCAAAGGTCCCCTCGAGCGTCGTGGGGCCCTTGCGGCGAGTCCGGCCGCCGCTGCGACCGCCACGCCGCCCGCGGCGCCGGCGTCCGGGGCGCTCCTCCTCCTCCTCCTCCTCTTCCTCTTCCTCTTCATCGTCCCCGGAGTCGCCGTCGCCCTCAGCCGCGCGCCTGGCCTCCGCGGCGTCGAGCTCAGCGGCGATCAGGGCATCGTCTTCGGCGCGAAGGTCGATCTCGTCGTCGAAGTCGGTCCCGGCGCCCGCGGTCTCCGGATCGGCATCGGGCTCGAGACCCTGCTCGCGCTTGAACGCCTGGATCTGCTGGACGGTGACTTCGAGCTGGTGAGCGATCCAAGCGTCGGTGCGGCCCTGTCGGACCCATCCACGGATCCGATTGAGCTCGGGGCGAAGCGATCGACGGGCCATGAGGGGCCGGAGAGTAGTACAGGGCGAGGCCAACCGCCATCGCGAGGTCGCCCGCATCGGTGCCCGCTGGATGTGCGAGGTCGGCCAAGTCGGTACCCGCTTGTACTGCGGAGCGGCCAGACGCTATGCTGCGCCACAGGCGGACCACGAAGCTCGTCCAGGCTGCACGAGCCGGTTCCGTCGGGTCCATGACCGTCCAAGCAGGGAGGCAAGAATCCCATGTTGGTACTCACGCGCAAGTCCAACCAGAGCATCATGATCGGCGACGACATCGAGGTCTCCGTGCTGGCGATCATGGGGGAGAAGGTCCGCATTGGGATCCAGGCTCCCCGCGATGTGCCGGTCTTCCGCAAGGAGGTCTATCTCGAGATCCAGCAGGAGCGGCTGGGTGCCGGCAAGGACGCGCGCGAGGACGTGGACGCGGCCCTGCGTGGTCTGAGCGAGCGCTGACGGCGCGGCGCTAGCCGAGCAGCCTGTAGAGAGTCTCGAACATCGCTGCGGTGACGATCATCGCCGTCGCGATCAGCGATGCGACAAGTATCCAGAAGCGCATCGTGCCGCGCTTCTGCCGCTGCTGACGCCTGCGCTTACGCGAGCGCGTGACGGCGTGGCGCCGCAGATTTTCCCGCCGCGTGCGGTCCAGTTGCGTCTCATGCCTGAAATCCTGCTCGAGCTGAGCCAGGCTCTGTCGCATCTTCATTGCCACGAGCGGCGAGCCTACCAGGAGCCGTTCTTACCGGACCGCTTCCTGGTGCTCGTAAATCCGCACGAAGTGAAGATATCTCTGGGCGACCTGCGCTGAGGCTTCGTGGCGCTCGAGGTCCCCGGCGAGGTAGCCCTTGAGCGCGTCCCACCAGATCGAACGTCCGATCGCGAATCCGATGAACCCGTCGACCGGGGCTGCCACCCGCAGCCACCGCTCGACCTGCTCCGTAGACGCCCCGCGACCCAGCAGCACGCAGACGACACCGCTTCGGCCCTCGCCCGAGCGGGCCTGCTCGGAGAGCCTAGCGGCATCCTCGCGAGCGTCGACGCCTTCGATCTTCCAGACGTCGACCTCGATCCCCGCGCCCTGGATCTCCTGGATCGCCAGGCGCATCAGCTCAGGGCGCAGCTCGGCGTCGTAGCGGCCGCCGTCGGCGGCGACGCTGCGCAGCTGTTCGTCCGTGGCTGGTACCAGCAACTCGAACAGGAATTTCCCCTCGCGCTCGTGTAGCCAATCCGACAACCGTCGCAGGCGATCCAGCTGACGCTGGTTCATGTCGGCGTCGCCGCCCGGGTTGTAGCGGACAAGGACCTTGGTGAAGTCGGGATTGAAGCGCTCGATGTGCGCTCCGAAGTCCTCGCCGGACTCGAAGTCGAACTCCTCCTGGCCGGACTTCTCGACCGGCATCGCGAGCTTCAGTCCGCGCTCGTGGGCGCGCGAGGGAATGTCGGAGCCAAACTGCTCGTCGATAAGCACCCCGGTCGCTCGCGCCTGGGCTCCCTGCTCGACCGCTTGCAGCATCCCCGCGAAGATCAGGCGCTTCGCGTCCGCGATCGACTCGGTCTGCTCCGGTGTGGGATCCCCCTCGATCCCGAACATCTTCTCCTGGAACGACCCGCGGTGGTCGAACGCAAGGATGTACAGCTTGTCGTCAGCTCCCAGGGCCACGTCAGCACTCCATCGATCGCGGGAATCCCAGTCTACGCCGAGTGCGTTTCCAGAATCGGTTGATTGAACGAACGGGTTCCGGAAGCCACTAGGCTCCGAGGCCGTGGATCATCACTTCACCGGACCCGCGTACCGGCTGGGGGTCGAGGAGGAGCTGATGATCCTCGATGCCGAGTCCTTCGATCTAGCCAACAAGATCGAGGAGTTGCTCGAAGCTGCGCCCGCCGGCGAGATCAAGCCCGAGCTGATGGAGTCGGTGCTCGAGATATCGACCGAGCCGTGCGAGTCCGCGGTGCAGGCGATGGAGCAGCTCCGAGCGCTCCGCCGCCAGGTCGTCCAGAGTGCGGCCGCGAAGGGGCTCGCGATCGGGTCGGCCGGCACCCATCCGTTCGCCAGATGGGAGGACCAGCGGATCTCCGCGCGCTCGCGCTACCGCGATCTCGTCGCTGAGCTGCGCTTCGTGGCGCGCCAGGAGGTGATCTTCGGGGTCCACGTCCACGTCGCGATCGACGATCCCGACAAGGCGATTCACGTCGCCAACGGAATGCGTGTGCACGTCCCGGTGCTGGTGGCGCTGTCGGCGAACTCACCGTTCTGGCGCGGAGCTGCTACGGGCCTGGCTTCAGCGCGCACGCCGATTTTCCGCCAGTTTCCACGTGTCGGCATCCCCCCGCACTATCGCGACTGGGACGACTACCAGAAGCGGATCGAGTTCATGATGGATGCGGGGGTGATCGCCGACTACACCTACCTGTGGCACGACGTCCGCCCGCACCCCGAGTTCGGGACAGTAGAGATCCGCGCGATGGATGCCCAGACGCGCCTCGAGCACTCGGTCGGCATAGCCGCGCTGATCCAGGCGCTCGCCCGCGAGCTCGCGGAGCACTTCGAATCCGGCCAGCAGCTGTCCACCTACCCACTCGAGATGCTCGACGAGAACAAGTGGCTCGCCGCGCGTCACGGCCTCGACGATGAGCTCGTCGACCTCCCACTGAGCGAGCGGGTGTCAACCCGGCAGCTGGCCAGCCGGCTAATCGAGCGGATGCACGACCACTGCTCCGACCTGGGCTCCCTGGATCAGCTCGAGGCGGTCAAGGATCTGCTCGAGGCCGGCAATGGCGCTTCCCGCCAGCAGGTGGTCTACGAGGCGAACCACGATCTGCGCGAGGTGATAGCGGAGATTGTCTCTGCGACTGCCGCGTAGGTTCGTGGGGCCGTGTGGCGGGGATTTGGGTCCCCCTTACAATCGATTAGCAATGAGCACCGGCGGCCCCGATCTGTTCGTCGTCTGCAAGAACTGCCAGTCCGAGGTGAGTCCGTACATCACGGAGTGCCCGTATTGCGGGAGCCGCCTTCGCAAGCGCGCGCCCAAGATCGACCGGGACGGACGTGTCTCCGAGCGTCGCCGCCGCCCGCCCACGCCATCGCTTCCGAGGCTGCGGCCGGGCGAGATCCCGGGGATCAGGCCTGATCGCAGACCATATGCGGCGATCGCGCTGACTCTCGCTGGTCTGGTGGGCTGTCTTCTGTGGCGGGCCGCACTCGTGCAGCCAGGTCAACTCGCGGTGATCGGAATGCCGACCGGCCACTGGTGGCGGCTGGCAACCGCTCCGTTCGTCTACGACAACACCGGGTACGCGGCGGTCACGCTCGCGGCAATCGCGCTCTACGGGTGGCTGCTGGAGCGCCGCCATGGCCCGCTGGTGGTGCTCGCGCTGTTCGCCCTAGGCGGCATCGGCGGCGTGGCCTTGACGGCGGCCGTGGAGCCGCACACGTTGGTGCTCGGAGCCGGCGGGGCGGCGATCGCGTTCGTGATCGCTTGGATGATCCCGGACCTGTTGGCGCTCCGGGCCGGCGAGGAGATTGAGGGCGACCTGATCGGCAGCGCGGTGTTCGGCGCGGTCGTCGCGCTGATGCCGCTGGTCGTCAGCGACGCGAGCTGGGTCGCCGATGGTGCCGGGGCGCTCGCCGGGATCACGGCCGGGGTACCGCTGGCGGCCCTCGGCGGGCGCTGAGACGTGGCACCTAGACCGCGCTGATCGTCCCAGGCTCGCCCGCAACGAGCCGCCCGATAACCATCCCCGGCAGCTCGCTCGCCCGCGCGGCGGGCACCGCCGCCAGCAGGCCCCCCGAGGTCATCGCATCGGACACAAGCCAGCGCAGTGACTCCGGAACGTCCGTCCCGAACGTCGTGAACTGCTCGGCATACGCCCGGTTACGCCGGGTTCCGCCCGAGACCGCCTGCTCGTCCTCGCGTGCGAGCAGCCCGAGCACCCCTCCGATCGCCGGCACGGCAGTCGGATGCAGCTCAGCCGCCGTGCCGCTCGCAAAGGCCAACTCGTGAAGATGACCGAGCAGACCGAAGCCGGTCACGTCGGTCATCGCGTGGGCTCCGGCAGCCCGCGCGCGGACCGACGCCTCACCGTTCAACGTTGTCATGACCGTCACCGCCTCTGCGAGCCGCGCGCCCGGCAGTCCACGCTTCAGCGCGGTCGAGATCGCGCCGCCACCGAGCGGCTTGGTCAGGATCAGACTGTCACCGGCCACGCCACCAGCGTTGGTGATGACCTCGTCGGGATGAACCACTCCCGTCACGGCGAGGCCGAACTTTGGCTCTGAGTCCTCGATCGAGTGGCCGCCGAGGATCGCCACGCCGGCCTCCGCCGCGATCGCCGCCGCACCCCGCAGGATCTCCGTGAGAACTTCGGCGCCGAGGTCCTCGAGCGAGAACGCGACCAGGTTCAGCGCGCTCACGGGCGTCGCTCCCATCGCGTAGATATCCGACAGCGCGTTGGTGGCGGCGATACGCCCGAAGTCGAACGGGTCGTCGACGATCGGCGTGAAGAAGTCAACCGTCTGGACGATCGCAAGGTCATCCCGGAGGCGGTAGACACCCGCGTCATCGCTTGTCTCGAAGCCCACCAGGACGTTCGGATCCGCGGTCCGCGGGAGCCCGGCCAGCAACGGCGCAAGCGCGGCTGCCGGGAGCTTGCAGCCGCATCCCGCGCCATGGGAGAGGGACGTCAGCGCTACAGCCACTCCTCTTATGATGCTTGAAACGAATGCTGGATGAGGCCCCGTACACCGACGCCGAGCTCGAGGCGGCTATCGACGCGCTGGCGGACCGCGAGCGGTTGCGAGAAGCTCAGAACCTCGTGATGCGCAGCGCACCGTCGCTGCAGCGGGTGCTCGCGATGGCGCTCGAGGACGGGGGCTGGTTCGATTCCGCGCACGAGCAGGCGATCCTGGAGGCCGCCGGGCTCGCGGACGCTAGTGAGCGTGCACGCGCGGTCCGGACGATGCTTGCCGAGGACACCCGGCTTGGGATGCTCGTCGGCGTAGCGGTCGGCTTTCAGCTTGCCCGGGAGCTTTCAGCGCCCCCGGGAACGGCGATTCACTGATACGAACAGGAGGATTACGGCGATGACGGACATTCGGTTCCTCGGGCACGCATGCTTCGAGCTCTCCGACGGAAACGACACGGTTCTGATCGATCCGTTTCTGAGCGGAAACCCGAAGGCGGCGATCGCCGCGGACGACGCCCAGGCCACCACGATCCTCCTGACCCATGGTCACGGCGATCACATCGGCGACACCGTCTCGATCGCCAAGAGGACCGGGGCGCCAGTGGTCGCGATTGTCGAGCTTGCCGGCGAGCTCGAAGAGGAGGGCGTCGAAGTCAGCAATCCGAACCTCGGTGGGACCGTCAAGTTCGACTGGGGCTGGGTGAAGCTCGTGCCTGCATGGCACACCTCGACCACTCCCAAGGGGACGGTCAACACCCCGGCCGGGCTCCTGGTGAATTTCCACGACACGGTCGTCTACCACCTGGGCGACACGTGCGTCTTCTCCGACCTTCAGCTTGTCGGAAAGCGTAATCCAATCGACGTCGCGCTGATGTGTATCGGCGGCCACTTCACGATGGACCGGGTGGACGCGGTGGACGCCGCCCAACTGGTCGGCGCCAAGACCGTGATCCCCTGCCACTACAACACATTTCCGCTGGTCGAGACTGACGCCGGGGCATTCAAGTCAGATGTCGAGTCAGCCGCAGCATCCAGCGTCGTGATCCTCGAGCCAGGGGAGACGCATTCAGCGTGACCCATGCGATCGTTTTGATCCAGGCGGAGCGCTCGGCGCTGGCGACGCTCGGCGGCGAGCTGGCGGGCATCGAGGGAGTCGCGGAGGCGTACTCCGTGACCGGCGACTGGGACTTCGTCGCGATCCTGCGCCTGCGCGAGCACGACCAGCTCAAGCAAGTGGTGACCGGCCAGATCTCACAGCTCCAGGGCGTGGCCCGCACGCAGACGATGGTCGCCTTTGAGGTGTACTCGCGCCACGACCTGGAGGCGCTGTTCTCGGTCGGTCAGTGATCGCGGGTCGCCGTGGCGGCTGAGAGCGCCCTCGCGAACGCATCCTCCATCGCCTCGTAGGTGTGGCCCGAGACGGCCGCTTTCGCGCGCTCGCCCAGCCGCCGCCGTAGCTCGCCGTCGCCGAGCAGTCGATCGATCGCGCCCGCGAGCGCATTTGGATCCCCCGGAGGGACCACCCAGCCCGTGTCGGCGTGGCGGACGAGTCCGCCGGCGACCGCGCCGACTGCCGCACTCGCGATCATCGGCCGCGTCTGATGCATCGCCTCGTTGCAGACAAGTCCCCAAGGCTCGCGGAAACGGGGCGTCGAGATCGAGGGCAGCACTGCGAGCTCTGCGCTGGCATACGCGACGGGCAGCTGGTCGCGAGCCATCGGACCCAGGAAGCAGGTGCGCTCGAGACTCGCGAAGCCTGGAACGAGAGGTCCGTCCCCGACGATCACGAGGGTCGCGCCCGAGCGAACGCGCCGCCAGGCCTGCTGGAGCACAACAGCGCCCTTCTCCGCGACGACCCGGCCAGAGTAGAGGACGAGCGGTTCGGCTCCGAGCAGGTGACGTGATCGGAAAGCGGCGATCTCGTCGGCGCTGACCTGGCGCGCGAACAGCTCGGGCTCGACTGACTGAGGGGCCACGAACACATCGTCGGCGCGTCCTCGAATGTTGGCGACGAACCGGCGCACATGCTCGCCATAGGCGATGACGGCGTCAGCGTGGCGGAAAATGTGGCGCGTGACGCCGAGCGCCGCGGCGTGGCTGAACGATCGCGGCTGCACCCACACCGATGCCCACAGCAGGAACGGAGCGCCGTAGCGGCGGGCGCCGGCATACGCCGCAGGAAGCAGCGGGCCACCCGCGAACGGCGCGATCACGGCCTCGTAGTGGCGTCCGAGCTCGAACGCCTCTCGGGTCCCTTCTAGCCGGCGAGCGGGGAAGGGGGCGTTGGCGAGCTGACGGTCGAGATCGTCGAACCATGGCGCGACGTAGCGGTTGCCGCCGCCGTGGCATAGGACCTCCACGCCGTGATCGCGCGCGAGCAGCCGGAACAGCGGGACCCGGTAGCCGGGGATGTTTGTGGTCAGGAGCCCGATCGCCAACGCGCTGGACAAGTTGTCAGAAACCGTGCTGCAGGCAGGACCGCGCGGCCGTGGATGGGTCAGGCAGCGGCTGTGCTGGGCCCCGAGTCGCGGGCGAACCACATGGAGCGGTCCTTCCAGTCATGGAGCATCAGCGCTCCGCCGGCGGCCGCGAGCGCAAGCATCGAACGCGGGTTGCCGAGCTGCCGAGCTTCGGTCGCGGGCGCGATCGCCAGGCCGAGGAACGCGACGGTGGTGACGACGCTTCCTGTTGCGCCGTGATGGCAGCGCTGGCCGAGGATCCAGACCTGATGACGGAGTGCGTCGTACTCGACGAGTGACTTAGCTTTGGCTCTCGGAACCATGACACCGATCTCCTCGCTTCCTTATCGGCGACTATGCTCGCTCGCGTGAGCCGCGGGCGCGCCTGGTTAGTCCCGCTGGCAGCCGTCGTTGGCGCTTGTGCGGGCTCGCCGAACCAAGCGACGAGCACTTCCAGCCCGCGTCCGGCAACAGTCCCGGCGGCGACTACCGCGCGGACCACGACGGTCCAGCCGCGCCCCGCACCGCGCCATCGGCGCCACCACCCGAAGCGACGTACGGTCGCGGCATCGAATGTACGACTTCCGGCAACCTTCGTGATCCGTCCGGGCGGCCGGCTGTCGCCGCCGGCGATATCAGCTCCGACGTCAGTGAACATCGTGCTGACGGTGCTCTCCGGCGATGGGCGGGGACACCGCGTGAGATTGCGCTCGCCGGGCGGGGCGACCCTGTCGGTGCCCGCCGGCGGGCGGGCATCGGCGCTGATCGGCGGCCTCAGGCAGGGCAGCTACGCGATCGCCGTCGACGGCGCCCCGCGCGGTCAGCTAGTGATCGGCGTCACGCCCGGTCCGTGAGCAGCTTCCAGGCGGGAACCGAGCTCAGCCGATCCGCGACCCTGGTGCGGCGTCCCTGTCGGGCCGCAACAGCACGACGCCCGCTTGATCGTCGAGTGCCCCGAGCACTAGCACCTCAGACAAGACTGGACCGACCCTGCGCGGGTGAAGATTGACCACGCCGACCACGAGCGTCCCTTCGAGCTCTTCGCGGCCATAGTGGGTGATCTGGGCGGAGGACTGCTTGACGCCGATCTCAGGCCCGAAATCGATCGAGATGCGCCAAGCGGGGACACGCGCCTGAGGAAAGTCGTGCACCTCGAGCACTCGGCCGACGCGAATGTCGACCGACTGAAACTGGGAGAGGTCGATCACCGTGCCCTGCAGGCCGGGCGCGGCAGTCGATCAACGCTCACGTGCGCGGCGGTGCCTACGGTGCCGTTCAGGTCGCCGCTGGTGAACCGGGGCGGCCTGCCTCGGAGTCAAGGTCGGTGCCGTGGTCGTGCTCGGCTCCGTGGACGCCGACGGAGTCGTCGAGGTCGGCGTGGCGACGGTCGACGGTGTCGTCGATGTTGGCGTGGTGGTGGTGGCCGGAGTTGTCGAGGTTGGCGTGGTCGTCGTGGACGGGTCGGTGGTCGTCGTCGGCGTGGTGCCGGTGGGCGGGACAGCGTTGGTCGTCGGCGGGATGCCCGCGACGGGCGGCGTCGGTAGCACCGTGCCCACGGTCTGCGACTGTGTCCTGCCGGCGGGAGGCTTCCGCTTGCCGCTCGCGTCTGTTTGGCCGTGCTTGCCGGAGGGGGCCACCGCCACCTTGAGTGCGACCTTCTTCGTTACGTGTGTCCGGTGCTTGTGCGCGTGCTTGACGGCGCTGGCCCCGTGGCCGCTGCTGCGGATCACCGCGACCGGCGCTGCGATCACGCTCGCGATCGTCCCCGGGGCTTGCGATAGCGCACCGCTTCCCACAGCAGCCGGCGCGGCCTGACGGTGCGCCCTGACGCCGTGGTTGGCTGCGACGGCGCCGACCGTCACAGCCCCCAGCGCCGCGGCCGCCAGTCCGGCAGCCGCCTTTGTGGCGATCGTGCCGACCGACAGCGAGACGATCCCACCGCTTGATCCAAGCATCGCGGTGCTCCCGGCAGCGGCGCTCGACCCGATCGCGGCAGCCGGTGCGGCGGCACCCGCGCCCGAGGCGCCCGAGCTCGCTCCGGCGGAGTGACCAATATGGGATATGGCGAGCTGGCGCAGCAGCGCGATCGGACCTATCGGGAGGAGCGCCGTCAGCGCCTTGTTGGTCCGCTTGAGTTGGGAGTTGAACACCGCGCAGCGCTTGCACGTGCGCAGGTGCCGGCGAACGAGAGGACCAGATTTCTTCTGCAGCCCCTCGGAGACTTCAGCCAGCTCAACCCGAACCTCCTCGCAGGACAGCATCCGAGCCTCGGCCGCTTCGGCCAGCGACACGCGCGCCCGGACCAGGAGCGACTTGATACTCGGGACCGTCGTCTCCATCGCCTCGGCGATCTGCTCATAGGAGAGGGCATCCATCTCGCGCAGGACAAGCGCGGTCCGCTGCGTCTCGGGGAGCTTGCGGATGTCGTCCACCAGGAGCCGGAACTCCTCGCGCCCGTGCACCTCGTCGGCGGTGCTGGCGCCGTGGTCGAACAGATGGACGTCCATCGAGTCGACCCCGACCGCGACGGTCTTGCGGAGGTGATTCAGGCAGCGGTTGCGGGCGATCCGGTAGAGCCACGGGCGGACGTTGATCGGCCGTTCATCGGCGAGGATCGCGTTGAATGCCGCGGCGAGCACCTCCTGGAGCACGTCCTCCGCGTCCTCGCGGGATCCCAGTAAGTGCCTGCAGAACGAGAGTAGGCGGGCGTGGTAGCGAGAGACGAGCACCTCGAAAGCCGCCGTACTGCCGCGCCGGACCATCAAGATCAGTCGCTCGTCGGACTGGAGGCGCAGCAGAGGGGAGCGCCCATGAACGCCGATCCCTCCCGAATATCTAAGAGCTGAGGCTTCCATCCGGCTCCGCGAGGATCCGCGATGGCGCGTGCACTCGCCCGGTTCCTCTATCCGCGTGACACCGTAGCAGCGCGAAAGTTGCGCCAGAGCGCCCCGCGGCTGCCCTGCTACGCTTGCCGACCGCATGCCGACTACCAGCCAGCTGATCCGTAAAGGACGCTCCACGCCGAAGAAGAAGCTCGCCACCCCAGGCCTGAAGTCTGGGAAAGGGCGCAAGAAGAAGGTCGCCGCACCGCAGCGACGCGGCGTCTGCACCCGAGTTTTCACCACCACCCCGAAGAAGCCGAACTCGGCGCTTCGCAAAGTGGCGCGAGTCCGTCTGACCAACGGGATGGAGGTCAACGCGTACATCCCCGGAGAGGGACACAACCTCCAAGAGCACTCGGTCGTGCTCGTCCGCGGGGGCCGCGTCAAGGACCTCCCGGGATACCGCTACAAGGTGATTCGCGGAACGCTCGATGCCGCGGGCGTCAGCGACCGTAAGAAGGCGCGCTCGCAGTACGGCGTGAAGGCCAGTTAGGACTCATGCCGCGCCGTGCAGCCGCTCAGGTCCGCCCTGTCGAGCCCGATCCCGTCCACCGTTCGAGGCTTGTCCAGCAGGTCGTCAACAAGGTCATGCTCGACGGCAAGAAGTCCGTCGCCGAGAAGATCGTCTACGACGCGCTAGCGATCATTGCGGAGCGATCTGGCAAGAATCCCGTCGAGCAGCTTGAGGCTGGGATAAAGGCGCTCACCCCCGTCCTGGAGGTGCGCTCCCGCCGCGTCGGCGGTGCGACCTATCAGGTCCCCGTCGAGGTACCCGCCCGGCGCGCCCGGACGCTCGCCGTCCGGTGGCTCGTCCTATTCGCCCGCCAGCGGCGCGAGAGGACGATGGCCCAGCGTCTCGCCAACGAGCTTCTCGACGCCCAGCAGCAGCAGGGCAGCGCCTACAAGCGCAAAGACGACATCTACCGCATGGCCCAGGCCAACAAGGCCTTCGCGCACTACCGCTGGTAGTGCCGCCTGTCGTCATCTAGACGCCCGGCCTGCGGCTGCATGGCGCCGCCTCGCCCGGCGTGTGATCGATCGATTCCCATATTGGGACAGGATCGATCACGGGCGCCTCTTGGAAGATCGAGCACCACTACCAGCCGACCGCCGGCCGACATCGAGCACCCGCCCGTGCAGCTCGCTCAGCGCCTGGACTGTCGCCAGAGGCCAGGAGCCGGCGGTGTCGAAGTATGGACTCGCCTGAACAGTCCTCGCGGCCGATCGCGTGCCGGCCGTCGCCCCCACCGAGCGCCTCGAGTAGCGCCATCCCGAACGTGTCCAGGCCCTCAGTCACGCAGCGCGACGTACAACACGCTGCCGACCGCGGGCCGCGCTGAAAGGCCGTCCGAACACCCCGCTGGACGCCCCAAATCGGCGAAACGAAGAGCGAGGGCTGCCCACCACACGGGACCGGGGGCTGCAGTGGAACAACCCTCGCCCCTAAAGACTAGCTTGCCGGCGACCTCGTGCCAGGCCGCAGCGGAAAATTTGTCAGCATGCGAACCACTGGCGACGGCGAGACTCTGTCTCGCGGGGTCCTGTGAGCAGCACGCCGAGCCCGGATGCGAGGAGGAGCAGGACCGCCCCCAGAGTCTCCAGGTAGACGCCGATTGCGGGCGCCGAGCTGGCCAGGGCATAGTGCGTGGCGCTCGATCCGACCAGCCCCGTGGCCTGGGCGTCGGGCAGGTCGCCGGTCAGCGCGATCAGCAGAGCGACCAGGCCGAGCGCTCCCAGCGCCACCAGTGCGGACCTGCGCGTGTCGCGTACGCCGGTCACCGCCAGCAGCAATGCGAGCACAGCGATCGGGGCGAGCGCGTAGCCGTGGTGGGCGCCGGCAAGCACGGTCCTGACCGGCGCTGAGCTGGCAACGAGTCGGGTGTGGAACAGAGGCGTGAACTCGGCGACGAGCAAGATGGTTGCGCCTAGAATGCCCGATGTAAGAACAGTGGCGCGCGCCCAGCCGGCGGTGCCCGATCCGCGTTCAAGTGCGCCTCGAAGACGTCCTCGGCCACTGCCGGAATCCCTTCGGGAGTCCCGTTGGGCTCTGCTATATTCGGTGTTCGCCTCGGGCGGCGTGGCGCTCATCTGTGCTCGCTCCCGGGCGCGGAGTATCCAAGCTATGGAGACGCCGACCGACTAAACAAACGCCCCGTTTCGACGCCTGCGTCGTGAGGGGCCCGCTGGGCCCTTTTTCATGTCCGCAGTCCCGACCTGGGGGCCGCAACCGCCTAACTAGAGATATGCCTCGTACGTTCACGCTAGAGAAGACTCGCAACATTGGAATCATGGCTCACATCGACGCCGGTAAAACGACGACGACCGAGCGCATCCTCTATTACACCGGGCGGACCTACAAGATGGGGGAGGTTCACGAGGGCGCCGCCGTCATGGACTGGATGGAGCAGGAGCAGGAGCGGGGGATCACCATCACCTCCGCGGCGACAACCTGCGAGTGGCACGACCACCGGATCAACATCATTGATACGCCCGGTCACGTCGACTTCACGGTTGAGGTCGAGCGCTCGCTGCGCGTCCTCGATGGCGCGATCGCGCTGTTCGACTCCGTCGCCGGGGTCGAGCCACAGTCCGAGACGGTCTGGCGTCAAGCGGACAAGTACCGCGTTCCGCGGATCGCCTACATCAACAAGATGGACAGGATCGGCGCCGACTTCGCGCGCGGCGTGCAGACGATGATCGATCGCCTGCGGGCGCATCCGGTTCCGATCCAGCTGCCGATCGGTTCCGAGGCCGAGTTCAGGGGCATCGTCGACCTGGTCGAGAACAGGGCGATCATCTATAAGGACGAGCTCGGCAAGGAGCGGGAGATCGTCGAGATTCCGGCGGAGCTCGCCGAGCCGGCTGCTGCCGCGAGGGAGCACCTCCTCGAGGAGGTCTCGCATTACGACGACGAGCTGCTCGAGATGATCCTCGAAGAGCAGGAGATCACCCCTGAGCGGCTCAAGCAGTCGATCCGCAAGGCGACCTTGTCGACCGAGATGACTCCAGTCCTGTGTGGCTCAAGCTTCAAGAACAAGGGCGTTCAGCCCTTGCTCGACGCTGTCATCGACTATCTCCCGAGCCCGCTTGACGTCCCACCCGTCGAGGGCTTCGAGCCCGACAAGAGCTCGGACAACGGAGGACGGCCAGCTGAGCGTCACGCCTCCGACGATGAGCCGTTCGCTGCGCTCGCCTTCAAGATCATGGCCGACCCGTACGTCGGCAAGCTCACGTACTTCCGGGTCTACTCGGGTCATCTCGAGGCCGGCGCGCGAGTGCTGAACGTCAACACCGGGCGGACCGAGCGGATCGGGCGCATCCTGATGATGCAGGCCAATGAACGCGAGGAGCTGAAGGACGTTTACGCCGGCGACATCGCCGCGGCGGTGGGGATCAAGCAGGTCGTGACCGGCGACACGCTCGCCGCGCCGGATCGGCCGATCAAGCTCGAGACGATCGAGTTCCCCGAGCCCGTGATCAAGGTCGCCATCGAGCCGAAGACCAAGGTTGACCAGGAGAGAATGGCGACAGCTCTCGGGCGGCTGGCCGAAGAGGACCCGACGTTCCAGGTTCGAACCAACGAGGAGACCGGCCAGACCGAGATCTCCGGGATGGGCGAGCTTCACCTCGAGGTGCTGGTCGACCGGATGCTCAGAGAGTTCAAGGTCGGCGCGAATGTCGGCCGGCCGCAGGTCTCCTATCGCGAGACATTGCGCGGCACCGCCGAGAAGGTCGAAGGCAAGTTCGTCCGTCAGACCGGTGGTTCGGGCCAGTACGGGATCGTCTACATAAACGTCGAGCCGGCGCCCGGCGAGGGATTCGACTTCGTCAACAAGATCAAGGGCGGATCGATCCCGACGGAGTTCATCCCGGCGGTCGAGAAGGGCGTCGAGGAGGCGCTCGAGAACGGCCCGCGGGCGGGCTACCCGATGGTCGACGTCCGGGTGACGCTGACCGACGGGAAGTACCACGACACCGATTCTTCCGAGCTTGCGTTCAAGGTCGCAGGGAGCCTGGCGCTGAAGGCCGCGGTCCAGCGCGCCAAGCCCGTTCTGCTCGAGCCGTTGTTCGCTGTCGAGGTTGTCACCCCTGAGGAATTCATGGGCGACGTGATCGGTGACCTCAACAGACGCCGCGGTCACGTCACCGGAATGGAGCAGCGCTCCGGCGCGCAGGTGATTACCGCGTACGTGCCGCTGGCCGAGATGTTCGGTTACGCGACCGACCTGCGATCCACGACTCAGGGCCGGGCGACGTACACCATGCAGTTCGAGCGCTACGAGGAAGTGCCACCGAATATCGCCGAGAAGTTGGCGGGCGACAAGGAAGCGGCTTAGGGCTCGCCCCGGCGCGCCGCAAAGGCTGACCGAAACTCTATATCCTGAATAGGTTCGCCCTCAGGGCGGACGACATCCACTGAAATAGAAGGAGCTACACCAAGTGGCGAAAGCCAAGTTCGAGCGCGATAAGCCCCATGTCAACGTCGGCACGATCGGTCACATCGACCACGGCAAGACGACGCTGACGGCTGCCATCACGAAGGTGCTGAACGAGAAATACGGCGGCACTGAGGTGCGTTCGTTCGAGTCGATCGACAACGCTCC
>JALYZY010000147.1 GCA_030948665.1 Actinomycetota bacterium | reverse complement strand
ACCAACGTCGCGAACCCGCGGACGCTCGGACCGCCCCCGCAAGCCGCAACCTACATCCACCGACACCACCAACACACATTGGCCATCAACCCCTACCCCTTGACCAACGCCCCTCCATATGGGCGACGAGGCTGTCGCACAAACCAAGGCCGTTGTACGGATTTGACAACCGCCGTTTTCGTCGATCTCGTGAGAGGCGCTCAGCCGGCCGAAGCGGGTCCGCCGCGACCGAAATGACTCGGTCAAGAATGGGGACCTTGTCACGGACGCACAAGAAGTCGAGGCCCGTCATGGTTTGTGCGACAGCTCTCGCCAATCGGGCACTCTCGATCAGGCTGCCGCTTCAAGCCGCATCCGGAGCCTCGGCTTTCCCCTGCGGTGACCGTCGCCGCGTGGAAGGCAGGACTCTGAGCCAGCTTGATTGGCTTCGCTCCTCCTCGCCAAATGCGTGCCTCAGTGCTTGCACGCTCGCAGCTAACGGTCGGGTCGATGCAGAAGTCTTCTGACAACCGGGCGCGCTTCTGGATTCAGGAAGGACGAGCCACGCACTCGAGCGTCATCGGGCCAGTCGGCAGTGCCGCTTCCCTCACGCCCGATGCCGGAGCGGAAGCGACGCGTTCGTGGCTGCAGCGGCGACGGAGCGGAAGCCAGGATCGGCGACAGCGGCGCGCACCTCTGTCAACCGGGTCTGTGCGCGGACCGCCGCGTCTAGCCTCAGACTGGAAGCGAGGTTCCGAGCACTCGCGGCCCGGCAGGTGTCGAGCGTTGGACGCCACCTTTCAGCGTTCGGGGGTCCCTCCGCTAGCAAGGTGTAGGTTGCCATCTGCCCTACCTGACCTAAGCGGATCCGCGTACGACACCGGCCAGTTCGGGCATTGACCGAGTTTCAGCGGTCTGCTTCGGGCGGCTATCGGATGGGTCGTGGTGCAGCGCTACGCCGGCGATGACCAGGGCGATGCCGACGAGGTCTTTGACCGTCGGGATCTGGCCGAGAACGATCAAACCGATCACGGTAGCTGCCGCGGGGAGCAGAGCGAGCATCAGCGCGAAGGTGGCGCGGGGAAGCCGCGCCATGGCGAGCTGGTCGGTGACGTAGGGGATGACCGATGAGCACACGCCAACCCCGATACCCCAGGCGAGCCACAGCAGGTGGGCAAACGCCGCCACCGCGGGACCGATCCCGATCGGGGTGGCGACGACCGCGGCCACGAGCATCGACAGGCCGAGCTGGTCTATCCCGCTCATCAGCGAGCTGCCGTTACCGGTTCCGTCGGCCGCGGTGTTGGCGATCCGGTGGCCGAGGATTACGTAGAGCATGAAGCCAACGCAGTTGGCAAACGCGAAGACGAAGCCCAACGGTTGGCCCGACAACCGGACCGTGGTGAGAAGGGCGACCCCGCCAACCGCTATGACCAGAGCAAGGATGTTGCGGCGAGTGCGGGCGCCGGCGGCGGCGAGGATGACGATGCCGAGAAACTCGATCGCCCCCACCGTGGACAGCGGCAACCTGTCGACCGCCAGGTAAAACAGCGAGTTCATGGCAGCGAGCACTGTGCCCAACCCGAGAAACAGAATCCGCTGAGAGCGGGTCGCCGAGCTGAAGATCCGCCACGGGCGGCGCCACACGGCGAACACGACCGCGGCGGAGGCGATGCGCAACCAGGCCACTCCGAGCACGCCGACGTGGACGAAGAGCAGCACAGCCAGCGATGGCCCAAGATAGTGAAAGACCGCGCTGGTCAAGAAGAACGAGGTCGGCGGGAGGCGCCCGACGACGTCAGCAGCTCGGCCGCTCCGCGGTGCTACCACCGTCCTGTCCGTGGCTGCATTGGACATGGTTCTACAATATGAGGCGTCCGCGGCCGTGCCAATGCCCTAACCCTGCTTATGAGCCCGCGTGACCTTTGGATCAAAGGAAAGTTTCGACGATGACCTTAGATAATGCTTCAGAGCTTCTGGATGCGGTGAATCGCGAGCTGCTCACCGAGCTGCACGCCAATCCGCGGATCACAATGGCTGCCCTGGCGAGGCGAGTTCACATGTCTCCGCCGGCCGTGACCGAGCGGGTCCAGCGCCTGGAGCAGAGCGGGGTCATCAGCGGCTATCGCCTGGACGTCAACCCCGCGGCGTTAGGACTGCCGGTGGCGGCGTATGTCCGTTTCCGCCCCGTCGCTGGCCAGCTGTCCAGGATCGCCGAGCTCGCCGTCGCGAGTCCCCAAGTCAGCGAATGTCATCGCATCAGCGGAGAAGATTGCTTTCTCATCAAGGTGCATGCAGCCACGATCAAGGACCTCGAGCAGACGCTCGACCAGTTCCTCGCCTATGGCCAGACCATCACATCGTTCGTCGTCTCCAGTCCCGTCCCACCTCGACCCCTTCCGGTGACCGAGGTATCCGATAAGCCGATGAGTAACCGCGACAAGCCGTCGGCCCGCGGGTGACATCCCGCAGTCGGCGATTTCGCGCTGACGGCACAAGGAGCGCGTGTCCCGCGGCCCCGGTTCCATCACTTCCGCTTGGTCCCGACAGGGCGGTAGCGCAGCCGACAAGTTGCGCCTTCGAGCAGATCCAAGGCTGTCCTAACCGCCGATCGGTGCGCTTCTGCTTTCTCAGTGTGAAGCTGGTCAGGCGTTGCGCCGTGTGCGCGCGTAGTGGATTGTCCTTGACGGCTTCGGGCTGACCCTTTCTGCTTTGGTCGCCCCTTTTGGGGGTTGACCTATTCGTGAAGTTGTCGCCTGTTGCCGTCAAGGACGTCCTGGTGTGACCTGATAGGAGCGTGGCTGCGCCCCAACTGAGGAATGTCCGCCAGGAGTCCGCTTCATCGGTTCATCGAGTGAAGGGACAGACGGATGGTGACGATCGGAGTTGATCCGTACAAGCAGACCCACACCGCCGCGGCGATCGATCCGCTTGGTGTGGAGGTCGCGCACCTGACCGCGCCCGCCAGGCCGGTCGGGAACGGGCGACTGTTGGAATGGGCTCGCGCGCTGGGAGAAGAGCGCGTGTGGGCGATCGAGGACGCTCACAACGTCTCGGGCTTGCTGGAGCGGTTCTTGATCGACCGGGGCGAGACCGTGGTCCGTCTCGCGCCGCAGTTGATGGCCGGCGCGCGTCGTGGGGCGCGTACCCGCGGCAAGTCCGATCCGATCGACGCGCGGGCGATCGCTCGCGCCGCGCTGCGTGAGGGCGTGGAGAACCTCCCGACCGCGAGATTGGCCGGGCCTGAGCGCGAGATCCGAACCCTGGCGCTGTACCGCGACCGGCTGGTGGACATGCGCACGCGGCTAGTCAATGAGCTGCGCTGGCAGCTGCACGACCTCTGGCCCGACTGGGAGATCCCCGCCAAGGCGCTGATCCAGCCTGGCTGGCAGACCAAGGTCGCGTCCCGGCTAGCCCGCGCCGAGCAGAGCACCCAGGTCCTGGTCGCACGCGACATGATCCGCCGCGCCTCAGAGCTCACCCGCGCCGCCAAAGACCTCTACAACAAGATCGCCGCCCTGGTCAAAGAGGTCGCGCCGCAGCTGCTGGCCGAACCCGGGATCGGCGTGCTGCTGGCCGCGAAGTTCATCGGCGAGATCGCCGGGATCGACCGGTTCACCTCAGACGCCCAGCTCGC
>JALYZY010000122.1 GCA_030948665.1 Actinomycetota bacterium | reverse complement strand
TAGGCTCACGCCTCTGCTGGGAGGCTTCGATTTGACCGCCTCGCCAGTCCCCGCCGGAGTAGCTCAGTCGGTTAGAGCAGCGGAATCATAATCCGCGTGTCGGGGGTTCGAGTCCCTCCTCCGGCATCGGGAAGTTCCCTGCAAATCCCGGATTCTGTGTTGTTTAGAGTCTGAGCGAAAGGCCAAATGTGTCCCCGATGTGTCCCGAGATTCGCAGCTAAGCCTTTACGGCGCTACAGACTGTGCTACAGACTCCCAGTCTGTAGCAAGTTCGCGACACCGCCTGCAAACGGGGTACTTCTGGAGGAGCCGAGAGCCAGAATACCCGCCCCCCACGTTGTGTGTTACGGGTAGTCTGGCTCTCGGCTCCAAGTTGTCCCAGGCAGGTCGAAAAGCGGATGCTAGGAGTGGTTGCGGCTGCCAGTGAGCGACGGGGTCCGGGAAGGCTGAACCGAGTAGACGACACGCTTCCTGATCTAGGCGGTGGCTGTCGGAATGAGCCGGCGGCTGCTGTTCGGATTCGGGGTCGGTGGGAGTCTCACGCTGCGGGGGGCCGGGATAAGCCGTCGACCGGGGTGTCTGGTCTAGCGCGAGTACCGCTTCTGGCGAGGACCAGGGAAGAGCAGATGGGCGGCCAGAGACTCGCTTTCGTTTTGGGCCTAGCGACGGCGGTTGCGCCCGCTGCTTCTGAGCGGCGCTCGGGTATCGCCGGCTCATTTTGAGGAGTCCGACGGCTGGCCGGGGTTGGCGAACACTGCGCTGGCGCGTACGACGCGTCGGTCATTGGAATGTAGGTAGCAGTTGGCGAACGCGAGGCGCCGGCCGACGCGTTGCACGTCGACGGTTGCGATAACGATCTCGCCCTCGTCCACGGTGCCGGCGAAATCTATGGTCAGCGTGGCGGTGGTGAGAAGGACGGGTGGATCTTGGGTGTCGGATGTGGCGTAGCCGAGCGCTACGTCGGCCAGTGCGGCGAGCACGCCGCCGTGGGCACTGCCGCGGGTGTTGACGTGGCGCTTGTCGATGACGAGCGCGAATTGGAGGCCGGCGTCCGTGTGCCGGGAGTAGAGCGGGCCGATCAGGTCAAGGAACGGGCTCGTGCGGCCGTGGGGCTCAAAGCCGGCCGGCGGTCGGTTGACCCCGTTCACAAGCGAGATGTAGAGGTGCCGGGGGGCGGGGGCGTGTTCATGCGGCAGCGAGGATGAGCAGGCTGCTGGAGGCGGTCGCGAGGAGCTTCCCGGTTTGGTCGCGGACGTCGCCTTCGGCGAAGGCGACCCGTCGGCCGGGCTTGGTCACCCAGCCGTGGGCGTGGAGTGTGCCGGTGTTGGCGTGGATGGGCCGGAGGAAGCTGACTTTGATCTCGATCGAGGAGTAGCCGCTCCCGGCCGGGAGGGTGGTGTGGACCGCGCACCCGATGACAGAATCAAGAAGGGTGCTGACCAGACCGCCGTGTACGAGGCCGATCGGGTTGTAGACCGACTCATCGGGGGTGACGGTAAAGCGGACTTCTCCGTCTCCCACTTCGGTGACGGCGAACCCGAGCAGGGAAGTGATCGGGGCTGGCGGCAGCCGCCCGTCGGCGATCGCCTGGAGGTACTCGCGGCCGCTGAGGCCCCGCCCGGCGGCAGCCGCCGCCATCGGGTCATACCAGGTGACGGTACGAGAACGCGCCTCACCCCATGGCGGTGGGTCGGTCATCTCGCCACCGCGAGGGCGGCCGCGGGCACGCGCCGTCGCAGCAGCAGCGACGCGGCGGCGGCGAGGAGCGCGAAGACGGCGATCACGTACCACCCGTGCTGGAAGGCGGCGAGCCGGTGCGCGGCGCTGGGCGTTCCGATCACGGCTACGAGCACGGCGACCCCGATCGCGAGCCCTACCTGGCGCAGCATGTTGACCACGGCAGAGCCGGTGGCGAAGGATGGGGCCGGCAGCGAGCTGGTTCCGGTGGCCATGAACGTCGGCAGCGTCAGCCCCACGCCGATCCCGGACAGCAGCATCCCTCCGAGCATTCCGCTCGCGTAGTTCGGGTGCACGCCGATCGCCAGCGCCCACCACACCGCGCCGGCCGCGAACGCCGTCGAGCCCACGCCGATCACCGGGCCGGGACCGAAGCGGGCGATCAGCGGCCCGGTGAGGACGAACCCGAACAGCGGCACCATCAATGGCCCGGGGGCGACGGCCAGTCCGGTACGCAATGCCGACCACCCCCACACTTCCTGGTCCCAAAGCACGATCGAGAGCAGCATCGCCCCGAACGCGGCCATGAACAGCAGCGCGATGAGTGACGCACCCGAGAACGCGCGCACACGAAACAGAGCCGGATCGATCAGTGGGTTGGCGCTGCGCTCGCAGTCGGCGACGAACAGCGCAAGCGCAATCGCGGCGCCGCACAGCAGCGTGAGCGTGGAAGCCGCTCCCCATCCCCAGTCGCCCCCCTTGACCAGGGCGAGGGTGAGCGCGCCGACCCCGAGCGTGACGAGCAGCGAACCCACGACACCCGGGCGACGAATCGGATGACCGGGCGCTTCCGGTAGCCGCCGCCAGCCGAGGATCAGCGCGGCGAGGCCGATCGGCACGTTGACCAGAAACACCCAGCGCCAGCTGGCGGCCACGAGCAAACCCCCGACCACCGGCCCCAACGCCGCCGCTGCGCCCCCGGTCGCCGTCCACGCGCGCACGGCGCCGTGGCGCCGCTCGGTAGGAAACGCGGCGAGCACCAGGCTCAGCGAAGCCGGCGTAAGCAGCGCCGCCCCAGCCGCCTGCACAAGCCGGAAGGCTACGAGCATTCCCACGCTGGTCGCGGCGCCGCACGCCGCCGAGGCGACCGTGAACACCGCGACGCCGAGCAGGAACCCATACTTGCGCCGGTGGCGATCGGCCACCCGCCCGGCCAGCACCAGCAGCGCGGCGTACACGATCGCGTAGCCGTTCAGCACCCACGAGAGGTCGGCCAGCCCGTGGGAATGCAGATCGCGGGAGATCTGAGGCAGCGCCACGTTGACGATGAACAGGTCAAGACTCGCCAGCACGACCCCGGCGCAGACGATCACGAGCACCGCCCGCGGAGACGCCTTCGCGGGCTGGCTTAGGGCAGACACAGCCAGAACGTAACACATTGACTTAGGCGCGCGCAAGTCAGCTACGATGATCACTAGATGGAGAGCATCGTTCGACTCACGGGGCGGCTCGACCCCCGCAGCGGGTGGACGGCGGATCGCTGCACGATCGCCAAGGCGATGGACGTGGTGGGCACACGTTCGGCGCTGCTGCTGCTGCGGGAGGCGTTCTACGGCACCACCCGTTTTCATGAATTCGCCGAGCGGGTCGGCATCTCCGAACCGGTAGCCGCCGCCCGGCTGAACGAGCTCGTCGATCACGGACTGCTCGAGCGCGTCCCCTACCGGGAGCCCGGCAAACGCACCCGCCACGGCTACCAGCTGACCGAGAAAGGACGCGACTTCTTCCCCGCGCTGGTCGCACTGAAGCAATGGGGCGATCGCTGGCTGGCTCCTGAAGGGGGCCCAGTCGAGCTCATCCACCGCGGCTGCGGCGCCACCGTGCAAGCCGAACTGCGCTGCTCAGCCGGACATCACACCCATCCCGAGGACCTCGATCTCGAGAGTCGACCGGCTCGTCCTCGCAGAAAGGTTACCTCGGCGTCCACTCGCAGTCAGTAAGGCGGACGACGGACCACCGCGGGAACCTGCCTTCCGTTTCAACGAGCATCTCAGCGTCGTCGTCGCCGCGCGTCCTGCATTGCACGGCGAGCAGGGCGCGCCGCACTATTCGCCCGGCGGGTGGTCTGCCAGTCGCGTTCGTGGCGAGATGTGAGTCGGGCCACCCTGCCCTGCTTCGCTGTGCCTGCGGTACTCAGTCGAGTCGAAGACGAGCACTCACTCCCCCTTCCGACCACATCGCGACTCGTGGCGGACTTTGCACCGAATAGCTGTGCGCCTACGGCGACGATCGGGTCGGGCGTCAGTCCAGAAGGCGCCTGAGCCGTCCGGGCGCAACGCGCTCAGTTGGTCGAGTGGCTCAGGTGGAGAAGTGGGTTTGCGGTCGTGGTTGCTCGTCGCCGTCGATGAACACGTCGACCTTCTCGTTGTAGAAGGAGACGAGCCCAGCGATCGGCAGCAGCTGGCGGGTGGGGAAGTCATATGACCAGGCGAGGTCGGTGTAGAGGCGCTCGCCGATCTCTGCCGACCAGTACACGGTGGTCCGCCCTTTGTAGGGACAGGCGGTGGCGGTCTCGCTGGGTCGCAAATGGGCGAAGTCGAGAGCGCTGCGGTCCATGTAGTAGCGCGTGGGCAGACCGGTCTCGAAGACCATGACCGGCGAGCCAGACTCGGCGAGAACGACGCCGTCGCACTGCACCCGCACGCGGCGGGTGGACCGCAGCGCGTCCACCCTCACGTACGGGCTACGCGGGTGGACGAACACGCGCTCGTCCTCCTCATACCACGCGTCCAGCGCATCCCAGTCGAAGCGAATCGTGCCCGTCAGTCCCTCGACGGTGGACTCAAGGTAACGGCGGCCTGCGCCGGCGCGGTGTACCTCACCGGCTCGCAGCCCGACGCTCGCGACCGCGCCGCGGCTGAGGCGGTGAGTGCGCTGCTCGTCCACGAGCGCATCAGGGTCGACATCGTCGGCTGGGATGTGGTACTGCGGGTAATGGGGCCACTCCCACAGGTACAGGGCGCGCGTGGTGTCGAGCACGATCTGCCCGACGAGCGCGGCCCGTATGCGCCGCGGGACCGGTTCGACGTGGTCAACAGTGGTGATCGCTTGCGGATAGCCGGACATCTCAAGCCTCTCTCGGCTGACGGGCACCGACCAGCTTCAGTCCATGTCGTCGGAGCGCTGGAGGTCGAGTGCGCCGGAGTTGATGCAGTAGCGCTGCCCGTTAGGGCCGGGTCCGTCGTCGAAGACGTGACCGAGATGCGACTCGCACTGGCGGCAGACCACCTCGGTGCGGCGCATGAACAGGCTGTTGTCGGGGCGCAGCTCGACGCTCGCCACGAGCGCGGGCTCGGTGAAGCTCGGCCAGCCGGTCCCCGACTCAAACTTGGCCTCAGAGCTGAACAGCTCATTTCCGCAGGCCCGGCACCGGTACATGCCGTCCTCCTTCGAGAACGCGTACTCGCCGCTGAACGGCGGCTCGGTGCCCTTGCGCCGCAGGATCTCGTACTGCTCGGGCGTGAGCTGCTCGCGCCACTCCTCTTCGGTCTTCGGCGTCTTGGTGTCCATGTTCCTTCTCCGATCGTCGTCGTTGCTGCAGTGGTCGCGGGGCTCAGCGGAGCGTCACGGCGCAGGCCGCGCGGCCGCTCTTCTCGAAGTAGCGCTGGTGGTACTCTTCGGCGCGGTAGAAGGCAGAGGCGGGAGCGATCTCGGTCACGATCTGCCGGCGGTGCTTGGCCTGCTCGCCCTCACGCGAGGAGAGCGCGGTGATCTCCTGCTCGGGCGAGTGGAAGAAGATCGCCGAGCGGTACTGATCGCCGATATCGAGTCCCTGTCGGTTCCGCGTAGTTGGGTTGTGGATCTGCCAGAACGTGTCGAGGAGCTCCGCGTAGCTGACGGCGGCCGGGTTGAACCACACCTCGACGGCCTCGGCGTGGCCAGTGGCATGGCTGCATACCTGGTCGTAGGTGGGTGCCGGCGTGTGGCCGGCGGTGTATCCGACCGATGTCTGCAGGACTCCGTCGATTTCCCGGAAGGCGGCCTCGACGCCCCAGAAGCAGCCGGCGGCGAACGTCGCCCGTGCTGCGCCGGGCGGGCCATTGCCAGCCAACGGAGGTGCGGGCCGGGCCTGGGTGGCGTCGCTCGGACTGGCGGTGCTGGAGCTGGTGGGTCGGTTTCTGAAGAGCATGTTTGTCCTTCCTGGTTTCGTCGCCTTCGCTTGGCGAGCGGGTCGGCTGATGTTTCGTCTCGCGGGCACCGCATTTGTTACGACTCGCGCGGGCAGAGCGTGGCGCGACCCCGTAGCCGAAGCCAGTTCTGCGGGGGTGCTTGCGATCAAGGCGCTGTGGCCTCGGGCGCTGCCTTGGCGAGGTGGCAGAGGGCGCGGTCCGCGGCGGTCAGCACCGGCGTCGCGGGAGTCGGCATCGCCGCCTGGTCCACCTCTTGCGCCGGTGCCCGGAGACGAAGCAGGGCAACGCCTGTAGCGGGGAAGATGATCACCGACAGCAGCCCGGCGGCGATCAGTGCTGATGCGCTGGCCGGCGTGACCACGCCGATCTGCACACCGA
>JALYZY010000119.1 GCA_030948665.1 Actinomycetota bacterium | reverse complement strand
TTCTCTGACGGCCCCCAAGGCAGTGACCGCTACTGCATCAACTCGGTAGCGCTCAAGCTCGACGCCGGCGCCGGGAAGTGAACGGACCGGCCTACATTTCACGCGTGCGGATCGAGCGGCTCGGCGGCCCGCAGCGCCTTGCCTACCTGCCGGCCGAGGACGAGCCGGTCACATTCGGCGTCCATACCGAGGTGGCCGACCACTACGGCGTCTCCCCAGCGGACTTCCCACCGCACGCGACGACGCTCGGCTACGTCGTGGCGGCCGCTGGCGGGTGACTGGCCGGCACGTTCGCCGGCGCGCTGGAGGCGCGTCAGATCGAAGTCGAGCGCGATGCCTACGAGGTTGAGGCGATCGGGGATGTGTTTGACGAGGACCACGTTCTCGTGATCAGGCGGATCACTGTTCGCTACCGCCTGGCCGGCATCCCCGAGGACCGCCGCGACGAGGTGGAGCGCGTTCACGGCTTCCATGCTCGCTTCTGTCCTGTCGCCCGCAGCCTCGAGGGCGGGATCGAGATTCAGACCGAGCTGGCCTTCAGCTAGCCACCGGTGACCCCAAGCCAGTTCTGGTGCCGCCCGTGGCAACAGCGCGCTAGCTCGGCGATCGACGCTTGGACTGGCGGGGCCGATCAGTGGCACGGTGGGCAGCGCCGCCGGTCACCTTCAAGGTCAGACAGCGAAGGTGCGTATGTGATCGATGGCGGCGTCCAGCCCGGGTGGTGATCAGCTCGCGGCGGCGGGGGCGGAGGCGACCAGGTGGGCGGACTTTACGTAGCGGACGAGGCCGGCGACATCGTCGGCGACCAGCCTGCCGATCGCCCCGGTGGAATAGACCGCGGTGATCACCGTGCCGTCGGGGGCCAGGACAAACCCGGTGGACTGCAGGTAGTGCGGGTCCTCGTTGGTGTACGTGCCAGTGGCCGCGGCGACCTCGTCGGCGTCGGCGCTGTGACCGACCGCGAACGCCAGGTGGTGCTTGTCGACAACCGCGGTGGAGGTGGCCTCGTCGTCGACCGAGAAGGCGACGATCTTGATCCCGAGTTCGGCGAACCTGTCCGCTGCCCGGGAGAACCCCGCGAGCTGAGCGTTGCAGTACGGGCACCAAGACCCGCGGTAGATCAACACGACGCCGAAATCGCCGGCCAGGTCGTCGGGCAGCGAGATCTGACCGCCGCCGACGGCATCGAGGATGAGCGTGGGGAAGGTGTCGCCGTTGTGCAGCGTTTGCATCGGAGCAGCTCCTACGTTGGACTGGTTAGTCCAGCGTAGCTGGTCGTGACTGGACTGTCCAATCCAGTCAGCATGCGGCTGGACCGTAAGGTCCAGCAACGCTAGGATCGCTGCTATGGCGGTATCTTCGATCACCGAGCAGGGGCGTGCGACGCGGACGCGGATCGTTCGCGCCGCCGCGGAGCTGATCGGCGAGCGCGGCGTCGGCGGCACGAGCCTCGATGACGTCCGCGCCGTCACGCAGACGAGTAAGAGCCAGCTCTATCACTACTTCGGCGATAAGCACGGGCTCGTGCAGGCGGTGATCGAATATCAGTCCGCCGCCGTGCTCGGCGCGCAGGCGGAGGCGCTCGGCGCTGTGCAGGACTGGCACGACCTCGAATGCTGGGCTGATTCGATGGTCGCGCTGGTCGAGCAGCAGGGGGCGCGTGGCGGCTGTCCGATCGGCACCCTCGCGGCGTCGCTCGCGGATACCGATGAGACCTTTCGGATTGCGCTCAGCGACGCGTTTCAAACCTGGCGCGAGGCGATCGGCGCAGCGCTGGGGCGGCTGCGCGAGAACCGTCTGCTGGCGGCCGATGCCGATCTCGAGACGCTGACCACGATGACGCTGGCAGCGATCCAGGGCGGGCTGCTGCTGGCCAAGACAAGCCGCGACAGCGGTCAGCTGCGAGCGGCGCTTGACGGCGCGATCGCGCAGCTGCACGCGCACGGCGTGCGGGACGCGCGTCGAGCCCGGCGCCGTTAGGCGAGCAACACAGAGCCTCGGGGCTGTCGTCGAGGCGGTCCTTAACGTTCTCTGTCGCTGGCCGGGTTTGCCTTGACACGTGGTGCTGACCCTGGTCCACTAGTTGGACCCTCCGGTCCAGCCCGCGAGCGGTACATGCGCCGCTCTCGTCCCAGACCGATTTGAACGGGGCAAACCCACAAAGTAAGGAGCAGCGATGCGCTGCCGCCGCCCGATTCGGGCCCGTTTCGCTGCTCGCCGCGATCCGTCCTCGGCGCTCACGCCTTGCCGTACGGGCTGGCGCTCATGTTGTCAGCCGGACGGCGTCGTTCTCGGGCGCGTGGACCCTGATGACGCAGTTCTCTCTGAGGGCAGCACAGCGTTTTCACCTATCTGACGAGCCAGGAGGCTCGAATCATGCATCAACCATCCAAACCGATGTTCGCAGGAAGTCGATTGTTGTTGGTCGGAATGCTCTCGGTAGCACTCGCCGGCCTGGTGCTGGTTGGCATCGCCGGGCAGGGAGCGGCAGCGGGCCGACACCACTCCAGGCACCGGGTGGCCGAGACCGGCCGGGGCGGCTCAGCCAGTGGTCTGGGTCAGCTGAGCGGACTGCTCCCGCGCAACAAGCTGACGCTCGAGAGCGCGCTCCAGGTCAACCTCAGCAACGACACGGTACGGCTGCCGATCTACCCAGGGACCGCGCCCGTTCGAGGCCAGCCCGGTCAAACCGAGCGGGTGTGGTACATCCTGGAGGACGCCTCCGACTCTGGCCTGGCGCACGACCTGGGCGTGAACTACGCGCCCAAGCTGGCCAACGTCGGGATCGGCTGCGCTGCGTGTGTGCGTACGGTCACCGAGGACCACCCATCGCCTCAGGCGAATCCGTTCGGACCGGCCGTGATCCACTTTCAGGGCGCCCCGGACTTCAGCCCCACGCGGATTGCGGTGCCCGGCCCGACCGGCTTTCCGCTGAAGAGCTTCCAGGCCGGCGCCGTGGCCGGTCCTGGCTACAGCCCGTTCATCCGGATCGCCGGATCCGACGTGGTGTACAACGCGCCGATCATCGCCACCGGCAACGGACCGTTTGACGTCACCCATCACACCAACACCGGCGACCGGGTGCTTCGCATCCACATCGCCGGACCGTCGGCTCCCGGCCAGTTCGCCGAGTCGTGGGCGGACCTGTTGTTCGTCAAAGGGTTCGATGCAGGCCAGCCGATCGTCTACCTCAGCACCGACGCCGGCCAGCCGCTGACGGCGGTGCTGGAGCGCGCGACCTACGTGCCCGCGCTCAACGACGCGTCGTTTAACGGCGGCGACGACTTCCTCGGCTCCTCCAGAGAGCGTCTGTTCGGATTCATCAACGGCCAGACCGGCGCTGAGAACCCGCAAGCCCAAGGGTTCCAGCACCTCGCGCTCGACGGTCACGTGGGCGAAGACGCGTCGCTCGCCAACACCGGCCTGATCAACGCGCTGCGCCACGGCGGGGATCTGCTCAACGTATTCGGGGACTTCCCGACGTTGGCGGACCCGCGCCACGCCGACGCGTACAGTCCACTGTGGGACGCGCAGCTCGGCCTGTGGACTCCAAAGGCGGTCAAGGACGGCCTCAACACTCGGCAGATCGACGAGGTCCAAGTGTTCAACCTCGCGGCCACCCGGCCCGACCTGCTGACCGGCGTGAACCCCGCCACCGGCCAACCCGAGCCGTACGGCTCAGTTGGAGTGGATATCAACTGCGCGGTCATCGGCTACACGGCGCAAGCGCCCACGGCCAACCTTGCCAACCCCGCACCCGGCTCGCAGTTCCCACCCAGATAGCAGCGAACGCGGACGGGCAACTCGAGCGGACCGGGAGGCGAATGC
>JALYZY010000112.1 GCA_030948665.1 Actinomycetota bacterium | reverse complement strand
CCCCCCCCCCGGCTGCTATCTGTGATCCGCACGCCGCACGCCGCTGTACGACCTCGCTGACGGTCGGCGCTTCGAGCTCTCCCTCGCCCGGACGATCCGCTCATACCTCGAGCGAGTGTCGGGCTCGGTAGATCGCGGAGCAGCCGGTGCTCCAGTTTCGCTAGAGCGGAGTTCCCTCGACACCGCGGCGTTCGGCTCTCCGCGTGATCAGGCAGCGCCTTGCCCCTACTGCGCCGGCGCCGGCGGCTTGCTCCATCGTTCACGGGTTAGCCGATAGAGGACGTGGCGCTTGATCGGCCCGGGATCCACGAAGGGATGATCGAAGTCATCGGCTGGATCATGCGTCATCCCGAGCCGCTCCATTACCCGCCGGGACCGCAGGTTGGCCGGGGTCGTGAACGAGATGATCTCCTGCAGGTGGAGCTCCTCGAAGCCATACCGAACGGCGGCTCCTGCCGCTTCGGTGGCGTATCCGTGCCCCCAGACTTCGGTGATCAGCCGCCACCCGACCTCAACCGCATCGGGCATGAAGCGCGGGACGTTCAGCCCGACGAAACCAGCAAACGGTGGCCCGGCGTGCAGCTCGACCGCCCACAGCCCCCAACCGCGCTGGGCAATCTGCGCGCGGATCTCTTGCGCCCAACGCTCGCTGTCCTGCTCATCCATCAGCCCCGGGAAGTGCTCCATCACCACTGGGTCGCTGTTCATCGTCGCGAACTGCTCGCAATCGGACTCGCGCCATTGGCGCAGGAGCAGACGATCGGTGCGTAGCGCGGCCACCGCCCGAGGGTATGCGAGAGGTCGTACTCAGCAAGGGTCGTACTCGGCGCCGCGGGTCGTGCGGGCGTGCACCTACCTGGCCGGCCTGGCATGCTTCGCGGCTATGGGAGGTGGTACCTCGCCAGTGAGGGCGAGACGCGAGCGTCCCCGGCGCTTCGCCTCGCGCATCATGGCTGTGGCCGCGTGTGTCGCCGCGTGGCCGGCCGCCGCGACCGCGGCCGGCGCCGGCAAGCAGATTGTCGTCGGGACTCAGACTCTCACCAAATGCGGCAGCTCGCCGCTCGGGTACTGCGGTCAGCTCTCCGTCCCGCTGGACTGGCGCCACGCGGCAATCTCGCCCACGATCTCCATCGGTTTCGAGTGGTATCCGGCTGACAACGGAAGGCGAGTTCACGCGCGGGGAACGGTTCTTCCGGTCGAGGGCGGACCGGGCTATCCCTCGATCGGCTCGGTCTCCTACGCCACCGGGATCGGCACAGGAACGTCCGGGTATGCCGCCATGTACGGCCCGCTGTTGCGGCGCTGGAACATGCTCGCGGTCGACCTACGAGGCACGGGCGGCTCGGAGGTCGTGAATTGCCCGCTCGTCCAGCACGCGAACGCGCCGAACCCATCGGCCTGGTTCGAGAACGCGACAGCAAGGTGCGCTGCGTCGCTCAACCGTCGTTGGCACTACACCGACGGCACGCGTTTGCACGCGTCTGACCTGTTCACTACGGCAGCGTCGGCGGAGGATGTCGCGGCGCTGATCCGCGCGCTCAAGGTGCCGCGCGTCGACCTGTACGGGGATTCGTACGGGTCGTGGTTCTCGCAGGTGTTCGCGTCGCGCTACCCGAGGCTGCTGCGTTCCTTGATCCTCGACTCGACCTACCCCACTGTCGGCATCGACCCGTGGTACATCAGTGGGGTCGCCTCAATGCCGGTTGCGTTCGATCTCGCCTGCTCCCGCTGGCCGTCTTGCGCCCAAGCTGAAGCCGGCGCACCTGGCACACCGTGGGGCCGGATCGCCCAAGTGGCGCAGCTACTCCGCACACATGCGATCTCGGGCACCGTGCCCGGGCCATACAACGGACGGGCGGTGCACACCACGATGGGGGTGGTCGGGCTCGTCAACCTCGTCAACGACGCAGGCTCGGATTCGATCGTCTATCAGCAGCTGGACGCGGCCAATCGTGCGCTGCTCTTCAACCACGATCAAGCGCCGCTGCTGCGCCTGTACGCCCAACGGCTCGCCTACGACGAGAACTACATGGTGCCCGCGAACCAGGAATCTGAGGGCCTGTACCTCGCGGTCGCTTGCAGCGACTACCGTCAGCTGTTCAGGCTGAGCAACCCGATCAGCGTGCGGCGGCATGAATACGCAGCCGCACAGAGCGCACTGCCGCCACAGACCTTCTTCCCGTTCACGACTGCCGAGTGGCTGTCAATGGACGAGAACACCGAGACCTACGATGCCTGCCTGAAGTGGCCCAAGCCGACAGACGCCCAGCCGCCGATTGACCACACGCCTCCGCTGGTCCCCAAGTCGCTGCCTGTGCTGGGGCTGGGCGGCGAGTTCGACACGCTCACGCCGCCGGTCGACCATCCCCGCATCCTCCGGGCCCTAGGCGGCCAGTCACGCTTCGTTCTGGTCGCGAACTCGACGCACGTGGTGGGCGAGGGCTCCACCACTTGCGGGTCACTGCTGGTCGAGCGTTTCGTGGCGGACCCGAGCGCACTCGGCACATTGGCTACCTCGTGCGCCGCGCAAACGCCCCCGATTCACTCAGTCGGCATGTTTGCCGATTCGCTCGCGCAGGAGCCGCCGATCACGCCCGCGCCAGGCAACTCGGCCTCCGTGCCGGAGCGCGCGCTCGCGGCGGCTGCGGTGGAGACCGCCGGGGACGCCTTCACACGTTTCTACGCGGCGGTTGGCAACCACGACATTGGGCTGCGCGGCGGCACCGTGAGGGTGACCCACACTGGCCAGCTCCTCACGCTTCATCACGACCAGCTGATCCCGGGCGTCGCTGTCAGCGGGACGGTCGTGCTGACCGCGGCGAAGAATCCACTCAACTGGCTCGATGCGGTGGGCCACCTCACCACGACCGGGGGCGGCACTTTCACAGCGCGATGGACAATCTCGGGCTCGAACGCCGTCGCGACGATCACCGGCACTGTTGGGACCCATCGGGTCGCCGGAACAGCCCCGGCGCCTTAACGCAATCGAGCGCAGCACGTCCGCCTCACGCCTTATCGCTGCCTGCCTCACCGACGACGAGGCCGAGGCGAGAACGATCCTGTCGGCGGATGGGGAGCTGGCCAGTCGACTCACCGAGACCCTGCGCATCCCCATTCTCCGTGCCGCTGAGACCGATAGCTCGGGGGCTGTTGGCCTCATGCTGGAGCTTGGCTTTCCGATCCGAGAGCCGATCGGCGAGGACGGCGGAACGCTGCTGCATGTGGCCGCCTACTCTGGCGCCGCCGAGACCGTGCGGCTCCTGCTCGATCGCGGCGCAGCGGTGACAGCACGGGATCTCAGGTGGGAGAGCATGCCGCTGGAGTGGGGGTGCATCGGTAGCGGTGAGAAACCCGACGACGTACCGGCACCCAACTGGCCGGCGGTCGTCCGGATGATGATCGATGCCGGCTCACCCCTGGACGAAGTCAGCGCGTCGTTCGACCAGCCGAAGCCACCGAGCCCGGAGATCGCGGAATTGCTACGCAATCACGGCGTGACCTAGGCACCCCACCTGCTGGCTCAGCTACGGGGCGCAGCTGGTGCGTGAGCCAGTGTGCTGGCCACGCTCCATCGCTCGCACGGCACGGACGTGTCGGCCGAGTGCCGCGCGGTCGACCGGACCCGCGGGTAGTTCCACGACGAACGAGGTAGTTCCGGCCAGCTTGTGGTTTGACCATCCGGGCGCGGTACCCGGCAAGAACGGGAGGCACGTAGCGGCCAATCCGGCAACCCGCGCATAACGCCGTGCGACCGCACGATTGCCACCGGCCATATCGACCAGGTCTTGATGTTGGTGATACCAGATCGTCACCGCCGGCTTGATGCGAAGGATCCACCGGATCGCCACTCGAGTCTCGGGCTCCGATGCGGAGTGAGGACCCGAGTAGAAGGTGGGATCCGTGATCGGCTGCCACTGGTAAGGGAAGTTCCGGTTCAGGTCGACGCCGTGCGCGCTCTGCCGTGTGTCGGCGGCAGTTCCGTCGGGGTTCATTTCCTGCACGAGCCACAGCTGCACTCCCCTCCGAACAGGCAGATGTGCCACCGCGGAGAGAATTACGCGGCCGGCGCACTCGTTGCCGTGGATGCACCCGACCAGCAGGATCTTGCGCGGGGCGCTGTTCGGACCCAGCACCTGCGCCGTGATTGCGCGCCCTTGCACCGAGAAGCCCAGGGTGACCAGTCGAGCTTGCGCGGTAGCGACGAGCGCAAGCGCAAGCAGGGCGACGAAGGTGCCGAGGAGGCCGCGGCTGCATAGTCGGAGGACCCTCATCGGTAGGACAACGATATTCGCTTACCCGCGATCCGACCCGCGGCTGAGCGGTGGCGAGTTCCGCGTCTGTCGGCCCCGCGTCACTTGACTAATGCGACTGTCTGCGATATATCGGTATGCATCGCAACACTATCGACGGAGGCCAGATGCGCTTTCTATTTCAGAGGTCCACGATCGAGGCACGCCATGAGTAACGACTGGAGTCGGGGATTCCCGCGTCAGGAGCACCTCGAGAAGCTGGCAGCGCTCACCGGGATGTGGGGCGGCCCGCGTGGCGGCCCGGGGTCCGGCGGCCCATTCGGTGAGGGGCCGTTCGGAGGGGGTCGCGGACGCAAGCGCCGCGGTGACGTCAAGGTCGCCCTCCTACGGCTGCTCGCCGAAGAGGGGCCCCGAAACGGATATCAGCTGATGCAAACGATCGAGGAGCGCAGCGGCGGACACTGGCGCCCCAGCCCCGGATCCGTCTACCCCACGCTCGCGCAGTTCGAGGACGAGGGCCTGATCAAGGCAACCGATCGCGACGGCACGAAGCTATTCGAGATCACCGACGCGGGCCGCCTGCGGGCCTCGGCGGACGGCACCGGACCTGCCCCATGGGAGGTCAAGGACGAGCCAGTCGGTCACTCTTTCTCAGAGCTCGGCTCGCTGCTGGTTCAGCTCGGCAAGGCCGCCTGGCAGGTCTCGCAGGTCGGCGACGAGCGCCAGACCGAGCGCGCCTGCGAGGTGCTGGCCGAAGCCCGGCGCTCGCTTTACCGGATCCTTGCCGAGGAGGACGGGGATTGAGCGCGTAGGGTTAAGACCCGATGCCCGGGAGGAGCGTCTCGAACTCGAATCACCCCCAGCCCGCGATCCTCGTACAGGGCCTGGCCAAGCGCTACGACGAGGTCCACGCCGTCCGCGGCGTGGACTTCGAGGTATCCGCGGGCGAGGTGTTCGGCTTCCTCGGGCCCAACGGCGCGGGCAAGACCACGACGATCAACATGCTCTGCACGCTCGTCAAGCCGACGGCCGGCTCGGCGTCGGTGGCCGGACACGACGTGGTCCGCGAGCGCGATGACGTTCGCCGCAATATCGGCTTGGTGTTCCAGGACCCGACGCTCGACAACTATCTGACGGGCGCCCAGAACCTGAAGCTGCACGCTGAGCTCTACGGGATCCAGTCCGACCTGGTGGATCCCCGGATGCGTCAGGTGCTGGAGATGGTCGGCTTGTGGGAGCGCAAAGACTCACCGGCGGGGACCTATTCAGGCGGCATGCGCAGGCGCCTCGAGATCGCGCGGGGCATGATGCACTCGCCTCGAGTCCTGTTCCTCGACGAGCCGACGATCGGGCTCGACCCCCAGACCCGCCGGTCGATTTGGACGTACATCCGCGAGCTTCAGGAGCGCGAGGAGATCACGATCTTCATGACCACGCACTACATGGACGAAGCTGAATGGTGCGACCGGATCGCGATCATGGACAACGGAAAGATCGTCGCTCTGGACGCACCTGGAACGCTCAAGGCGCAGGTCGGAAAGGATCGCGTGATGATCCACACCGAGGACGACGAGGCGGCGATCGAGGCCCTCAGAGAGCGCTTCGGGATCGAGGCGCGGATGGCGGAGGGTGCGGTGACATTCGGCGTGCCCGGCGGCGAGGAGTTCGTGCCACGCCTGTTCGCCGAGCTCGGGGTGCCGATCGAGGCCGTCAGCGTCTCGCGCCCGACGCTCGACGACGTGTTCATGTCCTACACCGGCACGACGATTCGTGATGCCGAGGAGGACGCCGGCAAGAACCGCAACCGGATGATGATGCAGATGATGCACGGAGGCCGGCGTTGAGCACAACTGCCGACCGAGCGATCACCGGTGAAGCGCCCCGCGACCCGGTGCCGATCATCCAGGTCCACGTCCCGCCGCACAGCATCGCCTCGGAGCTCCGCGCGATCAGAATCGTCTGGCGCCGCGATCTGATCCGGTTCGTCAACGACCGCATCCGAATCCTCTCGGCGCTGATCCAGCCACTGCTGTTTCTGTTCGTGATGGGCTCGGGTCTGCAGCGGCTTTCATCCACGGGCACCCACGGCGTCGACCTGAAGACCTTCATCTACCCGGGGATCCTCTGCATCGCGGTGATGTTCACGGCGATGTTCTCCGCCGCGTCGATCGTGTGGGATCGCGAATTCGGATTCTTGCGAGAGATGATGGTCGCGCCGGTGCGCCGCAGCTCGATCGTGATCGGCAAATGCCTGGGAGGCGCGACGGTCGCCTGCTCGCAGGGGATCATCATGATCCTGCTGGGCCCGCTGGTCCACGTCCCCTACAACTTCACGCTGATCCTCGGGATCTTCGGTCTCCAGCTGCTGCTCGCCTTCGCGATCACGGCGTTCGGCGTGATGATCGCTGTGCGGATCAAGCAGATGCAGGCGTTCTTCGGCGTCATGCAGATGGTCGTGATGCCGATGTTCTTCATCTCCGGCGCGCTGTTCCCAGCCTCCGGACTGCCCGGCTGGCTAACCGTGCTGAACAGACTCGATCCGCTCACCTACGCGGTCGATCCGATGCGACGGCTGGTCTTCAGCCACATCTCGATCTCCCCAGTCGCGCGTCGGGTGCTCGACCCCGGGGTCACCTGGTGGGGATGGCATGTACCGGCGCTGCTCGAGGCCGCGGTAATCCTCGTGCTAGGGCTGATCCTGCTCGCGATCGCGATCTGGGAATTCAGCACGACCGAGTAGCGGCGGCCCCGTCTTCGTGGCAACTGCGGTGCCCGGAGGGGGAAGAGACGGACTGGCCGTTCACGACGACGCCGGAGCGTTCGCAGACGACGAAAAGGCCCGCGGCGGCGGGCCTTCTCGTTGCGACGGCGGCTTCGGAGCGGTTACGCGCCTACGAGCTCGCGCGTCTTTTGGACGACTACTTCGCCGATGGTGGTCTTCGGCGGGTTCGGTAGTGCGCCCTCTAGCTTCTGCTCGCGCACCCAGGTGCTCGCGAAGCGGTTCGACTCATCGCCGTGGGCCGCGGTGTCGAAGAATCCAACGGAGGTCATTACGCCGTTACCGGAGTCGATAAGGTAATAGCCGCTGAACCCCGGCAGCTCGCTCAGCTGCGGAACGAGGGTTTCCTCGACCTTCTTGACTAGCTCGCTCGTGCGGGCCTGGTCGGTCGACTCATAGCGTCGAATGGTGACGTTCATGTTGACTCCACTCTCGTATATCGGTGGACGTGGCTCGGCTGAGCCAATCCATGCAACCCGGACCCAGGAATGACGTGGAGGGAGCTTGTGGGCTCGACCACATCGGCGGGGGTTCTGGCGCAACACCCATAGTAACACACTTCTTGACGACGTAGTGTTACGTTGCTACGTTTCTCAACGTTACTAGTGATGTGCCCGTTTTCCGTCCTCGTGCAGAACGTTCCGGATCGCGAGCTGGGCCCGCTGCTGACCCAGCTTTCCTCCGCGGGCTTCGACAGGCCGATCATCAAGCTGCTGGGCCCCGATGGCGCGACAGACCAGCCCGAGGCTCTGGACCAGCGGCGTTCGGCCGACCTCCCGGACGCTTGGCGACTCGTGCAGGACCGGGACGGAGAGTCCTATCGATGGCCGAACGGGCGCGACGACTACTCGCGCTACCGCGTATTCATGGCTACGACACGCGCGGAGGGCGCGGTTCAGATCGGCCTCGGCGAGACGATCCGCAGCAACAAGCGGGGACGCGATCGAAAGTACGTGGTCGCCTTCCTCAGCGCCGGATCTCCGCAGCAGCCGTTAGCTGAGTTTGTCGCCGCCGACGACTACGAGCAGACCCGTGAGCTCGTCGCGGTCATCCGTGGCAGCGACGGGGCCAGACGGATGTACGGCGGCGGCGATGCACTCCCAACGATCTACACAGAACGCTTTCGAACCCAGATCTACAGCGAGCGAGTGGTCTATCGGGGGGCGTGGAACAAGGTCGTCGTAGTCGCGCGCGAGGACGACGACGAGACGATGCTCAACCACGCACTGATTCAGAGCCGACGCCGGTATCGGTCGTAGAGGAGACCGATGCTGCCGCCGTCGGCTCGAAGGTGAGCGCCGCGCGTCAGGCCGCGGGGACCCCGTCCGCTGCACTGCGCATTGCGGCAAGGTCGAGCTTATGCATGCCGAGCATCGCCTGCATTGCGCGCTGGGCCCGCCCCCGGTCCGGATCGGTGAACAGCTCGATCATGCCTTCGGGCACGACCTGCCACGAAAGGCCGAAGCGGTCCTTGAGCCAGCCGCACGGTCCTTCCTCGCCGTCCTGCGACAGCCGCTCCCAGTAGTAGTCGACGTCTTCCTGGGTCTCGCAGCTGACGACGAACGAGATCGCCTCGCTGAAGCTGTAGTGCGGGCCGCCGTTCAGGGCGTGGAACCGCTGGCCGTCGAGGTCGAACTCGACCGTCATGACCGTTCCCGCCGGCCGCGGGCCAGCCTCGGTGTAGTGGCTGACGTTCGTGATCCGCGAGTTCGGAAAGATCGAGGTGTAGTACTTCGCTGCATCCTCGGCCTCGCTGTCAAACCACAGAAACGGGGTGATCGGTTGCGCCATGGTGGCCTCCTTGTACGGCGGGTCGCTGTTCGGCGTGCTGAATACTCCCTCTTAGACCTCGGACCGCCGAGAACTCATCGCTGGGGGGAAAGACGAGAACGCGGGGCTAGGCTCCGCGCTCGGCCAGACTCGGGATCCGCGGTGCGCGGCTGAGGGTGGATAGCGCGTCAACCGCCGCCTCCGCGGCCACGATTGTCGCGCCGTCCTCCCCTGGTGTGCATAAGACAGCATCCGTGCCCTCGGCCGCGTTGTTTACCGCTTTATCCACCTGGCGAGGGCCGAGCGCTCGGCCTCAGGCGGGCGGCGGCGAGGCGCTAATCGCATCGGCGAGCCGACGGTCCGCGAGCACACTGCGACCCCAGGGATCGGGTCCGACCAGGCTCAGACCCGCGGAACGCGCGGGTGTGCACATGCTGAGAGGCATCAGCCTGCCCGCGGCCCACGGAAACTACGACGGCAGCGACGAGTGCACGCCGAGCGTGCGGGTCAGGAAGTCCTGGGTCAGCTCCCACGCGGCGTCGGCGGCCTCCGGGACATAGAACATCGGCGCCTCGTGATTATCGAACGCGTGACCGGCGCCGGGCTGGATGTGGCATTCCCATCCGGAATGCCGGGCGGCAAACTCGCAGACTTTTTCCACCGAATCGCGAGAGATGTAAGGATCGTCGCCGCCGAAGTGAAACAGCACCGGGCAGTCGATCTGGGTGGCGAGCTCGAGCGAGTCGGGAATCCTGGATCCGTAGTAGCAGACCGCGCACGCCGGGTCGGCCGTTACGGCTACGTGATAGGCGAGCGTGCCCCCGAGACAGAAGCCGAGCACCCCCGCATCGTGGCCCTCGACCTCGGGCAATAACCTCAGGGCGTCAAGCGCGGCGCGAGCGTCATCGACCGCCCCCTGCTGGTCCAGACGTCGCGACAGCTGGAATGCCTGCTCGAGGCCCGCCTCGTCGTGATCGAGCTCAGCGCCAGGCTCAAGACGCCGGTACAGGTCCGGGGCGATCGCGACGTAGCCGAGCTCGGCCAACCGCTCGGTGGCTCGGCGTATGTAGGGACCGACACCGTAGATCTCCATCAACACCACCAGACCCGGCCCGCTCCCGGACTCGGGTACCGAGATGTACGCCCCCATCTCGCCGCCGTCTGGGGTCGTGATCGTCTGTGTTCGCGAACCCACCGGCATGGTGCGGCAGCCTAACCCACGGGGCGGCCCCATCATCACCCTCCGCTAGGCGTGCGCCGGCTGCTCGGCGCGCCGGGGCAGCAAGACCTCGCGGGCGATCACCAGACGCTGAATCTGGGCCGTCCCCTCATACAGCTGGAGGATCTTGGCATCCCGCATCAGCTTCTCGACGGGGTAGTCCTTGATGAACCCGTAGCCGCCATAGATCTGTACCGCGTCGGTCGCGACCTCCATCGCGGTGTCCGCGGCAAAGCGCTTGGCGTGCGAGGACTCGAGCGTGTTGCGCTTGCCCTGATCGAGCAGGACGGCCGAGTTCCAGGTCGCGAGGCGTGCCAGGTGAACCTTCGTCGCCATGTCGGCGATCATGAACTGAATCGCCTGGTGCATCGCGATCGGGACGCCGAACTGAACGCGCTGCTTTGAGTACTCGACCGCAAGCTCCATCGCCGCGCGGGCCACGCCGGTCGCCATCGCGGCCACGCCCGGACGGGTGCGGTCGAGCGTCATCATCGCGAGCTTGAAACCCTTGTTCTCCTCGCCCACCAGGTGACCCTGCGGGATCTCGATGTCGTTGAAGGAGATCGCTGCCGTGTTCGAGGCTCGCTGACCCATCTTGTCCTCGTGCTTGTCGACGACCACGCCCGCGTCGCGGGGCACGATGAAACACGAGATCCCCCGATGACCCGCCTCCCTGTCGGTCTTGGCGTAGACGGCGTACCAGTTCGCGTACCCGCCGTTGGTGATGAACGACTTGGACCCGTTGATGACCCACTTGTCACCTTTGCGCACCGCGGTGGTCTTCATCGCTGAGACGTCGGACCCCGCATCGGGCTCGGTCAGGCAGAACGAGGCCAGCAGCGGCGCCTCGCTGAGGCGCCCGAGATAATCCTTCTTCAGCTCCTCTGAGCCGGCCAGGATGATCGGTGCAGTCGCCAGCCCGTTACAGGACACGGAGGTCCCAATCCCTGAGCACCCCCAGGAGATCTCCTCCTCGATCAGGGCGCCGTCGAGGAAGCCCAATCCGGGACCGCCGTACTCGACAGGCAGGTGGACGTTCATCAGCCCGAGCTCCCAGGCCTTGTCGATGATCTCTCCGGGCCAGGTTGCGTCGCGGTCGTACTGCGGGGCGACAGGCCGGATCTCCTTCTCAGAGAACTCGTGGGCCATCTCCCGGATGCTCTGTTGCTCCTCGGTGAGCGTGAAATCAACCACGGTGGATGTCTCCTTACCCAAGCGTCCGATTGACTAGTCAGTCAACCTGTAGCGTAGCGGACAGTTTCCCTGCCGCCGAGGCGCCTGCGCCACACTTATCGAGATGCATGCCGCCTTTGGCACTGTCGTCCTGGTTGTCTGCGCCGCGGCTGCCGGGATCGCCTTCCTGGCCCTGCTGCTCGGACGTAAGACGTGGGACGACTACGGCAAGGGTGGGCTTACATTGGAGAGCGATCGGGTGCAGTCATCCGTGCCGCCCTTGACCTCCGCTGCGGCGGATGACGAGATCCGCCAGCTGCTCCTTGCGCGCAACGCCCGGCGAGAGCGCAGAGGTGAGCGTCAGCTCGACGTCGATGAGGAGATATCGAGGCTGCGCAGGGCGGGCGCCCCGCGCGCCGATGTGGACCCTGAGCTGCGCTCGGAGATCCGGGACCTGGTCATCGCTCGCTCTAACCGGCTGGTGAGGTCCGGGAAGCCACCGCTCGACGTCGACAGTGAGGTGGAGCGGGAGATCATCCGACTGACCACCCGCGGGGATCGCGATCCTTCCGGTGGAGACGGTTTCAAGGTAGGCTGAGCGGCCCATGGCCGACGCGCGTAAGTTTGAGCTCGAGGAGCTGATCAACCGTCCGGGGACCTACTTCAACCCCCAGACCGAGGTGCTCCTGGTCGTCGATGACTCGCCGGAGCTCGATGCCGAGATCTTCAACATGGAGGAGTACGAGGGCGCGGACTGGGTGCTGATCACTGACGAGACGCCTGTCGACGAGGCCCGCCGCGACGAGCTGCTCGAGACCTTCCAGGTAAGCCACGAGCGCGGCAACGACGACGAGGAATTCGAGGAAGAGCTCGAGGAAGATCCGGAGGAAGTCAGCAGCGAGTAGCGGAGCCCGCGACGCCGCCGGCTACTGACCTGCGAGCAGGGGCGCGCACTTCTCCATCTTGGCGACGTCCTTGCCGGCAGCCTCAACGCACCTGCTGTAGCGCAGAACCGGCTCCGAGGAGGTCGTGCCCGTTGTCCCGGCGGTGGAGCCACTCGCGCCACCCGCGGGCAGCCGGCCACTGAAGATCGAGCCTTGCCACGACTGCTCCAGGCCGCGTAGCTTGGACACGAGTTCTCCGTAGGGTCGGACCGTGGCTGGAGCAGTGATCTCCTGGCGCTCATTCAGCTCGCTGTACTGGACGCTCACGTCGAGGTCCACCGACGAGGATCCGAGCAGCTGCGCGATCTGGCCGGAGATCGGGAGCGTTGCGCCGATCTCGAGCCTTCGGAGCGTCTTGTCGTGGACCCCGGTCCAGAGGTCGAACGTCGGATTCCTGACTTCCGCCGCTATCCGCCGCTGCACAGCCGCAGACAAGCCGCTGCGCAAGCCACCCGCCCCTGAAACCCCGAGTGACGAGGCCCGACGCAGAATGCTGCTCAGGTCGGCAAGTACTGCGGGGACGTCAATCTTCGCGCGGATGTGGATCGTCTCCGAGCCACCGATCAACTCCTGGCCGACGACCACTGGATTGGTTACCGCGCTACCGAGGCGACTGATGAGACCTCCGCCAGATGGAGCCGCGGCTTTCGCGAAGCTCGACTCGAGGCGGGCGTAACTCGCCGGCGGCAGCTGATAGCCGGCTCCCTTCAGCACGATATATCCGGCGCTCCCAGTGGACAGGATTCCGATCGAACGGCCGAAGCGGGGGGCGCTCAGGCCGAAGTTGAAATTCGACTGCGGGAGCTTGCCCGGCCCGAGGGTCTGAAAGGGGCCGCCGAAGGTGAGCGTGATCGGTCCCTTAAGAGTGGTCGACGCTGTCGGATCGAGGGCCACCTCGACGCCGAGGACTCCGCTCGAGATCGTGTGATGACCGCTGAGGGTTTGCTGCAGGAGCTTGCTCGCGCTGGTGCTGGAGCTGCCGCAGCCAGCAGCGGCGAACACACACATCGCGAGCGCGACGCTCGCTGTAAGCATTCTTCGCACCCAGTCTTGCATCAGAGCTTGGCCGAATCTACCAGCCGGAAAGCGCCGGCCCTCCCGCGCTGAGCGCGCTCCCACCGGTCCGCTGGCGCCACCGTCGTGACCCGGCCGGCACCGTGTTCGGTGGGGCCTACAATCGGCCCGTGAGGCGCACTTCTCAGCCCCCGAGCGGTCGGGGAACCGTGCGCGCGACCGGAGTCGCACGGGCATGGCAGGCACTGGCGCCGGATCGCCGGCTCGCGGCGCTGGCGGCGGTCGGCCTGTTCGTCACCCTGTTCCTTCCCTGGTACCAGGAGACCGTGATCGCGACCGGACGGGCCGCAACGCTGGAGGAGAAAAGCGTTGCGCTGACGGGCTGGGGAGCGTTCTCGTTCGTCGAGGCCGCGGTGCTGCTTGTAGCGGGAGGTGTAGTGACACTGCTCTATAAGCGAGCCCAGGGCCGCGCGTTTCACCTGCCCGGTGGCGACGGCGCGGTGATCACCGCCGCCGGGGCTTGGACGTCGCTGCTGATCGTCTGGAGGATCTTCGATAAGCAGGGCACCCAGGTGACCGGCCCGGGCGCGACCACCTCGGGCGTCGAGTGGGGCATCTTCGTCGCGCTCGGAGTGGCGGCACTGCTTGTATACGCCGGCTCGAGGATCCGGGCGGCGAACCAGCCGGAGCCGCCGCTTCCGGGAGAGGATGAGCCTGCACGAGGACGCGACGATGTGACCCGGCGCGGGCGCAGGGCTCGGTCTCCGCGGCCGGTCCCCGCGGGTGGCCAAGCAACTGAACGGATCGTCCGTGACCCGACCGCGCGAGTCACGCGCGATCCGCGATTCGGCCCGTCGATTGTCCCGGAAGATCCCCCGACGCTGAGGCTCGAGCGCACCGACCGCGGGGCGCGAGGTACCGCCCCCTCATCGCCCGCGCAGCCAACACCGCCACGACAGAAGTCGAGCGACGAGCAGCTCACGATCCCGCTCGAGGACGAAGGCTTCGAGGGACGCTAGTAGTGTCTCAGGCCGACTCGGGACGCTAGCGCCCACCTGGCTCGAGCCCGAAAACGTAGAAGCTGCTCGCGAGCGCGATCACGAGGATCCCGGTGAGAATCAGCGCCCGCGAGTGGATGATGTGGCCAAAGGTTCCCACCACGAATCCAAGCGCGATCACCGCGGCGAACAGGCCGAGGTGAGAGGACTTGATCGTGACAGCCAGGGCGATCACGACCGAAACCATATATTTCATTCGGCGACCCGGCCTATGACCGAGAGCCAGCCCAACACCGTCGACGATGTCACCAACGGCCTGAGGGCGGTCGGATACCTCCCAGGGGAGGCGACCGCGCTCGTGTCATTCCTGGCGGCGAAGCTCGGCAAGCCGGTGCTCGTGGAGGGGCCCGCTGGAGTCGGTAAGACAGAGCTGGCCAAGGCGCTGGCAAAGTACCTTGGGCGGCGCCTCGTGCGGTTGCAGTGCTACGAGGGCCTCGATGAAGCCAAGGCGCTCTACGAGTGGAACTACCGCAAGCAGCTGCTTCGGATCCAGACCGAAGCCCAGACGGCCGGGTGGCAAGACGTCCAGGAGGACATCTTCGGAGAGGAGTTCCTGCTGGCGCGCCCGTTGATGACCGCGATCGCCTCGGAGGATCCGGTCGTGCTGCTGATCGACGAGATCGACAAGACCGACCAGGAGTTCGAGGCGATGCTGCTCGAGCTCCTCTCGGACTTTCAGATCTCGATCCCGGAGCTGGGACGAATCGAGGCGCGCACCCAGCCGGTGGTGCTGTTGACCTCAAACAACACCCGCGAGCTGACCGAGGCGCTCAAGCGCCGCTGCCTGTACCTGTGGCTCGATTACCCCGAACTCGAGCATGAGCTGGAGATCGTGCGCCTGCACTCCCCCGGGCTCGACGCGACCGTCGCTCGGCGTCTGGTGGAGATCATCCAGCAGGTCCGCGACCTGGACCTCAAGAAGCCGCCGAGCATCGCCGAGTCGATCGACTGGGCCCGGGCCCTGATCCTGCTCGGGGCGACAGAGATCGATGCCGACACCTTCCGCCAGACGATGAGCGTGATCGTCAAGCACCGCACCGATCTGGACACCGTCGCGGCTCGCGTCGGGGTCAAGCTCCAGAGCGCGCCCGGCGAGGACGCCGCAGCCTGATGCACGCGGGCGCGAAAGCCTCCCGCTAGCGCCGGTGGCCGGTCCGCCGCCCTCCGGCAGGCTCTACGCGCCGATTCCCGATCGAGGCCCCGGCGGCATGCCCGGGCACCTGCTCGCGTTCGCCGAGGAGCTGCGCGAGGAGGGGATGGCGGTCGGCACCTCCGAGCTGCTGGACGCGTTCGCCGCTCTGGAGCAGATCGCGTGGATCGACCAGGATGACTTCCGCGGCGCGCTCTCGGCGACGCTGGCCAAGTCTCCTGACGACGCTCGCATCTTCGCGCTGGTGTTCGAGCGCTTCTTCTTCCGGGCCGCCGAGGCCGAGGCCTCACGCAACGAGATCAGCGAGGGGTCGGCGGCCACCGCTCAGAGCCTCGACGTCGACCTTGACGAGCTGCGCCGCC
>JALYZY010000111.1 GCA_030948665.1 Actinomycetota bacterium | reverse complement strand
CGGCCGCGTCCTCGGCACGGGCCGTCGCGCAGGCGTCGGCTCCGGCAGAGCCTGCGACGCCCGCCACCGCGTCGCCCGAACCAGCGGCTGCTGCGGAGTCCGCCCCTCCGGCGGAGACCGCTGCGAGCCCCGAGCCTGTAAGAGAGCCGGAAGCGACCGCACCGACAGCACCCGAGGCGGTAGTGGAGCCGGAGGCAGCCGCTGAGACCGAGACGGCGGCACCGGAAGATCCCGCGGCCGCCGAGGCCGCGGCAGCACCGGAAGCGCCCGCGGCCGCCGAGGCCGAAGCAGCGCCAGAGCCCGAAGCCGCCGAGGCCGACGCAGCCCCAGAGCCCGCAGCCGCGACCCCTGCGCCCGAGGGGGCGTCGGAGCCGGAACCCGCCACGGCGGAGCCCGCTGCCGAGCCGGAGGCTCCGGAACCGGAGCCTGAGCCGGCTGCGGAGACAACCGAGACAGGGCCAGCTGCCGAGGCAAGCACGGAGAAGTCGGCATGACCGAGATCACCGCGCAGGAGGTCAAGGCGCTGCGCGACCGCACCGGGGCCGGCGTGCTGGCCTGTCGTGAGGCGCTGAGCGAAGCAGAAGGAGATGTCGATCGGGCGGTCGAGCTGCTGCGAACGCGCGGTCAGGCGCAGGCGGCCAAGCGCGCCGGCGAGGAGGCGCGAGAGGGAGTGGTCCAGAGCTACATCCACTCCAACAACAAGATCGGCGTGCTCGTCGAGGTCAACTGTCAGACCGACTTCGTGGCGCGCAACGAGAAGTTCATCGAGTTCGCTCGCGACGTCGCCCTGCATCTCGCCGCCGTGCCGCAGACGCTCGCGGTCACCGAGGATGAGATCCCTGCGGAGGATCGCGAGCGCGAAGTGCGGATCGCCACCGAGCAGGCCGCCGACAGGCCCGAGAACGTCCGGGAGCGGATCGTCGCGGGCAAGCTCGACAAGTGGCTCGACGACGTCGTCCTGCTCCGTCAGTCGCACGTCCACGAGGACAAGCACGGCAGCAAGTCGATCGAGGAGCTCCTGACGGTGCTCGCAGCCGAGACCCGGGAGAACATTGTCATTCGCCGGTTCGCCCGGTTCGCCGTCGGTGGCTGAGACCGCCACCGTGGCGCGCGTGGGGGCACCCGCCCCCGTATACAGCCGTGTGCTGCTCAAGCTCTCGGGCGAGGCGCTGATGGGCGACCTCGACTACGGCACCGATCCGAGTCGCGTGCAGGCGATAGCTGCGGTGCTCGCCGCGGTCCACAGACGCGGGGTGGAGGTGGCGATCGTTGTAGGCGGCGGCAACATCTACCGCGGGCTCGCCGCGGCGGCACGCGGTATGGACCGCGCGACGGGCGACTACATGGGAATGCTCGCGACGGTGCTCAACGCATTGGCGCTCCAGGACGCGCTCGAGAAGGAGAACGTCACGACCCGGGTTCAGTCGGCGATCACGATTTCGGAGGTCGCGGAGCCGTACATCCGGCGCCGAGCGATCCGGCATCTTGAGAAGCGGCGGATCGTGATCTTCGCCTCCGGTACGGGCAACCCCTTCTTCACCACCGACACCGCCGCGGCGCTACGCGCCGCCGAGGTCCATGCCGAGATTGTGCTGATGGCCAAGAACGGAGTCGAGGGCGTCTACACGGATGACCCGGCGAAAGACCCCACCGCCGAGTTCATTCCCGAGATCACCCATAAGGACGCACTCACCAGAGGCCTGCAGGTGATGGACTCCACGGCGTTCGCGCTGTGCATGGACAACAATCTTCCGATCGTCGTCTTCAACATGGCCGACGGGCGCAACATCGACAAGATAGTGTCCGGCGAGAGAGTCGGAACGCTGGTGAGAACATGACGACTGGGATGATCGACGAGCTCCTCGCCGATGCTCGGGAGCGAATGGCGAAGTCCGTAGAGGCGACGCGCACCGAGTTCGGCTCGGTGCGGACCGGGCGGGCCAGTCCTGCCCTGCTCGACCGGATCAACGTCGACTACTACGGCACCTCTACGCCGCTGAAGCAGCTCGCGACGATCACCGCTCCCGAGCCACGATTGCTCACGATCCAGCCCTACGACCGCAGCTCGGTCAAGGCGATCGAGCGCGCGATCATGGAGTCCGACGTCGGGCTGACCCCGTCCAACGACGGGAACGTGATTCGCCTCGCCGTGCCCGAGCTGACCGAAGAGCGCCGGCGTCAGTTCGTCAAAGTCGTACGCCATATCGCCGAGGATGGAAGGGTGGCGATCCGCAACATCCGCCGCGACGTGATGCATGACCTCCGTGAGCTCAAGGAGGCCGGTGAAGCAGGATCCGACGACGAGCACCGCGCGGAGGTCGAGCTCCAGAAGGTGACGGACGCCAGGATCCATGAGCTCGACGAGCTCCTGGGGCACAAGGAAGCAGAGATCCTGGAGGTTTAGTGCCCCCCGACGCGGAGGGCCCCGATCCTGGCGATCCAGCTGCGAAACCTGTCGCCGGCGCGCGCTACGTCGCGATCATCACCGACGGCAATGGCCGCTGGGCAAGAGAGCGTGGACTCCCGGTCCTCGCCGGCCACGAGGCTGGCGCTGACACGGTCAAGGCTCGCCTGCGCGACGCGGTCGACCTAGGAATCGAGGAGCTGACCGTCTACTCGTTCTCGACCGAGAACTGGAGCCGATCGCCGGGGGAAGTATCGGCGCTGATGGCGATGTTCGCTCGCCGGATCGATCTGGAGACGCCCGAGCTGGACGCCGAAGGGGTCCGGATGCGTTTCATCGGCCGTCGAGGCCAGCCAGTCCCGCCCGAGCTGATCGAGCGCATGCAGTGGGCGGAGTCCGTCACCCGGACCAACGACAGGATCACCTTATTTGTCGCGTTCAACTACGGCGGCAGAGCGGAGATTCTCGACGCGGCACGAACTTTTACCGGAGCCACCGAGGCGGAGTTCCGCTCGCACCTCTACGCACCCGACATGCATGACCCCGACCTGATCATCCGCACCAGCGGAGAGCAACGCCTCTCCAACTACCTGCTGTGGCAGGGCGCCTATTCCGAGCTGGTGTTCCGCGAAGAGCTGTGGCCCGGTTTCTCGCGCCAGGCCTTCGAGGAGAGCTTGGAGGAGTTTTCGGTCCGTAAACGCCGCTTCGGGGGGCGGTGACAGATGAGCTCCGGCCGCCGGCCACCTCCCCGACGCCCGGCGCAACGGTCGCGCGCAGCGCGCGCTCAGAGCACCCGAGCGCGGCAGGCACGCCGAGCACCAGCAGGCCCTCGAGCACGTCCCCGAGAGCGCCGCGGCTCCGACCTCCTGGCCCGGATCGCCGTCGCGATCCCGGCCGCGATCGTGCTCGTCATCTTCATCGACCTTGGCGGCCTTGCGTTCGCGCTCTTCATGATCGCGATCGGTGTGCTGTGCCTGCATGAGCTCTACCGGGTGCTCGCCCGCTGGCATCCGGTCCCGCTGGTGGGGTTCGCCGCGCTGGCCGCGATGGTCCTCGTGGCACGCTCCTCCGGCCAAGGCGCAGTGCTGGAGGTGGCGGCGATCACCCTCCCGGTGCTGTTCCTGCTGGTCGTCGCCCGTGGCGGTGCCCGGCCGAGCGTGTCGATTGCGGGGACCTTGCTTGGCGTCTATTGGGTGGGATTCGCGTTCGCCCATGCCGAGCTTCTCCGAGAGCTCCCGCACGGCGATGGTGTGCTGATCGATGTCCTCGTCGGGACGTTCGTCGGCGACACCGCCGCGTACCTTGGCGGGCGTATCTTCGGGCGTCGGCCGCTGGCGCCGACGATCTCACCGCGCAAGACGGTGGAGGGGCTCGCCTGCGGGATGCTTATTTCGATCGTCGCGGTGTTCGTCGCCGGCCTATACCAGAGCTGGCTCACCCAGAGCGACGCGCTGCTGCTCGGACTCGGAGTGGCGCTGCTGGCGCCGCTCGGCGACCTGTTCGAGTCGCTGATCAAACGCGACGCCGAGATTAAGGACACGGGTCGCGCCTTCGGGGCGCACGGCGGGGCGCTGGACAGGCTCGACGCCGTGATGTTTACGATCGTCGCCGGCTACTACATCTGGCTGTCCATAGTGCACTGAACCGCTCCAGCGCGGTGCCGGCAGGACCGGCACTGGCCTTTGCACCGCGCCGCGCGCCGCAACGTTTGCTCTGGCCGAGCGTTGAGGTGGGTTGTGAAAGGTCTCGCCCTTGCCGTCTCATCCGTCCTGCTGCTGACCGCGATCGGCGTCGCGGCGCCGTCGGCCGCCCTGGCGGCTAGTCCGATCCAGATCGAGAACGCCAAGCCCGGCGACAGCTACTGGACCGCCGCGACCCGGAATCCCGGCACCGCCATCGAGGGCTACACGAGCACGAACAGCGTTCGTCCGGGCCAGAGCATCGGCTTCCACGTCTCCACCAGCCCGGCCGCGCGATACCGGATCGAGATCGACCGCCTGGGGTGGTATGGCGGCAGCGGTGGTCGGCGAGTCACGTGCCTGGTGGGCAGCAGCCTCGATCCGACCTGCGCGACCGACAAACCAGGGGTGCATCAGCCCGCCGCGCCACCGCCAGACTCGGTGACCGGCCGGCTCGATGTCGGCTGGTCGCAAACCGACAAGCTGCCGGTGTCGGCACATTGGACGAGCGGTTACTACCTGGCGGTGTTCCGTCTCACCTCCGGGCCGTCGGCGGGCCAGACCGGCTTCACCCCGTTCATCGTGCAGGCGCCGGCGGGCGACCACGCCGCGATCCTCGTCCAGGTTCCGGACAACACGTGGCAGGCCTACAACACCTGGGGCGGTGAGAACCTCTACACCAGCCCTCGCGCGGTCAAGGTGTCGTTCAATCGCCCGTACGCACTCGCGGGACCCACCGCCGCCGGCGTGGGTCGGGGGGGAGGATTGTTCAACTGGGAGTACCCGTTGGTTCGCTTTCTCGAGCGGGGCGGCTGGGATGTGAGCTACGCGACCGATGATGACGTCGACCAGGACCCGAGCATCCTGCTCCACCATGCCCTGGACATGACCGCCGGGCACGACGAGTACTGGAGCAAGCCGATGCGCGACGGCTGGGAAGCCGCGCGGGCCGCCGGCGTCAACCTCGCCTTCATGGGAGCCAATACCGGCTACTGGCAGATCCGCTACGAGGACGCAGGCCGCACGATCGTGTCCTACAAGTACTCGCCCGACCCGGACCCCGATCTGACGAACAAGACCGTGCAATTCCGCCAGCTCCCCGTGCCGCGCCCGGAGTGCGCGCTCGAGGGGGTGCAGTTCGGGGGTAGTGTGAGCTACGGCCAGTACTTCGACTACACGATCGATCCCGGTGGCGCAAAGGACCCCTGGTTCACCGGCAGCGGTCTGTTGACAGGAGCCGTGCTGCCCGGGCTGGTGGGCTACGAGACCGACACGGTCGCTCCGCGCTGTCACGTGCCGCCGGTGACCCCGCTGCTGTCCTCCTATGGGCCACCGCCGGCCGTTGGCAAACCGTCGGTCACCGCCGAGAGCGTGCGCTACACCGCGTGCTCGGGCGCCGAGGTCTTCAGCGCCGGGTCGCTGCAGTTCTCATGGGGACTCGACGCTTGGCGCGCTCCGTCGTACTGGCAGTCGGGGCTGCCCCCGCCGCCACCCGCTAGCCCAGGACTGCAGCAGGCGATGACGCGTGCCCTGCTGGATCTCTCTCATTCCCACGTTCCCAAGCTCGGGCCGCCGAAGATCTGCGTTCCTATCCCGCGCTTCACGGCCTCGATGACGAGGCCGGCGATCGGCCAGCCGGTGGTGTTCACCTCGACCGCGCGCGACAAGTACGGGCAGATCGCCGGTCAGGCGTGGGACCTGAACGGAAGCGCCCGCTTCCAGGACGGCGCGGGTCTGACGGCGACGCGCACGTTCTCCTCTCCAGGTGTGTTCCGCGTGGGACTTCGTGTGACTGATGCAAGCGGCGCTTCGGCCACGACCACCAGGACGCTTCTGGTCTGTCGCTGTCCTGCGGCGTGGCCAGGCCGCGGCTGGGGTGCGAGCAACTGCAACGGCCCCTCATTTGGCGCGCTGGTGACGCTCAAAGGCGGTCTTGGCTTCCAGCCCGATCCGGGAATCGGCCGGATCACCGTCCGGACCTACGCCCTGGCGCTCAGCACAAACGGTCTTGCTGAACGGATACTCCTGTCGTCCGCTACCGCTCGCGCGGCCAAGGTCATAACCATCCGGGCCGCGCGCTCGCCGACCCTGATCGACCTCGCGACCCGGATCGCTGGAGCGACTATCGACCAGGAGTTCCTGCTTGCCGCCCGGAAACCGCACCGGCACCCCTCAGCCGGTGTAATCAGCAGCACGGCCTGCGACGGGACCGCCGCAGGCATGCTTACCCCGCTGTTCGGCGGACCCCGAACGGCACCGTTGCGCGTGGCCGTGACCGGATGGGGGCGGATCCTGGTGTCAGTAGGACGTCCTGGGCGCGCCCCGCAGGCTGTCCGCATGGTAAGAGGTCGCAATCGGGCGGTAGTCGTCGCATTTGGCGCTCGCCGCCTCTCTCGGGGCGCCTACAGCGTGACGGTCTCCAGGCGACGCAACGGAGTTTGGGAGCGAATCGTGCTCACCGCGCTTCGAGCCTGACCATCGACTCCTCCTACAATCCCCGCCGTGCCGCGACGCCTGGCGATCCTCGGCTCGACCGGCTCGATCGGGGTCCAGGCCCTGGAGGTCGTCAGGAGCTCCCCGGCCGGCGAGCTCGAGGTGGTGGCCCTATCCGCGGCCAATGCGTGGGAGCCGCTGCTCGAGCAGGCGCAGCGCCATGGAGTGACGCGAATCGCGCTCTCGGACCCAGACGCCGCGGCCCGCGCCGCAGAGGCCTGGACAGCCGGTGAGGTGCTCTCAGGGCCCGACGGGCTGGTGGAGCTCATCACCGAGTGTGAATGCGACCTCGTTCTCAACGCGATCGTCGGGGCGGCTGGGCTTGTTCCCACCGTCGCGGCGCTCGGAGAGGGGATCGACCTAGCGCTCGCCAACAAGGAGTCGCTCGTGGTCGGAGGGGAGCTTGTGACAGCCCTGGCGGAGGCCACCGGCGCTGCGATCATTCCGGTCGACTCAGAGCACTCGGCGCTACACCAGCTGCTCGCCTCAGAAGCGCCCGGCACAGTCGATCAATTGATCCTCACGGCATCCGGGGGACCTTTCCGCGGCCTGCGCCGCGACGAGCTCGAGGACGTCACGGTCGAGCAAGCGCTCGCACATCCGACCTGGGAGATGGGCGGAAAGATCACGATCGACTCCGCGACGCTGATGAACAAGGGTCTCGAGCTGATCGAGGCTCACCACTTGTTCGGGACGCCCTACGACCGGATCGCCGTGGTCGTCCATCCTCAGTCGATCGTGCACAGCCTCATCCAGTTGTGCGATGGGGCCACGTTGGCGCATCTCGGCTATCCCGACATGTGCGTCCCGATCTCCTACGCGCTGCACTATCCCGAGCGCGTCGACGTCCCGGTCAAGCCGCTCGATCTGGTTGCCGTCGGCTCACTGAGCTTCGAGGCGGTCGACGACGAGACATTCTCCTGTCTGCGCCTCGCGCGGGCCGCCGCTCTAGCCGGGGGAACCGCCCCGTGCGTCCTGAACGCCGCGAACGAAGTCGCGGTTCACGCATTCCTGCGTGGGGCGCTTCGATTCCTCGACATCGCCGCGGTGATCGATGAGACGCTCGAGTGTCTGCCCGCCACGCCGGTGCATTCATTTGACTCGCTCGCGCAAGCCGACGCGCGGGCGAGAGACGTCGCGGGCGAGCTGGTGGCTGCCCGCGCGGCCGCTTAGCGGGTCCAGCTCCGCCGCTTGCCACACTGGGACTGTGTCCTACTTACTGGCCTTCCTGGGGTTCGCCGCTCTGATCATTCTGCACGAGGCAGGCCACTTCGTTGCCGCCAAGGCTGTCGGTATGCGCGTCGAGCGCTTCTCGCTGTTCTTCGGGCCGCTGCTGGTGAAGTTCCGCAGGGGCGAGACCGAGTACGGGATCGGCCCTCTGCCGCTCGGGGGCTACGTGAAGATCAGCGGCATGAACCCGCATGAGGAGCTGCCCCCGGAGGTCATCCCGAGGGCGTACTACAACCAACCTGTCTGGAAGCGCGTGGTGGTGATCCTGGCCGGACCGGCGGTGAACCTGCTGATCGCATTCATGCTCTTGACAGCGGTCTATCTCTCGGTGGGAATCGACGTCACCTCGCACGGGCAGCCGGTGGCGAGCCGGACCGTGGCCAGCGGCCAGCTGCTGGCACCGGCATCGTCTTTCCTCAGGGCAGGGGATCAGATCGTCGCGGTCGACGGCAGGTACAACTTGCCGGTCCCGCAGATGAGCCAGGAGATATCGCGGCACCGTTGCGCCGGGACGCCGGTCGCCGCTTGCCGGGCCACCACCCCGGTCTCGCTGGTCATCCGGCGGGGGAATCAGCTGCTGTCCTTTGCGGTCTATCCACGCTATGACCCAGCTAGCCGGCGGGTGCGGATCGGCTTCGCGTTCGCCCCGGAGGTCCGCTCACAGGATGTCCTGGGGGCCGCTGGTCAAGCTCTCTCGCAGATGTGGTACGTCACGCACTCGACGGTCAGCGCGATCGCGCGGATCTTCGAGCCGAAGGTGCGCAACCAGATACACGGAGTCGTGGGGGTGTTCACCGTAACGCAGCAGGAGTTTGCGTTCGACACGACGGCAGCGCTGTACACACTCGCCCTGATCTCGCTCGCGCTCGCGGTCGTCAACCTGTTCCCGTTCCTGCCGCTCGATGGCGGCCACGTCTTCTGGGCAGTCGCCGAGAAGGTACGGGGCCGCCGGATTCCGTTCGCCACGATGGAGCGTGCCGGCTTGGTCGGGTTCGTCTTAATCATGATCCTGTTCGTGATCGGGCTGACCAACGACATCTCGACGCTGACCGGCCACGGATTCCCGACGCGCTAATCACGTTCAGTTCAGCGCGTCGACCGCGAGCGCTGCGGTAGGCTGTGGAGCGAGGAGACCCATGGTGAGCACGACTCTCGCGCCAGCGCACGACCGAGCGGTCGACGCTCCAACCGTCATTGAGGCCCTGCGCCGCACAGCGGCCAGTCATCCCGAGATCGTCGCCGTGCGGACCTCCGACGACGACATCTCGCTGACCTGGTCGGAGCTGCTGGCTCGTGTCGACGCATTGGCCGGAGGACTGGCGCAGCTGGGCGTGCGGCGCGGCGACACGGTGGCGATCATGCTGAGCAACAGGCCGGAGTTTCACCTCGTCGACCTCGCGACGGCGATGCTCGGTGCGACTCCGTTCTCGATCTACACGACATATCCCGCCGAGGAGATCCTCTACCTCATGCGCGATGCGGCGGCGAAAGTGGCGATCGTCGAGCAGGCCTTCCTTGCACCGATACTCGAGGTCCAGCGCGCCCTCCCGCCGCTGGAGCACGTGATCGTCGTCGATGGCGATGCGCCGTCGGGGACCCTCTCACTCGGCGACGTCGAGGGCTCCAATCCCGAGTTCGACGTTGTGGGCGCCGCGTCGGCCGTCGGTCCGGACGATGTGCTGACGCTGATCTACACCTCGGGGACGACCGGCCCGCCGAAGGGCGTTCAGCTTTCGCACCACAACGTGATGTTCTCCGCGAAGGCGATCGAGCAGCTGATCGAGATGGAACCTGGTGCACGCCTCATCTCGTGGCTGCCCGCGGCGCACATCGCCGAGCGCATGGCTCACCACTACATCCCAACGATCTATGCCGGGACAGTCACTTGTTGCCCGAACCCGCGCGAGGTCCTGTCGTATCTGCCCCAAGTCCGGCCAAGCTGGTTCTTCGCTGTGCCACGGATCTGGGAGAAGCTGAAGGCCGGCCTCGAAGGGATGCTCGCCAGTCAGCCCGAGGAGCAGCGCAAGCCGGTGCAGGACGGACTCACCGCGGCGATCGAGCGGGTCCGGCTCATTCAGCGGCGTGAGCCAGTCCCGGCAGAGCTCGAGGCCGCCGTCGCCGCAGCGGATGAGCAGATGTTCTCGAAGTTCCGGGAGATGCTGGGACTCGACCAGGCGAAGATCGTCAATGTCGGGGCGGCTCCGACGCCCGTGGACGTACTCGAGTTCTTCCATGCCCTCGGCATCGAGCTGGCGGAGCTATGGGGGATGTCCGAGACCTGCGGGTTCGGCGCCACGAACAGGCGTGGTGAGGTGAAGATCGGCACCGTCGGGAAACCGTCGCCCGGGGTCGAGATCAAGATTGCTCCCGACGGCGAGCTGCTGTGTCGGGGTGAGTTCGTGATGTTGGGCTACCGCAACCAGCCCGACAAGACCTCCGAGGCGATCGACTCGGACGGCTGGCTGCACACCGGCGACATCGGTGAGATCGACGAGGAGGGCTACGTCAAGATCGTCGACCGCAAGAAGGAGATCATCATCAACTCGGCCGGCAAGAACATGTCGCCGGCCAATATCGAAGCCGCGATCAAGTCGGGCAGTCCATTGATCGGGCAGGCGGTCTGCATTGGCGATGGCAGACCGTACAACACGGCGCTCGTGGTGCTGGATGCCGATTTCGCCCCGGGCTGGGCTGAGCAGCAGGGCCTGAACGGCAAGTCGCTCGAAGAGCTGGCGTCCGAGCCGGAAAGCCGCGCGGCGCTACAGGCCGGAATCGATCAGGCCAACTCCCACCTCGCGCGTGTCGAGCAGATAAAGAAGTTCACGATCGTGCCAGGCGACTGGCCCCCCGGCGGCGATGAGCTGACCCCGACAATGAAGCTCAAGCGCACCCCGATCTCCGCCAAGTACAAGGGGGAGATCGAGGCGATGTACGCCGGCTAGATGGCGCGAAACATCTAACCAAGGCGGCCACGCGATGCTGCCGCACGTCGTAGGCCCGCGGCGCCGCAGCTTCTCAGTGGCCGCCAGAGCCCATAGGCTCCCGTTTAGGCTCACGGCAGGCTGAAGGGCGGTCATCGAGCGGCCAACGCCGGTCCTCGCGCGCGCAATCGCGCTGCGTGTTTGGGCGGGGCTCGCACTAAAGAACTGACTCTCAACATCCGATGTTGGCGGTATGGGCACAGTCAGGCTCGCGCGCAAACGGCGACTGGAGAGGGGCAGGACGCTCGACCTCACCAGCCGTCGATCGGCCCGCGCCTGGGCCGTGCTTGCCGAGCCGGAGGGGTGACGATCGCCCATGGAGGCATTTGCGATCGTCGCCAGGGGTCCGTTCGTACGTCCGCAGCCCGTAGTCACCAAGTCACGGGAGATCGTGGTGCGGGTGCTGGGCGCCGCTGCGGTGCTCGCCGTATGTTGCTACGCCGCCCACTCGATATTGGGTCTCGGGGGCCGGAGCCTGAACGGGCTGTTCGAGAACTGGGTCTTCAACTCGCTGTTCTTCGCCGGCGCGGCGCTGTGCCTGCTGCGCGCTGTGTGGTGCGCGTGCGAGCGTGTCGCCTGGATCGCGATGGGCGTGGGCCTCGGCTGCTGGGCCCTCGGCGACGTTCTGTTCACGCTTGATCCAGGTCTCGTCACCGCCGGCTCGTTTCCCAGCGCTCCGGACTTCCTGTGGCTGGCGTTCTATCCCGCGGCGTTCGCGACCCTGGGGTTGCTGGTCCGAGCTCGCGTGCGCCAGTTCTACTCGAGCCTCTGGCTGGATGGCCTGCTGGGCGCTCTGGCATTGGGCGCTGTGGCGTGCCAATTCGTGCTCCCGCCGATCGTCGCCGGGACCGGCGGCTCGGCGAACGCCGTCGTCGGCGACCTGATCTATCCGCTCGGCGACCTGCTGCTGCTGGCCTTCGTGGTCGCCGTGCTGACCCTCACCGGCTGGCGTCCGGGCCGCGTGCTCGGCATGGTGGCCGTTGGATTGGCGCTCGGCGCGATCGCCGATCTTGCGTCGCTGTACGCGTCGGCTTCCGGGGGCGACGGATCGACGGTGCTCGACTCGCTGTGGCCCGCCTCGGCCATCGTCCTGGGCTTGGCGGCCTGGCAGCCAGTGCGGCCATCCGCCGTGATCGGGCTACAGGGTCGCCGGCTGCTCGTGTTTCCAATGATCTTCGCGCTCACCGCGCTCGGCCTGCTGGCGCTCGGGCAGGCGCGCCCGCTGCACGGAGATGCGTACATCCTCGCCGTGCTCACGACGGCCGGCGCGATCGCGCGCATGGGTCTCACGTTCTGGGAGAACCTCGGGCTCGTCGCCCGTAGTCGGCACGAAGCGCTGACCGATCCGCTGACCGGCCTGGGCAATCGCCGTCGCTTGCTACTCGACCTCCAAGACGCACTGCAGTCGGCGAGCACGTCCGCACCATGGGCCTTGCTGTTGTTCGATCTCAACGGATTCAAGCACTACAACGACTCGTTCGGCCATCCCGCGGGCGACACCCTGCTAGCGCTCCTGGGTGCCAAGCTCTCGCAATCCGCAGCACCGGAAGGGACGGCCTATCGCCTGGGAGGCGACGAGTTCTGCGTACTGGTCCGCATCGGCGAGCGCTCACCCGAGTCCGTGTCGGTCGACGCTCGCGCTGCCCTCTCCCAGAGCGGAACAGGATTTGACATCTCGACCGAGTACGGCTGCATCATGCTCCCCAAAGAAGCGCAGGACACCTCCGCGGCGCTGCGGGTTGCGGACCAGCGTCTTTACGCCGCCAAGCGCTCCGGACGCTCCTCCGACACCCCCGATCAGCTGCGCGGCGTCCTCTTGCAGCTCGTCGCCGAGCGGCTGCCCGAACTCCCCGAGCATCTCCACCAGGTCGCCGCCTTGGCGCATTCGACCGCGCGGCGGATGGGAATGGCCGACGGGGACCTGGACACCGTCGTTCGCGCCGGTGAGCTCCACGACCTGGGCAAGGTAGCCATGGCCGACGCCATGCTGCTGAAACCGAACTCCCTCGAGCCTCGGGAGCGGGCGATCGTCGAGCGCCACTGCGAAGTGGGCGAGCGGATCCTCGCGACCGCCCCCTCGATGAGTGCCGTGGCCCAGCTGGTCCGCGCAAGCCACGAGCGCTACGACGGAACCGGCTACCCAGACCGCCGCTCGGGCGACGACATCCCACTGGGAGCCCGGATCATCGCTGTCTGTGATGCCTTCCACGCGATGACCGCCGACCGCCCCTACCACCAGGCAATCACCCCCGGCGAAGCGATCGCCGACCTGCAGCGCAAATCAGGAAGCCAATTCGACCCACAGGTCGTCGAGGCTTTCTGCGTCGAGTTCGGCGCACTGCCCCGAGAGCTCCCCACCGTTGAACCCGATCCCATTCGCCGGACCGGGTGAACGTCAGGCCCGGTTCACTAGTGGCGCCCTCCGAGAAGCAGGCCAGAAACGCGCGTCGTGGGTTGGCGAACGCGGCCGCGCTGGCAGCGAGCTGCCTCGCGGCCGTGCTCGTACTCGCCGCCCCGGCTCGAGCGGCTGTCAGCTACTCCGGCTACATCGCGAACTACGGCGGCGCGTCGCTGACCCCTTTCGACACCGCCACCAATGGCTTGGGCAATAAGATCGCCGTCAGCGACCCAGCGGCTGTCGCGATCACCCCTGACGGCTCGACCGCGTGGATCGCCAACTACTCGGAGAACACCGTGACCCCGGTGGTCCTCGCGACGGGCGCCGTAGGCAAAGCGATCACGGTCGAAAACAACCCGGATGACATCGCGATAACGCCCGACGGCGCAAAGGCGTATGTGACCAACTTCGGCTCTGACACCGTCAGCGTGATCGACCTCTCGACCAACACGGCCATCGCGTCGATCCCGGTGGGCACACTCCCCGACGCGATCGTGATCACGCCCGACGGGACCAAAGCCTACGCATCGAACAGCGCAGACGGCACCGTCACTCCGATTGCTACCTCGAGCAACACCGCCGGCCCTGTGATCACCGTAGGCAGCGGCCCGGACACGTTGGCCGTGACGCCGGATGGCTCGACGGTCTGGGTTGGCAACCTGACCTCAGGCAGCATCACTCCAATCAACACCTCCACTGACACCGCGGGATCGAGCGTTACGGTCAACGACCCGAGTGCCATCGCGATCACGCCGGACGGAAGCAAGGCCTACGTCGGGAACTGGAACGAAGGGACCGTCACGCCCGTCACGCTGGCCACGGGCTCGGTCGGAAGTCCAATTCCAGCCGGCGTTGGCAACACCGGGCCGCCGTTCGTCAGCGGCGTGAATCCCTATCGGCTCGCGATAACGCCGGACGGCGCGACCGCATACTTCGGCGACGACAATGGACATACGGTCACTCCAATCACGGTCGCCACCGACACGGCGCAACCGAACATCGCGATGGGCTCTGGACCGGACGAGATCGCGATCACCCCCGACCAGGCGCCGGTGGCTTCGTTCACGGTGACTCCTGCGCCGGCGGGATCTCCGACGGCTTTCGACGCGTCAGCGTCAACTGTCAAGTACGGAGCGATCGTCGCCTACTCGTGGGATTTCGGTGACGGGAACACGGCAACCACCTCCACGCCCTCCGCCACTCATATCTACTCGAACCCCGGTCAGTACACCGTCACCGTGAGGGAGACGGACACCGCCGGTACTTCTACTGCGCAGGTCTTCACCGGCAGCACGATGAGCCGTAACGGCGGACCTACCGCTCGCACCAGCCGCACCGTGTCTGTGACGTCCTCGCGCCCTACATCCCATCCCGCGCGCGTCTTGATCTCGACGAAGTCGGTGACCATCACCCGTCGCGGCGACGTGCTGATCCGGCTCAAATGCCCCATCAGCGCTCCAGAGGGCTGTAGCGGCACGCTCACGCTCCGACTGGCCCGGGGCCGCCCACGGCGCGCCCATGCGCTGATCGCGCACTGTGCCCGCGGTTGTCGGCCGCTCGGCAGACGCCGCTTCCACATCCAGGTGGGGCACAGCGTCCTGGTGCGAGTCCACATCTCAGCATACGGACGCCGACTGCTGGCACAACACCACTCGCTGCATGCGACGGCGACGGCCATCACGTCCTCGGAGGGTCATTCCCTGACCACTGTGAGAACGATCACGATCAGGGCGCGCGCCGGATTCAGCACCGTCCATGCTGCCCTCGAGCGATCCTCACTCTGGTTCGCGCACGCGCTCAGAGGAACGCTCACAACGCGAATGCGGCTTGCCGGCCGGCTCTAGCCCGAGGCTGCGAATACGATCGCGGTGCTGAAGCTCGTGCCGTCAACCTGATAGGCGAAACAGCCGGACGTACGGACCCTCGTGAACGACAGCCACGCGCGGCCGCCCCCCGGAGCCGGTGGAGCATCCCGGCCAGGAGCCAGCAGCTGGAGCTCGTCGTAGGGAGTGCCCCCCTCGCCGAAGCCGACCGGGCCTTGACCACCAATCCGGCGCCCTCGGACCAGCACCGGCCCGGCGTAGCTTGCCGCTGAGATCCAGGTGACCCGGGCCGCCTTCCAGGGGCTGCCGATGAACGGCGCCACCGCCAGTCGGAGCGACCCGAGCGGACGGACCGGGCCGCCACCGGCCGAGACTGGACAGGCACCGCCGGCGGACAAGTGCGGAAGATGAAGCGAACGGCGCAACGCTGTGGGGACCGCGCCGCCGCAGGCGCTCGAGCACAGCTCGTAGGTCGCGTAACCGGTCGTCGCAGCCAGGCCGCTCGGCGCAGGAGGGGTTCCGGGGGGTGTCGGCGGCGGCGCGTTCCGCACGCTGCCGCTGGTCGTCGCTGACGTAGCCTGGGCTTGTACCTTGTGCTTCCGGCGCTTGTGCGGGCGCTTCTTGGAGACGGGCTGGGTGGTGGAGGTGCTCGCGACGACGGTGGTCGCGGCGTGGGTCGCCGAGGTGGTGGTTTTCGGTGTGGAGTCGCCGCCGCAACCGGCGAGCGCGGCTGTCAGGGCGATCCCCGCTCCGATCAAGCGCGCGCGTACGGGCATCGCCCGCAACCGTAGCGAAGGGCCTGCCGGGGTTCGCCGGAGCGGCGTTAGTGAAGCGTGATCTGAACGTCGCGGCTCATCGCCACGGCCGGCCCTGACGGGACGAGCATCGGATCGGCGGCCGGATAGGTCCACATCACCCTGACCGTGCCGCTACCCGGGAAGACGACGTGGAGGTCGAAGTAACACGAGCTCGTGCTCGTGATGTTCACCGTCTGAGCCGTCGTGAATGGACCGCCGGAGCTCGGCCGGAACTGGATATCGGCCTGCTGCGGCTGACCGGTATCCAGCGCCGCCAGCGGCGCCGGGCGAACGCATCCCCAGACCTGTAGGGCACTCCCGTTCGAGGCGGAGGTGACCGGCATATAGAGCGGCATCCGCCAGGCCGCGTAGGTCGGCTTGGGGTTTCCGTTGAAGCTGATCAGGCCACTGGCGAAGCCGCCCCAGTCGTTCGCCTTGGTCGCAGGCAACGCGTCAGTCAGGAGGTACTGGTTGAAGCTCATCATCCGAGGGTCATGCCAGGACAGGTACTCGGCCCAGTTCAGGTAATCGGCGGCTTTGGTCTGTGAGACCCATGGATAGCGGTGGTTTCCTGGCTCGAGCTGGTTGTCGTGCTTTGGCGGGCTGGTGATATAGCCGTACTCGGTGTTGTAGATCGGAAAGCGCTTGTGGGAGCCGTAGGCCAGCTGGACACGGTCGAGGCCACGCTCGAATCCGCCGATCTCGCCGAGCGACGAGTAGTCCGGATCGGACTGCTGCTCGTGGTTTGGCGGGTACCAGCGCATGTACGGATGGTCTGAAACCCCGCTGGCCTTGAACAGTGCTGGGTGCTGCCCCGCGAACCGCCGCGAGGCGGAGGGGCTGGTGGGGCACCCGCGCAGCCTGGCCGCCGAGCCTCGCAACGGCCGGTAGCGCGAGTCGAGGCAATAGAGGGTCCGTAGGAAGTGCAACGGCTTCACGCCCGAGAAGACGCCCCACTTCGTCGTGCCTCGAGGGGCGAGCTCCCCGAAGACGATCGTGTCGTGGCTGTGCCCGGTCGACATCAGCGCACTCCAGGCCGCGTCGAGCAGTCTGCGGTACTGCAGCGGGCTGTACTCGATCGTCAGGTTCCCGGGGACCCCTTGCGGCGAGAGGCTTGGCCCGTAGTCGGGCTCGTTCCAGATCGACCAGAAGCTGACTCGCGGAAGCGACGTGCTGGAGCCTTTCGGGATGTAGCTGCCGCTGTATCGCTTGGCGACAGCGCGGACGAACTGCCCGTACAGGCGGGGGTTTGGCTCCCAGTTCTGATGGCGACCCGCTGGCATCCCGGGGCCGTTCGCCCACAGCGGCGCGCCCCCCTGGAGGTCGAGGTTGACCTGGATGCCTTGCTGGTGTGCGGCGATGATGACGTTGTCGAATGGCGCCCAGTTGGCGGCGGGGTACGCGGCGGGGTTGGCCCCACTGAAGTGACGGGGCGGCTTCCTCGAGTTTGGCTTGGGAGCGATTTCCTGCCAGACAGCCAGGAACCTGATCGAGGTGACGCCGAGCGAACGAAGCTGACCGAGCTCAGCCTGGGGGTTGGCTATCAGCAACGGCTGGTCCTCGAGCATCGAAATCATCCCGGAGGACGCCTGCGCGGAAGCTGGAAGGGCCACGGCGATCGTCAGCGCGAACGCAATTGGACCCAGGAATCGGAGACAGGCTCGAAGACGCATGGCACCAGAAACGCGCGGGCGCAGTGGAAGTTGCGGCGCATTGCCGACCCCCCGGCTATTCGTTGCCGGCCGCTCGCGAGCGTTCGAGACACTACCGAATCGTGACTGTCGCGCTCCGGCTGAAGATCGTGGTGCCGTCCGGATAGGACCAGCGGAGCCGCACGAGACCGGTTCCGCGGAACCGCACCGGGACGTCGAAGTATCCGTATGGATCGGTCAGGGTCACGCGGCGGACGGTTGCGAAGCTGCGATCACCGCCGGCCTGGAACTGGATCTGTACCACCTGCGCTCTGCCGGTCTGCAGGCGGACGAAGCGGGCCGGGCGCACGCAGCCCCAGACGTCGAGCTCGTGACCCGCGGGCGCCGAGCTCGTCGGCAGGAAGATCGGCATCCGGTAGGCGAAGAAACTAGGCTTCGGTGCGCCGGTGGCGTAGTACAGCCCGGTCACGAAGGTGCTCTTTGCGTTGGGTTGCGGGTCGACCAGCAAATACTGGTCATAGGAGCGGATCCTTGGGTCGATCCAGCTCACGTACTCCGCCCAGTTCAGATACGCCGCCGCGGTCGTCGGGCCGACACCACCGGGGATCGGGGGAGTCGTCTTGTATCCGAACTCCGTCGAGTAGAGAGGCAGGCGTTTGGGGGCTCCGTAGAGCTTCGCGGCGCGGTCGAGTAGCTGCTCGAGCTTCGGCAGCTGCGGGAGGTCGGCGTAATCCGCCGAACCTTGGACATCGGTCGTCGCGACGGTTGGGGGAAGCCCATGGGGATATGGGTGAACGGCGAACCCGGTGGCGTCGAACAGCGCGGGATGAAGTCGCGCGAACTCAGCTGAGCCGGCGGCGTCCGGCGGACAGCCGCGGACGGTCGCGGCGGCTCCGCGTAGCGGGCGCCAAGCCGAGCCGACGCAGTAAAGGGCGCGGACGAACCGCAGCGGCACCATGCCGCCGAAGTCGCCCGGGAGGTCTCCGCCGACGGTACCCCGCGGCGCGATCTCGCCGATCAGGATCGTGTCCGCACCATGACCGGTCCGCTGGAGCGCCTCCCAGGCCGCATCGAGGAGCCCGCGATAAAGCCCCGGTGAGACCGAAATGGCAGAGTGGTCGATCGACTGTGGGGCGAGGTCCTGTCCGTAGTTGGGCTCGTTCCAGATCGACCAGAAGCTGACCCGCGGGAGTGGCGTGGCCTGACCGGGAGGGGTGTACGAGCCGCTATACCTCGTGCCCACCGCGCGCACGAAAGCGCGGAAATCGGCGGTAGAGGGTCGCCAGTCCGCGGCCAGTCGACCGCTGCTTTCCGGCGCCCCCAGGCCACCGGCCCAAAGCGGTGGGGGCGGTCCGAGCGTCAGATAGACGCCAATCCCGCGCGACTGCGCGGCGCGTACGATCGCGTCGTAGGGAGCCCAACCGGGGGCAGGATATGAAGCGGGATCGCCGGCCCGGAAGTGCGCGGGCGGTGTCCGAGACGTGGCGTCCGGCGCCAGCGAAGCCCAAGGGACCTCGATCCGAACAACGTTCGCTCCCAGGCGGCGCAGGAGATCGAGCGTGCCCGGCGGGTCGCGGAACAACTGGGCCTGCGCTTCGAAGATGGAGACCAGGGGGGTGTGCCGAACCGGAGGCGCGGGCGTGGCGGCGTGCGAACCGCCGCACCCGGCGAGCGCCAGGGCCGCAGGCACGACAGCGGCGAGCAGGCAGCGGCGCTGCTTGGGGGAAGTGCGGACTCGGGGGATCAAGTCGCGCAGGGTACGGCACCGCCGGGCGGCGAACGACCGGTGGCCCATGACCCTAAGCTTCCGCCTCGATCATGCGACGGCTCCTCACGTTCGCGGCGGTCATGTCCGTCCTGGCCACCGTCGGCGTCCTCGCCGGGGCTGGCGGCGCGTCGGCTGTGAGCGTATCGGCGCCGGTGGCCGACTGTAGCGTCCACGGCAAACTGACCCACCACTACGCGACGGCTGAGCTGCAGCAGGCGCTGAGCACGATGCCTTCAGACATCCAGGTCTACACCGACTGCGTCCAGGTGATCCAGGACCAGCTGCTCGCGCAGCTCGGCAAGAACAAGGCGAACGGTGGATCCGGCGCAGGATCCGGCGGATCGTTCCTCCCTGCGCCGGTGATCATCGCGATCGTCGTGCTCGCCCTGGCCGCAGTCGCGCTCGGTGGGCTGGCGCTGGTCCGGCGCAGGCCGCGCGCGCCGTGACCATCCGACCAGCTCAGCGGAGCGTGATACCGACGACGCGGCTGTGGATCGTCGGACCCCCCGGATAGCTCCAGGCGAGCCGCACCGCACCGCTACCGGGGAAATGCTCGTGCGCGTCGAAATAACCGCGGACGTTCGTGACCGGGACCGTGGCGAGGGTCCGGAACGGACCACGGCCCTTGGCCTGAAACTGGATCCGAACGGCCTGCGGGGTCGAGAACCAGTGGGCGGGCCGCACGCACCCCCAGACCTCCACGCGCCGTCCGCGGCGGGTCGAGGTGACTGGCAGGAACAGCGGCATCCGGTAGGCGTCGAGGGTCGCCTTGGGCCGTCCTGTCGGCGAGAACAGACCGCTGGCAAAGAAGCGGGTCGGCGGGTCGTAGAGGAGGTACTGCGAGTAGGACACGAGGCGGCCTTGGCGCCAGCTCAGGTATTCGGCCCAGTTCATGTAGTAAGCAGCCGTCGCCTGGTTGATCTTCGCGTGAGGATCGGGCGGCCGCGTCCGGTAGCCGTACTCGGTGTTCCAGATCGCAAGGTGTGTCCGGGAGCCGTAGATCCGCTGAAGCCGGTCGAGCGTGCGCTCAAGGCGTGGCACCTCGGGCAGGTCAGCGTAGTCGGGGTCGGTCCTCCAGTTCGTCGGATCGTCGGGACCGATAGTCGGGGTGTTAGGCGCGATGCCCTGCTCATAAGGGTGATCAGCGAAACCGCTGGCCTGGAACAAGGCGGGGTTCTGGGCGGCGAAGCGCCGCGATGACGCTGCGGTCGTCGGGCACCCGCGCGCAGCCGCTGCCGCGCCGCGCAGCGCGCGGTAGCGGGAATCAACGCAATACAGCGCGCGGAGGAACCGCAGGGGCTTGATGCCCGAGAAGTTTCCGATCACGGTGAGCCCGCGCGGGGCTGTCTCGCCGATCAGGATCGTGTCGGTCGCTGGTCCGTGACCGGTCCCTGTAAGCGAGCTCCAAGCCGCACCGATCAGCGAGCGGTACGCCGCGGGGGCAAGCTCGATCTTGCTGTCGCTGGTGGCCTGTGGAGCCAGGTCGTAGCCGTAGTTCGGCTCGTTCCAGATCGACCAGAAGCTCACCCTGGGGAGTGGCGTGTGGCCGCGCAGCGCGTAGACGCCGCTGTACCGGCGGCCGATTGCCGCGACGAATCGACCGAACTCGCGCGCTGAGGGTTTCCACACCCCGGGGGAGATGATCGAGCTCGTGTGGGCGGGGAATCCAGGCCCGGTCGCCCATACCGGGGCGGGGCCAGTGAGCGTGAAGAAAAGTTGAATGCCGGCCGCCTGGGCCGCGCGCACGAGGGTGTCGTAGCGCGCCCAGTTCGCCGCGGGATAAGCAGCGGGATTGGATGCGTCAAAGCCAGGCGGCGCGTGATGCGACAAGGGGCCGGGAGCGATCGAGTCCCATTGGACCAGCACGCGCACCCTGCTCACACCGAGCTGGCCGAGTATCGGGAGCGTTCCGCCCGGGTTGTTCAACACCGCATTGTCGTCTTCGAATATGGCCTGTTGCGAGCCGGATGCCAAAGCAGGAGCGCTTTGAAGCGCGAGCAGACCTATGAAGGCGGCCGATATTGAGAGCAGACGTGCTAGTGAAAGTGAGAGCGGGCGTGCGAGTCGGGGCATGAAAGGTCCAAACGCATCAGCCGGACCGGAGTTGCGGCAGGGTGCCGCCTTCTACACTGGCCGTGATGCCCTCCCAGCGTACGATCAATGTCGGCGGCGTGCCAATCGGCGGGGGTTCTCCGGTCGCGGTCCAGACGATGACCAAGACCGAGACGGCCGATCTGGAGGCGACGCTCGCGCAGATCAACCGAGTCGCCGAAGCCGGGGCCGACATCGTGCGCGTCGCGGTCCCGCGCGACCAGGACGTGGAGGCGCTGCAGACGATCGTGCGCCGCTCGCCGATCCCGGTGATCGCGGACATCCACTTCAACTACACGCTCGCGCTCAAGGCGCTTGACGCGGGCGCCCATTGCGTGCGCCTGAACCCGGGAAACATCGGGGGCCCTGACAAGGTCGCCCAGGTTACGGCCAGGGCTTCGGAGCTCGGGATCCCGTTGCGGATCGGCGTCAACTCAGGGTCGCTGCCCAAGCACCTGCATGCCCTCGAGTATGAGAATCCGGTCGAGGCGCTGGTCACCGCCGCGGTCGAATTCGTAGAGCTGATGGAGCGGCTGAGCTTTGAGAACTTCAAGGTCTCGATCAAGTCGACCAACGTCCCGAACACGATCGCCTCGAACCGCCTGCTGTCGGAGCGGATCCCGTACCCGTTGCATCTCGGGATCACCGAAGCCGGCACCAAGTGGTCAGGCTCGCTCAAGTCGGCGGTGGGGCTTGGGACGCTGCTCGCCGACGGAATCGGAGACACCATCAGGATCTCGCTGTCCACGTTTCACGCCGAGGAAGAGGTCAAGGTCGCCTGGGAGATCCTGAAGGCGCTGAAGCTCCGCGAGCGGGGGCCGGTCCTGATCGCGTGCCCGACCTGCGGCCGGCTGCAGTTCGACATGGACACAGTGGTGGCCGAGGTAGAGCGGCGCCTCGAGGCCTACGAGGACCCGATCGAGGTCTCGGTGCTCGGCTGCGCGGTCAACGGCATCGGCGAGGCACGCCACGCGGACTTCGGCATCACCGGCGCCAAGGACATGGGCATGATCTACTCGCGGGGGGAGCCGCTCAAGAAGGTTCCCACCGAGCGGCTCGTCGACGAGCTGTTCGCCGAGATCGACCGCTACTACGCGGCGGGCAAGAATGTGCTCCGCGACGAGACAAGCGCGGCGGAGGCGCGAGCCTGGCTGGCCGAGAACGAGGACGAGACCGCGATGACACCCGAGCGCCTAGCCGCGATGGAGGCCGCCGCGGCTACTGCACAGGACGAGGAGCCGGAGGCTTCCTTGCTCGACCCGATGCGGCTCGACGAGCAGGACTCTCCGGTGGCGGGCCGGCGCTTCAGCCGCGCCTGACGGCGCGCCGCGACGCCGCGCTCGGCGCCCCCGCAAGTACGCTTCGCCCGGCGCATGACTCGGCTGTCCTCGTATTTCCTGCCGACCGAACGCGAACCGCCCGCGGACGCGGAGGCAATCTCACACAAGCTGATGGTCCGAGCAGGCTTGATCCGGCAGGTGGGGTCCGGGCTTTGGACATGGCTGCCGGCCGGATGGCGTGTCCATCAGCGAATCGTGGCGATCGTCCGGGAGGAGATGGACGCGATCGGGGGCCAGGAGATGCTGATGCCGGTCCTGCACCCCGCCGAGCCGTGGCGGCGAACGGGACGCTATGCCATCGACGAACTGTTCAAGCTGAAGGATCGCCGCGGCGCGGACATGGTGCTGGCGATGACCCACGAGGAGATCGTCACCGGTCACGTGGCCGCCGCGGTGCGCTCGTACCGCGACCTGCCGCTGATCCTCTATCACTTCCAGGTCAAGGAGCGCGACGAGCCGCGTCCGCGCGCCGGAGTTCTCCGCACCCGGGAGTTCGTGATGAAGGACTCGTATTCGTTCGATCGCGACGCGGAGGCCCTGGACGCGTCCTACCAGAAGCACGTCAAGGCCTACGACCGGATGTTCGACCGCTGTGGCCTGCAGTGGTACAGGGTCGAGGCCGATGTCGGGATGATGGGGGGCTTCGGCGCGCACGAGTACATGGCGCCGTGCGCCGCGGGTGAGAATGACGTCGCGCTCGCACCTGGCTATGCCGCGAACCTGGAGGTCGCGAGCGCCGATCCCCAGCCCGTCTCGCTCCCTCCGCGGCTCGATGCCCCCGTGGAAGTGCACACCCCGGCGATGACGACGGTCGATGCGGTCGCGAGCGCGCTCGGCGTTCCGGCCGGAGCACTGCTCAAGGCTTACCCGGTCGTGCTCGACGGCGACGCGATGAAGCTAGTAATCGTGCGAGGGGACCACCGGGTCAACGAGATCAAGCTCGCACTCGCTCTGGGCAGCGACTTCCGGGCCGCCCGTTCCGAGGAAGTCGCAGCTCAGCTCGGGCCGCCAGGCTTCATCGGCCCGGTCGAAACGCAGCTGCCGATCCTCCTGGACGAGGCCGTCGAGGGCGCGGGATACGTGACCGGCGCGAACCGCCCAGACGCCCACCTCCGTGGCGTCGAGCCTGGCCGTGACTTTCAGTTCGAGCGAGTGGACGTGCGCACGGTGGTCGCCGGAGATACGGTGGCGGGCGCTTCGATCACGATCGAGCGCGCGATCGAGGTCGGGAACATCTTCAAGCTGGGAACACGGTTCTCGGCGCCACTCGGCGCGACCTATCTCGACGAAGCCGGACGAGAGCAGCTGATCTGGATGGGGTCCTACGGATTCGGTCCCGCCCGGGCGGCCGCGGCAGCCGTCGAGCAGTACGCCGACGAACAGGGGATCTCGTGGCCGCGCTCGATGGCGCCATTTGACGTCGAGCTCGTGGTGCTCGGACGCGAGGGCACTGACGAGCGCACATTGGCGGACAGCCTTTATGGAGAGCTCCGCGACCTCGGGCTTGACGTGCTCTACGACGACCGCGACGCCGGCCCGGGCGAGAAGTTCGCCGACGCCGAGCTTCTGGGATGCCCGGCACGCGTCACTGTCGGCCGCAAGGCGCTGGCGGCGGGGGAGGTGGAGGTGCAGGTCCGCCGCGGCCGAGCCACGCGCGGCGTCCCGATCGAAGGCGCTGCCGAGGCCGTGGCGACGCTCTGGCGGGAGCTCCCGTGAGCGCCCCACACGGCTAGGGGCCCACCTCGATGCGCGCGCCGCTTACCAAGCGCCGCCTATTCGGGATCGACCGCTCGGGCGCGCCGCCGGAGGCGACCCTGGCGGGGCGTCCGCTGAATCCATGGACGATCCCAAACGCGATCGGCTTTGTTCGCCTCGCCGGGATTCCAGTGTTCCTGGTGATCGCGCTGTCGAGCCGGCATGGCCAGGACGCGCTTGCGGCGGTGATATTCGCGGTGATCGGCTGGGCCGATTACCTCGATGGCTTCGCTGCCCGCCTTACCGGTCAGTACAGCCGGCTTGGGGCGCTGCTCGACCCCATCGTCGATCGGCTGCTCGTGATCTCCGGAATGGTGGTCGCCTGGCGCTTCGAGCTGCTGCCGCGCTGGGCGATCGGAGTTGTCGTGGCGCGTGAGCTATTGATGCTGGTGCTGAGCCGCTACGGGCTGCGGCGAGGCATTGATCTAAAGATCAATTGGGCGGGTCGGCTCGGGGTGGCCCCGACGATGGGAGCACCGTTCTTCGCGATGGCCGGTGTCCATTGGCTGGCGCTGGCGATGCTCTACGTGGGACTGTTCCTGTCGCTGCTCGCGACGGTGCTGTACGTCCGGCGAGGCGCTCATGAGATGCGCCGCGCAACCGGCGATCCCGGACCCACGGAGCAAGTCTCAAGCTCAGATTGACCCTTCACGGTGTGGCCGGTATACTCGCGCGATCGCCGTCTATCCTCGGGCTGGAGGAGCCTCGCATATGGAAACGTTCCCCGATCTTGGTTCGTTGGACGACCAGGAGCTGAAGGACCTGATCAAACAGCTGACCGAAGAGGAGCGGGACATCTCCTACAGGCGGCGGATCTTGCATGGGAAGATCGACATCCTCAGGGCCGAGCTCGTCAATCGGCTGCGCAAGAAGGACGAGAGCGGAGAGCTTGTCATCTCCGGGGCTGACGTCCAGCAGCTGACGGACATCCTGTCGGGCCGCGTCCCCGCCGCAGAGATCGAGTAGCCACGCCTCATTCAGTGGCCTTGCACTGCCCCGAGTGTGGTTTTGCGAACGCTGAGGGCGCCAATTACTGCCAGCGTTGCGGAGCGTTCCTCGCGCAGCCCGAATCGCCGGGCAAGACAACCGCGTCCTACACCCTCAGCGACACCGGCGACCTCGAGGCGCTCGACTTGAAGGACATCGTCGGAGCCACGCTGGTGATCCGTTCAGGTGGCGGCCGCGCGGGGGAGAGCTTCATGCTCGACGGAGACCGGCTCACCGTTGGCCGCCGGCCGGATAGCCACGTATTCCTCGACGACATCACGGTCTCGCGCGATCATGCGGTCCTGGTCCGTCGCGGAGCCGACTACTACCTCGACGACTGCGGCTCGCTCAACGGCACCTACGTCAACCGGCGGCGGATCGAATCGCACCGGCTGGCCGACGGCGACGAGCTTCAGATCGGCAAGTACAAACTCGCGTTCCTCAGTCGCTGATGGCAACTCAAGATACAAGCGGTACCGCGGTGGAGCTCCCGCACCTGTCCGAGCAAGCTGAGCGTCCGCGGCAGAAGGCGGTCACGATCGGGACGGTGTGCAAGGCGCTGCAGCAAGAGTTCCCGGATATTTCCATCTCGAAGATTCGCTACCTCGAGGACCAGAAGCTGCTCTCACCCCGCCGCACCCAGGGCGGCTACCGGCTGTACACCCAATCGGACATTCAGCGGCTGCGCACGATCCTGAGGCTCCAGCGAGACGAGTTCCTACCGCTGCGGGTGATCCGTCAGGAGCTCGCCGGGGGACGTGCGGAGCGGGAGGTTGCAGCGCCGGTCGACGGCCGGCCGATGCACCGGGCGATGGTCAGCCGCGACCCCGGGGCTCTGTACTCGCTCGAGGATGTGGTCGAGGAGACCGCCGCCGAGCAATCGCTGGTGCGCGAGCTCGTCGAGTTCGGCGTGATCAAGGGTGAGATTCGCAGTGGAGTCCGTTACTTCGATGAGACGGAACGGGACATCGTGCGGGCCGTGTCCGAGCTGGCACGTTACGGCGTGGGCGGCCGTAACTTGCGAGTGTTCCGAAGCTCGGCCGACCGCGAGGCCCAGCTGCTCCAGAGCATCCTCGCTCCGGCGCTGCGCTCTCGAAACCCGCAGCGGCGCAAGGAAGCAGTGGAGGCGCTCGAGAACCTCGCTTCGGTCACCACCCACCTCAAGCATCTGTTGTTGATCCGAGACCTGCGCAAGATCGCGACTTAGTGCTGCCGAGCGGCGGCGCAGCATGAGCTCCCTGGACCTGCGCGCGTACGTGCGCGACATTCCGGACTTCCCCCGCCCCGGTGTGATGTTCAAGGACATCACACCGCTGCTGCTGGACCCGATCGCACTCGATGTTACGGTCAGCGCGCTCGCCGTGTATGCGGAGCCGCTCGGCATCGATCTCGTGGTCGCCGCGGAGGCACGGGGTTTCATCCTCGGCGGAGCGCTGGCCAGGCAACTCGGCGCGGGCTTCGTGCCCGCGCGAAAGCCTGGAAAGCTTCCCCACGAGACAATCTCAGCCGAGTACACGCTGGAATATGGGATCGACGCGCTCGAGGTCCACGCGGACGCCCTCGCCGGCGGTGCAAATGTGCTCGTGCACGACGATCTTCTGGCGACCGGCGGAACCGCAAGGACCCTGTGCGACCTGGTGGGGACGCTCGGCGGCCACGTCGTGGGCTGCGCATTTGTGATCGAACTGAGCTTCCTAGAAGGTCGCGAAAGACTCGCTCCCTACGACACGTACACGCTGATCGAGTATTCGGATTGATGTCGGTTCTGGGCCTTCCACTTGGGTCTCCCAATCGCCTCAGCGGCCTGGCGATTTCCAAGGTCGCCCGGCAAAGGACGATTGCTGCCTCCCAGCTGCGGGTGTGGGAGGTGTTGGAGGATCCTCATCACCTGGCGCGGTGGTGGCCTGGGATCCAGCGGGTGGAGGGTGTCCGCGACGATCGCTGGACCGACGTATTCGTGACCAAACGCGGACGCCCGGTCCGAGCCGATTTCCATTTGCTCATCTCAGAGCGACCATGGCGCCGCTGCTGGGAGCAAGAGCTGCAGGGCACCCCGTTCGAGCGGGTCCTGGCTGAGTCAATCACCGACGTCACCCTCGCCTCGGCGGGAGATGGGACGCTCCTCACGATTGCCCAGCATCAGAAGCTGCGCGGATACTCGCGCACCGGCGGCCTGCTCCTGCGCCGGGCCGGCGCTCGCAAGCTCGACGAGGCGCTCGAGGGACTCGACCGCGTGTGCGCGGGTTAGCGGATCTTGAAGCCTCCGGCGAGCATGACGTTGCCCGGGTGGGCGGGCGGCGGCTGGGGCTCGAGCGTCAACAGCAGCTTGCTGTAGCTCGCCGCATTCGCGGGTAACAGGCCGAGTCTCTCGACCTTGCCGTTGCTGCCGACCCCGGGCGTGACGAATCCGACCCGCACGTACTTCGCGGGCGAGTTGTACAGCCAAACGGCGTATACGTCGTGCTTCGTGTTGGGGGCCAGCCCCGAGGCGACGAGCAGCACGGCGAGGGTGCCTTTCTCGGTGAGGAGCTCGGCAGCCCCTTTGGCTTTGCTCTTGCCACTCGGCGGCAGGAGATTCACCTGCGCCAGGATCTTCGGCGGTGTCGTGCTGGTCGACGGCGTCGCCGGCGTGGTGCTCGTCGACGGCGGCGTCGTGGGGCTCGACGCTGCCGGGGCGGTTGGAGAGCTCGCCGCGGGCGTGGGGGGAGCGCCGTTGCGTTTGGAGCCGCCCTGGGTGAGCAAGAACACCACCACCGCGATTGCCACCAGCGCCCCGATTACGAGCAGGATCGCGCCTCCGCGCCGGGAGGCCGGCCGCTCGGAGGGCAGGCCGGCGGCTTCGCTGTGCGATGGCGATGGGGGCGCATCCGTCTGATCGGCCGGCGCATCGCCGTTTACTGCCGCGCTGGGAACCGCCGGAAGCGGCTTCGACGCGATCGGCGCGAGCTCGGATATGAGCGCCTGCGCCCAGTTGCGCTCATCCTCCGATTGCCCGAGCCGCTTCGCCACGTCCTCGCTGACGCGCCGGGGGAGCTGACCGAGCAGATAATCGGCGATCAGGGCTCGCCGGTGCGCCTCCACTGACGTCGCCGGACCGATGGCGTCGAGCGCAGACAGCGCGCGCGAGCGGACCGCGGTGCGATCGACCGACAGCAGTCGCTCGATCTCGTCATACCCGCGGTCTTGCCGCAGGACGAGCTCGAGCACGGCGCGTTGATCGCCGGGCAGGCTGTCGAGCGAGGACATTGGGTGGGGTAGGGTAGAGAAGCGGCAGCTTTCACGCGGCGGTCGGGAGCGCACAGCCGGAGCGCGGCCCACCGTGGCGCTCAATAAAGTGCCGGGCGCTCAATAAAGTGCCGGCCATGCCCAACGATCCGCCGTTCGGACAGGAGCTCGAGCTTCCATTCCCGCTGACCTACGCATTCGAGGGAATTCTCGGTCTGTCCTTGACCGAGCTCTCTGAGGCGACAGTCAGCGGGCGCGTGTCAGTCCGCGAGGAGCTCCTTCAGCCCACCGGGCTCGTGCACGGTGGCGTCTATGCCTCGATCGCCGAGAGCCTGGCGTCGTGGGGGACCGCCTACCACGTCATGCCCCAGGGCAGCGTGGCGGTCGGGCTTTCGAACCAGACGAGCTTCCTGCGGCCGATCAAGGAAGGCACGATCCATGCCACCGCGACCCGCAAGCATCGGGGTCGCACTACTTGGGTGTGGGAGGTTGAGATCACCGATGACCAGGAGAGGCTGTGCGTGCTCTCTAGGGTGACGATCGCTGTGAGGGATCGTCCGTGAATCTCAGCCCGGTGCGCCAGTCCGCGGGCTCGAGAACGGCCTAGCTGCGCACTCTCCGTCGCTCAAGATTCGGTAGCGGGTGCCGATAACCGGGCTCTAGGGACAGGCTGTTCCTAGAGGGCCCGGGACGAGACTTCCGGCGCACACAGAATGCTCTTTCACGCCGTCATCAGCACAACCCTGATTGCGCCGCTTGCCGGCGGTTTCATTGTGCTCTGCTTCTTGGTCTCGTTTGCGCTGTCGCGCAGCAGCGGGTTGATGGGGCTCCGCCTCAAGTCGATCAAGGATCCCGTCGACGGCACACTGCACGTCGTCAGCGCGAGCATTCCACCGTGGAACGCGTCGTCCTCGAACTACAGCCTCACCGGCGTCATCCAGGCGCCCGGGCTTCCCGCGACGACGGTCAAGCGCGGCGGCCTGGCGTCCACCTCCAAGTGGCCCCAGTCGGGCCAGGACCTGCCGGTGACAGTCTCACGTGCCAACCCGAGCAAGTTCATCATTCGCTGGGATGAGGTCGACAGCAGCTCGGCCCAGGGGACGCGCTTGGCCGACCAGCTCGCTGACTCGATCAACCAGGGCCAGGCGGGCGGCTCTGGCCTCACCTCCTCGAGCGTCGTGATCGATGCCCGTAATGATCCCGAGGTCCGCCAGCAGGTCTTGGGAATGCTCAAGGGGCAGGGGGTCGATGTCGACCAGCTCCGCACTGCTGGGGCGGGTGGGCCGGCCGCCTCGAGCGGCAGCGCGGTCGGTGATGACGTAGAGCTGCTCGAGAAGCTGAGCCAGCTGCGCGAGAAGGGCGCGCTGACCGACCAGGAGTACGCCGAGCAGAAGGCCAAGATCCTCGGGTCTGGACCCTGACGCGGGGAAGCGACGGCAGCGATGAGCCTTCCCCAGCCAAACGGACGGACGATCTTCGGGGTCGCCCTGATGCTGTTCTCCTCAGTCTTGATGGGGGTCGGCATCCACCACCTGATCGCCACCGGGACTTGTTCGTCCAACGGCTATAGCGAGTACGGGCCGGTTCAGACCTGTCCCGCTGGTACGAGCGCATGGTTCTTCTTCGTGTTCGGGGGAGTCATCGGCAATGTGATCGGGACGTTGGTCGCCGGCAGTGCCAGCCTGATCTTCCTGACGCTGTTCCCGGCGATCGGCCTCGGAGCGCTGACGCTCAACTTCGACCCGCACGCGGCCTCATCTGCCAAGACGTTCGGCCTGCTGTTCGGCGGCGCCTTTCTCCTGCCCGGCGTGATCTCGGCCGGCATGCTGTTGGGATCGGCCCTGCGCGGAGCGGGGCGTGCGCAAGGCGGAGCGGGGCGTCCGCAGCGTGGGCGGAGGGCACGGGCGGGTCGGCGGGCGGGAACTGGGGGGACCTCACAAGCGGCGAGCGCCACGACGACTGCGTCAAACTGGTCAGCGCCCTCATCCCTGCCCTCACCGTCGTCCGCAGACCAAGCGTCGAGTCAGTCATATGGGGTGCTGGATCAGATCTCTCGCCTGTCGGACCTGCACACGTCCGGGGTGCTGACCAGCGCTGAGTTCGAATCCGAGAAGGCCAAGCTGCTCAATCGGATGTAGACGATGAAGCTGCTGATCGCACTTGTCATATGGATCGCCGCTTTGGCCGGTGCGGCCGAGCTGTCAAGCACGGTCGCCGCGAAATACCCGAGCGCAGGCTCGAGCACCGTGAGCGCAGGCTCGAGCACCGTGAGCGCAGGCTCGAGCACCGTGAGCGCAGGCTCGAACGCCACGAGTACGGGCACGGCCGCGTTCGATCCGAGCTCGGTGAAGTCGGCCGATGGACTGTCCCTGCTCAGGACGGCGAATCTCGCCAAAGCGCTGAAAATCGCTCGCGCGCACCTCCCACGGGACGCCTCGCTCAGCGAGGCCACGATTTACCCCGGATACCTCGTCCTCATTTTCGATACTGGAGGGAGTGCCCGCGAAGTTGCGATCGAGGCCAACGGCGCGTACAGCGGTGGCACTCCTGCGGGCAGCTCCGGGCGGGCGCACTTCCCCCTCAAGCAGCTCAGCGCCGGCGTCCCCTCAAAGCTCGCGAAAGAGATCGAGGCCTCGGCCCATGTCGCCGAATCCAGGCTTGGCTACATGGTCCTGTCGGCGAATTCCGGTAGCGGCCCCAGGTGGCAGATCTATCCGGTCAAGAGCGGTGCGGTTCTGTACTACGACGCCTCGGTCACCGGACGCGGTCTCGTCGCCTGGACCGCCAGCGGGCCACGACCGCTCCGCTAGGCCGAACTGCGGGCCGACGGCCGCCGGCTTCTACGCCGCGTCGCGTCGGATGTGCCCTAGGAGCTCCGGGCGCCCCGCGGGGCACCCCGCGCCAGCCAGAATCCGGCAAACTGCTTGAGCAGCGGGTCGTGCGGCCCGGCGACGCGCACCATGTGCGCCCACGCAAGCCCAATCAGGCCAGTCGTCCCCGGGCGACGAGCGAGGATCACCGCTTGACCCGCGGCCGCCAGCGGGGCGGTGAACGGACTCCCGACGGTATCGGCGAGAGCCTTCAGGCCGAGGGGTGGCGTCCGGCCCCCGTACATGATCACCACGTCGCCCGCCGCAAGCGCTCCTAGCAGCTGATCGTTGTTCAGCTCGCTCTCATCCCGCAGGACAGGCTGAGGGAAGTGCGCCCCGCTGGTCGGAGGGTTCGAGTCGTAGGCGGGTCGCGCGTGGCCAAGCTGCAGAAGCGCGGAACCCTGGTCGCCAAACGCCTTGCCCGGCCCGGGCGCTCCGCCCGAGATCCCGGCCTGGTCGCGTCCGGCGAAGAACCCGGACAGCAGCGCGATCAGCCCAACTGAAAGCGCCAGCGACGCAAGTACGATCGCGACCCGCTCCAGCGCCGTGTAGGCGAGCCTCACTCCGCGGCGCGCGACGCGCGCGGCCGAGGCCTTCTCCGCCGACCGCCGCTGGACGCCTGGGCTGCACTAACTGTCTCGTCGATCGAGGTGCGCAGCTCGTGCGCGAGTGCTTCCACGTCGGCGAGCGCGTCGAAATCCGCGACCAGGCCGAAATTCAGCTGGCCGTTATAGCTGAGGATCGCGATCCCAAGCGCGGTGTTCTCGGCCAGCGGGACCATCGGGTACATCGTCCCGAGCTCGCGGCCGAGCATGTAGAGCGGATGCTGAGGGCCGGGAATGTTGGTCACCACGAGGTTGAACATACGCTGGCGCGCCTGGAGCCTCGCTGCCTGGGCCATGATCGTCGGCGGCGCGAAGCCGGAAAGGCGCGTGAGGACCTGGGCGCCGACCGCTTGCCCGGAGTCCTTGATCGACTCCATCGCCTGGCTGACCGTCACCAGGCGCTCGAGTGGGTCCGTCAGGCCGACAGGCAGGGGCGCCCACATTGCCGCGACCTGATTTCCGAGGGCTCCCCGCTCGATGTCGGCGCGAACTGACACCGGGACCATCGCCCGCAGCTCGACTCCCTCAGTGTCGTCGCCATGAAGGCGCATGTAACGACCGAGGCCGCCCGCCACGACCGCAAGGACGACGTCGTTGACGGTCCCGCCCAGCGAATTCTTGACCGCCTTGAACTCATCGAGGCTTCCCTTCACCCAGGTGAACCGCCGGTGCGGACCGATTCGGATGTTGAATGGGCTCGAGGGCGCAGCCTGAAGTCCTGCCGACGCCATCGCCCGGAGCCCGGCAAAGCCCTCAAGCGCTCGGTTCGCCATGCCCCAGGGGCCCCGGATCGCTGCCCGGACCCCTCGGGCGATCTCGGCGGGGACCGTCACACGCTCCAGCAGAGCATCGGCGAGTAGCTGTGCGCCGGTCGGCAGGGGACGGGGAACCCACTCGTGGTCCGGTGGCGCGACTGGCATCGGGTCAGGTGAGGTATCGAAGAGCACCGTCGCGATGTCCACTCCAGAGATCCCGTCGACAAGCGCATGATGCGTCTTCGAGAGCACCGCAAACCGATCCTCCTCGAGTCCTTCCACCAGCCATAATTCCCACAGCGGCCTCGTTCGATCGAGCTGCTGCGAGAACACTCTCCCGGCCAGGCGTTTCAGTTGCTCCTCGCCGCCCGGGCGCGGCAACGCCGTGTGGCGGACGTGGTAGCGCAGCTGGAAATGTGGGTCGTCGACCCACACCGGGCGCCCTTGGCTGAATGGCACGAACGCAAGGCGTTGCCGGTACCGCGGGACCAGATGAAGGCGCGTATCGATGTGCGCGAGCAGCTCGTCGTAGGCCGGGGCGGCTCCCTCGAATACGGCGCAACCGGCGACGTGCATGTGCGATGAGTCGCGCTCGAGGTGAAGGAACGAGGCGTCAAGCCCGGTCAACCGGTGTGGGGTCGCCACGGCGTGAGATTCTTGCAGGCTCGACCGCGACGATTGGGCGTGATCCTTGCTGGGGTCGTTCGTAGAGGTGGTAGTGACGAACCTGATCCGCCAGAACCGCCGCCTATCTGTCCTTGTCCTCGCGATCGCGGTGCTCGGCGGCCTCGTCGCGTGGCGACTATCGGGAACCGCACAGGCGCATCGCGCTCATGTCACGCCGAAGGCGCCCACCGGCGCTGTCCGGCGGCAGGCATCGCATCTCCGCGGCCCGCGGTCAGGCCAGCTGCGAATACAGCCCGGAGGGCGGAGGCTCGGCCTCGCATGCTTCGTGATCAAGGCTGGGTTCGACGGGAGCCCCGTTCTCATCGTGCCGTTGGACTCTCCTCGGCCAGCCCTTCAGGATTGCCGACCCGTGTGTACGGACGGGTCGCCCGGGAAGGCCCACGCACTGGGGGTCTTCGGCGCCAGCATCCACGAGGCCCTTCCTGCGGAGCCGTGGCACCGGTTCGTGCGCTGCCGGCCTCTGCGGCTACCGCCCGGCTACGCGGTCCCCCTCGGTCGAGGCCTTCCCTGACACCAGAACCAAGCAGCTAAAGGGTGATCGATCACATCGACCTGCCGGTCAGCGATTGCGCGGCGAGCGTCGACTTCCATCGAGTTGTTTTCGTGCCGCTCAGACGCGGGCGGGGTGGACATGGCTCGGTCTCGGCCTCGTCCGCTGAGTCCATCCGCTGAGCGCCAATAGTGCGCGGGACCTGGATCAGATGTCACTCGGTGGTCGACCGAGCCCGCTCAATATCGTCCCCGGGTGTCCCGGCCGAACTTACTCAAAGTGTGACAAAGCTCACACTTAGTTGATCGTACGGCGGCTAGCTTCGGTGGTCGTATTCGGCCTGCCGAATCGTCCTCGCCCGGCGCGAGGACGAGCGGGGGAACCACTGCCACCCACCCAATCCGGGTGCTTGGATGGGGCGAATCGGCTGACCGGTGAACCCGGTCTACAGCCGTAGCGCCGCAGCGACGGACACATCCGGGGGGGTCCTGTCGAGCGCCGCGAGCCCGTCAGCTAACCCCGTAGGCGCCAGCCGGCAATCGACAGGAGGCTCCTACAATGGACGCTCACGCCAACCATGCGTGACCGGTGCCGAGCAACGGCGGCGGTCGGCGCACTGATGGTGGCCCTACCAGCCACAGGCGCTCTGACGCCAGCTCAATCGCTGGCGGACAGCGCTTCGCAAGCCTCTAATCCACAGCCTGTGGTGGCTTTTTCGGTTCACGCGCAAGAAATCGTCTACGGCCATCGGATGGTGGCCATTGGCATCACTCCCGTCGCGCAGACTGCGCCCGGGTCTCCCACCAATCAGGATTTGGAGCTCCAGTTCGCGCGGAGCGGAAGCTCCTCATGGCAGACGCTCTCCTCAGCGACAGCCGTACCGGGCACCCGCTTCACGCTCAGCGCGCCCCTGACGATGTCGGGGTTGATTCGCGTGATCGACGCGACTCCCGGCGTCACTCCGGCGGACCAAGCCGGAGTCGCCTCGAGCACCGCCCAGCGGGTCGTGGTCCGCGCGGCGCTGGCCCTCCGCCAAAGAGCGATGGACGTTCTCGGGGGCACCGCAGTCGTGCTCCACGGCCAGCTTCACCCAGGTCTCCGAGGAAGGCGAGTCTTGCTGCAAGCGCGTGCCGGCCGGGGCTGGCTCACGCTTGGCAGTGGCCGCACCGCTTCGCGTGGAACCTTCGCGGTCCGGTATCGCGCCGGCTCGCTCGGCCAGCAGCAGCTTCGGATCAAGTTCTCGGGCGATCGGCTGAACGCGAGCGTCTCGGCCCGGGCCGGGAGCTTGTCCGTATACCGGCAGAGCGTGGCCTCCTGGTACTACGACGGAGGCTCGACCGCGTGTGGCTTCCACGCTTTCTACGGCGTCGCCAGCAGGTCACTGCCGTGCGGAGCGAAAGTCCAATTTCGCATGGGCTCCCGGAAGATCACGGCGGTGGTCGATGACCGTGGGCCGTATGTGGGAGGCCGCGACTGGGATTTCAACCAGAACACAGCGGGCGCCCTCGGATTGATCGGAGTCCAGACCGTCTGGTCGACGTCGTAATCCGTCGCTCGAGAATCTAGGAGAGCGTCTGGTCGTTCTCCTAGTCTCGAGGGGATGGGCGAGCGCTGGGTTGCTCACATCGATATGGACGCGTTCTACGTCGCGGTGGAGCTGCGGCGGCGCCCGCAGCTGCGTGGGCTACCGGTAATCGTCGCGGGCAGTGGACCGCGCGCGGTCGTCACGACGGCTTCGTACGAGGCCCGGCGCTTCGGGGTCGGCTCGGCGATTCCGGCAGCGCGTGCGCGGCGGCTGTGCCCGAACGGAGTCTTTCTCGAGCCCGATTTCACCTACTACCGTGAGGCGTCCCGAGCCGTGATGCGGATCGTCCGCTCGCACGGGCAGTCGGTCGAGGTCGTGGGCCTCGACGAGGCGTACCTCGAGCTCACAGGGCTGGAGGCGCCGGTGGGGTCGATGCGCGGCATGCGCTCCGAGGTCGAGACGGCCACCGGTCTCAGCTGCTCGATTGGGATCGGCCCTAGCAAGCTGGTCGCGAAGGTCGCTTCCGACGCCGAGAAGCCTCGCGGGTTTGTCGTGCTCACCCGCGAGGAGGCTTGCGCACGGTTCGCAGCCGCGCCGTGCGGGCTGGTTCCGGGAATCGGCCCGAAGACCACTGAGCGTCTGCGTGCGCAGGGGATCGACAGCCTGGGCAAGCTCGCCGCCGCTTCGGCTCCGGCGCTCGCGGCGCGGTTCGGTCCCCGGTTCGCGGCGGAGCTCCAGCGCCGGGCGCGATTCGAGGACGACTCTCCGGTCAGCGAGCAGCGCAAGGTCGTCTCCGAGTCCCGCGAAGTGACGTTCGATGCCGACATCGCCGAGCTGGCCGAGCTCGAGCGGATCCTCGCAGGCTTGGTCGAGCGCCTGTGCGACACGCTCGAGCACCAGCAGCGGTGTGGGCGCACGGTCGGGATAAAGGTCCGTCTCGACGATTTCTCGACCCACACACGCGCTCGGACGCTTCAGCGGGCGGTGAGCTCGGCAGACCAGGTGTGGCCAGTCGCGCGCGAGCTGCTCCGCCGGTTCTCGCCCCCGAGGCCGGTTCGCTTGATCGGCGTGCGAGTCGCCGGGCTCGAGACATTTCAGCCCGGCGGTGGGCAGTTGAGCTTGGTCGTCTAGTACAGAAGTGAAGCGAGCTGACGCCTGGTCGCTCGCGCCAGCGGATGATCCGCGCCCAGCTCGTCGAGGACGCCGATGACTACCCGGCGCAGCTTGTCACGCGACCCATTGGCCGACTCGTCTGCTGAGAGTGCTGCCATCAGCAGCTCGATGGCGCGCTCGCGATCATCCGAATCCAAGGCGGTGAAAGCTTCTTGCAGCGCAAGCTGATCGTGGTCGTCGCGCTCGAGCTCGATCCGCGCGGCAAGACCGTGGGCGGCAAAGCTGCCTGGCACGGCCTGGAGGATCTGGAGCGCCTCGTCGACTTCGCCGCGCTGGTGCAGCAGGCGGGCGAGTGGCACGGCCGCATCGGCGCGTGCAGGCTCGAGCTCGCGTGCGCGACGTAGGGAGGCTTCGTCACCGAGCTCGACCAGCTGGTCGGCCTCCGAGGGCAGAAGCGAGTCCAAGAAGCGCTCGACGGCCTGCTGGGGCTGCGCGCCGGTGAACTCGGCTACGACCTCGCCATCGCGGAACGCCTTGACCGCGGGAATTCCCTGAATGCGGAAAGCTTGCGCGACGCGCGGGTTGGCATCGACATCCACTTTGGCGAGCTCGACCTTGCCTGCGCGCGCGTCGACCGCCCGCTCGATCACCGGTCCGAGCTGACGGCAGGGGCCGCACCACTCGGCCCAGAAGTCGACGACGACTGGCACCGTGTGCGAGCGATCGAGGACCGCAGTTTGAAAATCGAGCTCTGAGACGTCCATGAACCTCGATGGTAGCGGCGGCCGCATCGACCGCTGAAGCTGCCGTGCACGTGAGCTTCACGGTGGCCCGAAACTGCCGGCGATGCTGTATGAACCAGCCAATGGCTGAGCTGGTGATCGACAGTGACGGCGTAGGGCTGTCGGCGGAAGAGGATGGGGAGGGGACCCCGGTGATCCTGCTTCATGGACTGACGGCGACCCGCCGGTATGTGGTGATGGGCTCCCGCGGACTCCAGCGCTCCGGTCATCGCGTGGTCTCCTACGATGCACGCGGGCACGGCCATTCATCTCCCGCGTCCGAGCGGGGGGAATACACCTATCAAGACATGGGAGCCGATCTCCTCGCGGTGCTCGACTGCCTCGAGATCGACCGGGCCGTCCTGGCTGGAGCGTCGATGGGCGCTCACACGATCCTCTGGCTGGCGCTGTGCGCTCCGGAGCGGGTCGCCGGACTGGTTGTGATCACCCCGGCGTACGACCCCGAGGTCAATGACGAGCCGAGGCGCCTCGCACGCTGGGACGCACTTGCGGATGGTCTCGAGCGGGGTGGGGTGGAGGGCTTCGTGGCGGCCTACGGGGATCCGCGAGTGCCCGAGCGCTGGCGCGAGACCGTGATCAAGGTGATCCGACAGCGCCTCTCTGCGCACGAGCACCCCACGGCCGTCGCTGACGCCCTGAGGGCGGTCCCACGATCCCATCCGTTCAAAGCAATCGAGGACCTGGGGTCGATCTCGGTACCGGTCACGGTAGTGGCCAGCAATGACCAAGCGGACCCCGGCCATCCGCAAGCGATCGCCGAGCGCTGCGCAGCCGCGATACCCGGGGCGCAGCTGATCACGGACGAGCCAGGACGCTCGCCGATCGCATGGCAGGGCAGTCAGCTATCGAGGATGATCGCCGAGCTCGCTGAGCGGGCGAGCACCGCCTAGTTTCCAGTCATGTGGGAGGCTTTTCGACCGTGAGCGACGCGCCGGCTGGCTACTCGGGGACCCCCCTTCCACGCAAGCTCGGAATCAAGCCGGGCTCTAGGCTCGCGCTGATCCGGGCGCCCGAGGGGTTTGACCGGACCCTGGGCGAGCTACCCGACGGAGTGCGGGTCGGGCGGGCGGCCAGAGGACCTCTTGATGTGATGGTCGCCTTCTTTCTCGACAGGGCTGCGCTCGAGCGACGATTGCCTACGCTGCGCTCGGCGCTCGACCCGGCAGGTGGACTCTGGGTGGCCTGGCCAAAACGAGCCTCGGGCGTGCCCACGGACCTCACCGAGGGCGCGGTGCGGGAACTCGGCTTGTGGGCTGGCCTCGTCGACAACAAGGTGTGCGCCATCGATGCGGTCTGGTCGGGCCTGCGGCTCGTGTACCGGCTGAGCGACCGCCCGGCGCGCCGGTGATCGCCCTCGCAGACCGCTTTGCTAGCCGACCACCACCGTTTCAGGATGCGGGTGTGCGCGAGCCAGATAGCCGTTGCCCAGGAAATGGATCAGCGCGACCAGGGTTACGCGCCGGTTCTTTGCGCCGTGCCCAGGCTTGCGCGTCAGGACGGTCTGAGCGGAGAAAGTGCAGTTCGGCGCCACGGCGGCGACGCTGAGGCCGACGGTACGAAATCCGTGCAAGACGCGGATCTTGACCTGACCGGTGCAAGCGAACTGAGCGGGAATCCAGCTGGGTCCTGAGATCGTGCCCGAGGTTGTGAACACAAACGGGCGGTGTCGCGAGCGATGGGGGAGGGTTCTAGCCCTCAGTCGCGGGACCGGAGCAATCCGGGGCTCGGTCATAAAGATCTGATCGAGGCCGTACAGCGGCGGGAAGCCGGCGCGGATGGCCACCATGCGGTAGTGGAAGATCGTTCCGGTGGAGAGACCCGTGATCGGGACCGACTCGACCTGTGCGGTGTGGCTGGCCGGGAGTTTCCCGGGGAAGGTCTGGCTTCCGTAAGCGCCCGTGGGGCCGTATTGGAAGTAGTACGAGGTGGTCGTGCCGTTCGGGTTGACTATTCCAGTGAGCGTCACGAACGTTGTTCCGACCGCGATCGCGGGACCGGTGACCGGCTGGGGCAGCGGGAACCCCTTGGTCTTGAACGTGCGGTCGGCCCCCGCCGACGTGCCGAATTTGTTGAACGCCACGACCCGGTAGTGGAAGACCGTGCCCGGGACAAGCCCTCCCGCGGTCGTTGTGACCGCGACCGCGGTTGTGCCGTGCCCCGCCGAGTGGGCGCGACTCGTAAAGCCATAACCAGTGGTCAAGCCCCACTGGAAGTAGTACGTGCTGGTGCTGCCGTTCGGGTTGATGCTCGCGCTGAGGACCGCGCTCTTCTGGGTCACCTTCGAGCTTGATCCAGTATTCACCGAAGGCGAAGACGCCGCAAGCGCCACCTCACTGAATGCGGCCACGCTCAGTACACCCACGGCAAGGAATGCCAATCCGCGCTTCATCCCTATCTACCTCCGCACGATTGTTTTCGGGGCATTCATACCCCGGGGGAGCCAGAAGTAGCGGCTAAGGGCCCGATAGATCACCACGTCGGCGCCGACATCCAAGCCCGCCACATCCGCGCCGACCCCCGTCCACGGGTCCCGGCGCCGTCCGAACTTGGCGTCACCGGCAGGTGGACGGTAACCTGGCTGCCGCCCAGATCCAGTCGTCGCGGCAGTTCAGCGAGCCAGCCTTGAGCGCGATCGGGACATCGCTAGGGCCTGGCTGAGGATCTGGCAGCGTCGTGACCTCGAGCCTCGGCGGATCGCCGAAGCTCATCGCGCGGCCTTCATGGCAGTGACGCGGTGCGATCCATTTGTGCCCGGATAGTTGAGCAGAATCCAGGGGCGGTAAAACGTCGATCAAATGACAGCGCTTTTTTCGGCCATCGGTGCCTGCCGGTCCGGGCCGCCGTCGCTTACGCTTCTCGACGGGTCAGCTTCGAAGCTGGAGCGCCTGTCCCGTGGCTGCCTCGGCGACAATGGAGCAGTCGCGTCCCGACGCCCCGAGGTGGTTGCGCGAGTTCCAAAGCGATCCGAAGCCTGGACGGCTGGACGCCGCTCGTTCCCCGTGTCGTGCTTGCTCGCGGTTGCGCCAGCAAGCACTGGGCCGCTTGCAGCGGCACGCGACCGCGGCAGATCGTTCGCTGGTGCCCGTGACCTGGAATGAGCACCAAGTGGGTCCGTCGGCGACAGTTGCCGTCAGCCATCCGCGGGACGAAGGCAGGTGTCGTCCGGTGCTACCAGCGCGGTTCGTCGTCCGAGAGCGACGTAGCTCTATGACGGCTTGCGGGCGGAGATGAGTTCGACGATGCCCGCCTTGCTCCGGGTGACGTTCTCGATCTGGAAGCCCTCCGCGGCGAGCGGCTCTAGGGGTTCGCGCAGGATGTGATCACCGCCGAAGCGGTAAGCCAGCGGGGCGATTATGCGCTGGATCGTGCGAACGATTCGGTTGGGGCTGCGGACGTGCTCGGCGAGCAGCATCCGGCCGCCTGGACGGAGAACCCGGTTGGCTTCCCGGACCGCGGCTCGGTCGTCGGGGATCGTGCAGAGCCCGTAGGTGCAGACGACGGTGTCGAAGGACTCATCGGGGAGGTCGAGTGCTTGGGCGTCGCCGACCTGCATATCGATCGCCCGGCCCAGCTGCCGGGCTCGTTCGCGGCCGAGCTCGGCCATCTCCGGGCTTAGCTCGATGCCGGTCAGCTTGACTGCAGTCGGGTAGTGCGCGAGGTTGCGGGCGGTGCCGGCCGCGATCTCCAAGACCTTGCCCGTAGCTTGGGAGCAGGCCCATTCGCGGTTGCCTGAGAAGAGCAGGCGCTCGAAGCGGGCCATGCTGCGGTCGTAGGTGGCGGCGTCTTTATCGAAGATCGCGCGAACCCGGGCCGTCTCGTCGCGGGGCGGGTTGGCGCGCCGGCGCCTGGTCAGCCTTATAGGGACTTTCATCGCTGCTCCTCACCGGGACTACGAACCTGTTCGACGATGTGAGCCCCATCCTCTCCTACCCAGCAGCCTGTGAGAAGCAGCCCGCGAAAAGCAGCCCTGACACGCGGGGCGCAGCAGCCTCCGCGACCCGAGCAGCTCGCAAGGCGGAGGGCGGTCCTCAGCGATCAGCGCAACCGTCGTTAGGATGAACTGATGCCTGATGATCGCTGCGAGCTGCTTTGCCTGGACCTGCCGCGCGCGGAGGAGATCCGCAAGGGTTTGGACATCACGGCGGCCGGGGCGGCCGCGGGGCAGGCGAAGGCGCTGGGTGATCAGACGCGTCTGACGATCGCGATGGCCCTGCGCGAGGGGGAGGAGCTGTGCGTGTGTGACTTGGGGTGGATCACGATGAGGGCCGAGAATCTCGTCGGGCACCACTTGCGCGCGTTGCGCGCGGCCGGCTTGGCCGACTCGCGTCGCGCGGGCAAGATCGTCTTCTACTGGCTGACCGCGACCGGCCGGACGCTGATAGATGCTCATCTCAGCGCTATCGAGGCGCGGACATGACCACGCGCACGATGGTCGAGCCGCCGACGCTGCCTCCGCCGGCGTCCAGCGGGCCTGATGCTCAGGATCGCGATCGGCTGATCCGTCGTGCGAAAGCGCTGTCGTGGCTGAGCCTGGCCTGGATGACGGTAGAAGGCGGGGTCGCGATCATTGCGGCGCTGGTGGCGGGGTCGGTCGCGTTGCTGGGGTTCGGGATCGATTCAGCGATCGAGGGGCTCGCCTCGGTGATCGTGATCTGGCGCTTCACCGGCGCTCGCCGGCTCTCCGAGAACGCCGAACGGCGTGCGCAGAAGGCGGTCGCGATCTCGTTCTTCCTGCTCGCCCCCTACATCGCCCAGGACGCGATCCGCGCCCTGCTCGCCGGCGAGCATCCGTCGACCAGCTGGGTCGGGATCGGGCTATCGGTCGGGTCGATTATCGCGATGCCTCTCGTGGGGCGGGCCAAGCAACGCATTGGCGCGCGTCTCGGATCGGCCGCGACAGCGGGGGAGGGCACGCAGAACCTGCTCTGCGCATACATGGCCGCCGGCGTGCTCATCGGGCTGGCGGCCAACGCCGCTCTCGGCTGGTGGTGGCTTGATCCGTTCGTGGCGCTCGCGATCGCCGCGATCGCGGTGCGCGAGGGTCGCGAAACGTGGGCGGGTGATGGCTGCGCCTGCGCCACAGTCCCCGGCCTTGAGACAGACAGCTGCCCCGAGCATTGCTGTCGCTGATGGCACACGAGGACAAGCGCGGTGCCAGGCACCAAGGGCATTCGCACGGCGTCTCGGCGGACGCCGATCGCGGCAAGCTGGCGATCGCGCTCGGGCTGATCATCGGGTTCATGGCCGTCGAGGTGACGGTCGGGATCCTGGCGCGCTCGCTAGCGCTGCTCTCCGACGCCGCGCACATGCTCACCGACGCCACCGCGATCGGCTTGTCGCTGGTCGCGATCGGGCTCGCGCAGCGGCCAGCCAAAGGCGCCCTGACCTTCGGCCTCAAGCGCACCGAGATCCTCTCAGCGCAGTTCAACGGCGCGACGCTGCTCGTGCTCGGGCTGATGATCGTCTACGAGGGAATCCGCCGCCTGATCTCACCGCCCGCCGTCGCCGGGACCGCGGTGCTCGTCATCGCACTCATCGGCATCGCCGTCAACCTCACCGCGACCTATGTGGCTGTCGCTCAACAGGAGGGGCCGCCGGCACCTCGAAATCGTTCCACTTCTAACGCTCGATAATGGATCTTATGTCTACCTACATCTGAAATCACCGTCGGGACAGCGTGGAGTGTCGATGCTCCGCGTCACTGTCATCGGGATTCGCCGAGTCGATCTGCTGCTCGCGAAGGTTGCCGGTCTCAAGTCAAGCGGGCGACGCGGCGATAACGGCTGGCAACGACCGAAGGGACGAGCCTTGCTTGATGTCATCCGCCGCAAGATCAACTACGCCAACGTGGCCTCGACGCTCGCCTTATTCACGGGCGCTAGGCGGGACCAGCTACGCCGCGATGAGCATCGGTACGGCCGAGATCCAACCTGGGGCGGTGACCCACAGTCGCCTGCACCGCGATGCGGTCACGAGCTCCAACGTCAAGAATGGCTCCCTCCTCGCGCGCGACTCCAAGCGTGGTCAGCTGCCGGCCGGCGCGAAGGGCGCAACTGGCGGGACTGGGCCGCAGGGCACGCCCGGGACAGCGTCGGCCTACGCCACTGTGACGTTCACTGCATCGCATCCCGGCTTCTACGCTCCGGCTACCAAGAATTTCACCTCGATCACGCCGGGCACGAGCTCTGATTACTGGTGCCTGACTCCGGCCGCTGGGATCGACGCCAACTTGCGCCCAGCTGTGGTCAGTCCGAGGGTCTTCACGGCAACGTCCGATGTCATCCTCAGGGTGGCGGGTGTCGATGGGGCAACGGACGGTCCCTGTCCCGGACACGCCGGCTACCTCGTGCAGACTGACTACGCGGGAAGCGTCGGCGGCGGCGTCGCGTACGTCGACTTCAACATCATCGTTCCGTAACACCGAAGCCCGCCTTCCTAGGGCACCGTCGAGAAGGGCAAGGCGGGGACGCCACACGGGTTTGCTGCGGCGTCAGGAGCCAGCGTGTAGTCACGCGCGGAAATGGGCACGGTAGGGGTGTGCGTACGCGCCTCGTGCACAAATCGCTGGCGTTGGTCGCCACTAGCCTGCTCGGCGGTTCGGTCTTCGTCGCCACGGGAGTAGCCAAGCAGAGCCAAGCGGTCGGCACGGGCGGCGCGGTCGCCTCGGACAGCACGGCTGCGACCACGGCTGGTCTAGCCGTGCTGCGTTCCGGCGGCACGGCCGCCGATGCCGCGGTCGCGGTCGCGGCGACGCTCGGCGTGAGCGACCCGTACGTCGCCGGGATCGGTGGCGGCGGCTACTTCGTCTACTACGACGCGCGGACCCACCGCGTCTACACGATCGACGGGCGCGAGACGGCGCCGGCGGCGGCGACCGCGAGCCTGTTTATCGATCCGCAGACGGGCAAACCGCTGACGTTCCCGACCGCGGTCACGAGCGGGCTGTCGGTCGGCGTGCCAGGAACGCTGATGACATGGCAGCGTGCGCTCGAGCGCTGGGGCCGATTCTCGCTCGCGACCGACCTTCAGCCCGCCGAGCACGCGGCCGACCGAGGTTTCGTGATCGACCCGGCCCTGCGTGAGGAGACGCGCGAGAACCAGGCTCGGTTCGCCCAGTTCAGCTCGACCAGCGCGTTGTTCCTCCCCGGCGGGCAGCTTCCTGCGGTCGGCTCGAGGCTGCGCAACCCGGCGCTTGCGCGGACCTATAGGCTGATCGGCCGCCAAGGCATACGCGCCCTGTACGGCGGCCAGATCGGCCGTGACCTGGTCCACGCAGTCCACAACCTGCCGCTCGCTCCGGGCGCGACGCTGGTTGCCCGGCCCGGCCTGATGGCGCTGTCCGATCTGAGGAACTACGCAGTCCGTGACATCGCTCCGACCCACGTCAAGTATCGGGGTTTTGACGTTTACTCCATGGCTCCGTCTTCGAGCGGCGGCTCGACGGTCGGCGAGGCGCTCAACATCCTCGGAAATTTTGACCTGGGCGCGGAGAGCAAGGTCCAGGTGCTGCATCACTTCCTGGAGGCGACGAGGCTGGCGTTCGCCGACCGCAACCGCTTCGTGGGTGACCCCCGCTACGTCAACGTGCCGCTCCGGCAGTTGTTATCGAAGTCGTTCGGCACTCAACGCGCGTGCCTGATCGACCCCGCTCACGCGGCGATGAGCCCCGTCGCGCCAGGTGATCCATTCGCGGGATCAGGCAGTTGTACGCCTAGACAGCCGGCTGCAACGCAAGCGGTCCAGCAGGACACGAACACCAACCACTTCGTGGTTGCGGACCGGTTCGGAGACGTAGTGTCGTACACCAATACGATCGAGCAGCTTGGCGGTAGCGGAATCGTCGTCCCCGGTCGCGGCTTTCTGCTCAACAACGAGCTGACCGATTTCAATTTCGCACCGACCCAGGGCAGCTTCCCCGACCCGAACCTCCCGGCTGCGGGCAAGCGGCCGCGGTCGAGCATGTCGCCGACGATCATCCTCGATCACGGCCGGCCCCTGCTTGCCGTCGGCGCGGCGGGCGGCGCGACGATCATCACGACGGTGCTGCAGATCCTCGTCAACAGGCTCGACCTGGGCATGACCCTGCCCGCGGCGATCGCGGCGCCGCGCGCCTCGCAGCGCAACTCCCCCTCGACGCAGGCAGAGCCGGCGTTCCTGGCCCTCCCCACCACGCCCGCTCTGCAGAGTCTCGGGCAGACGTTTGCGGTCAATCAGACTTCACCGCTCGATCCGACGATCATGATCCCCCCCACGATCGGAGTAGCAAGCGGCCTCGAGCTGCTCGGGCGCGGCCGGGTCTTGGCGGTCGGGGAGCCGGTACGGCGCGGCGGGGGCGCGGCAGGGGTGGTTCGGCCAGAACGCTGACCGGGAGCTCTGCGCCCGCTCGGGGGTTGAATTCCCGAGCCGATTGCTGTCGGCGAGCTCGGCTGTGGCTATCCGTATCGATGATCGAGCGACTTTCGATAGTCCCTCCCGGCTCGCCCAGGCGGCCACCGAGAGACTGTTGAGCGCGCGCCCGCGTGGGAGGCGTCCAGGCCGCTAGCCAACCCGTCCCTGGCGCGTCGCGGTTCGCGACGCCACGTGGGTGTCGGCCGTGAGGAACTCGAGCAACGCTTCCAGCGCGGCGTGGTTGCTCGTCACCACCGGGAGCCCGAGGTCGTGCTCGATCCGCTCTCGCGCCTCCAGGGCGCGGAGGTTCGTGCACGAGACGAATAGGAGCTCGACGCTGGCGCCCTGGAACTTCTCGGACGCGAACTCGGCGATCCGCTCTGGTTCGACGGCGCCGATCTCGGAATTCGCGACGATGCCCATGCCGTGGATTCCCGCGACAGCTATCCCCTCCTCCTCGAGGCTGGCGCGAATCTTGTCATTGAGCCCATCCACGTAGGGGGTGAGCACGCCGACTCGCTGGGCTCCGCGGGCGGCGATCGCCTTGCGGACCGCGGCCGCCACGCTGATCGCGCGGGCGGACGTGCGCCGGCCGATCCGCGCGATTAGCTCCTGCTCCCAGGCATTGCCGCGGAGTGCCCCGGCACTTGTGCACGCGAACACGACCACGTCCGGTCCCGCAGTAGCGAGGTCCCTGAGCGCTCCCGGCAGGTGCTCGTCAAGCATCACCGCCTCATCCTCCGGCGTGACCTCGTCCAGGTACATCCGCGCCGTGTGCAGGGTGGCGCCCGCGGGGAGGTGGCGGTAGAAGTCCACCTCGGCCACCGTGTTCGAGGACGGGACGATCAGCCCGACGCGTGCGTTCATCTCGACTTGCGCCGACTCACGGGGCTACCACGGGCTCGCGCGGACCTGGCTCTCTCGGTTTCCGCGAGCGGCGCGGCGGAGCGACCTCTTCCCCAAGGCCGGTCGTGCTGCGGACTCGGACCTCATCGAAGCTTTCGAGGCCGAGCTGCTCGCGCCGGCCGAGCCATGTCCCCACCAGGCACCCAGGAACCCGATCGGGACCGAGCCGATCGCGGGGTTGCCGAGCGGGAACGGAGCCGCCGTCTTGGGAGACCAGACCATCGGCGAGAGGACGATCAGCGCAATCGAGGAGATAAGCCCGAACGCGATGCCGACCCACCCCCCAGGCGATGGATCGGCGCGCCGCGCGGGCATCGGGAACGGTCATGAAGCGCATGAAGATGTGGAGCAGCCCCAGCGTGCCCAGCATAAAGGCCAGCCCGGTGGAGATCTCATCCACGTCCGTACGGCCTTACCCGAGACGAAGGGTCAGCAAGCCCCGGCCGGGCGCTGGCTTAGGTGCGTAAAGAACATCGGCAGGGATGCGAGCGCTCTTCGTCCGGGTCGAGCGGGGATCAACACCGTCCACAGAAAGGCCCGCTTCGGCGACGTGCAGGCGGGCGCCGATCAAGGACGTCAGACGGTTCGACGGCGTTAACCGCTCACCGCGCCGCCATCTCGTCCAGCAGCTGAAGCAGCTCGTGGGCTGCGAGCTCGATCGCCTTGTGGCGCCACTCGGCAGCGCGGTAATGGCAGGCAATGATGCCTGAGCGGTGAATACGACGAAAGTCGCCGAAAACGAACGCGTAGCGTGCCTTCGTGTGCTCATTGGCGCCCTCGGTCAAGCCGAGAAAACACCGCCCGTACTTCTCCCAGCCATGGCGCTCGAGGTAGGTGGTCTCGACTGCGGCACTCGGCTGAACCGTCCCCCACTCGCTGTTGAGCACGTACTGGCGCTTCGCGATGAGCTCCCGCGCGTACGCCACGCCCGCGTCGTTGACCGCGTAAGACGCCATCCATCAATTGTGAAGCGTCACACCAGACATCGGATCGAGGCTGCGATGAACGCGGTCCTCCGCCCCACCAAGCTCGCTTCCCCGTTTTGGCTGATACAAGCAGAGGACGAGCGCTGTCATTCGACCGATGTTTGGTAGGCGATCGTCACTGTGGCGGTGGCGATCGTCACTGTGGCGGTCGTGGCCGAAGCAGCGCCGGTGACGGGCCATCAGGGCGGACTTGGCGTCGCGGTTGAGTGAATCGGGCGTGTCATTCATGCTGCGAACTTGGCCCCGATCCGTCTGAGTCCCGACGACGCTCGCCGCGCATGCATAGTCGGCGCGCTGCTAGCTGAACCGAAGCCGGTCTCGCTGCTACAGGCAATCCAGATGCTCGGCGGTGTGCAGATGGATCCTGTGAGCGCCGTGGCCCGCGCGGAACGGCTCGTGCTGTGGTCGCGCTTGGGCTCCTACGACGTGACCGAGCTCAATCGCGCGTTGTTCGTCGATCGCAGCCTATTTGAGTACTGGGCATTCATCGTGCCAATGGCCGACTACGCAATCCACCGGGAGACGATGCGCCGCTTTCCCCGGATGGACGACTCGCGTGGTCGCATACCTGGCTGTCAGCCAATGCGTCATTCCGGCGCTACGTACTCCGCGAATTGCGACGCCGAGGGCCGTTGCGGTCACGCGAGCTTGAGGACCGCGCCAGCATCCCATGGCGCAGCGGCGGCTGGAACGACGGCAAGAACCTCGGACGGATGCTTGAACTGTTGTGGTTCGGTGGTCGGATTGCCACGGTTGGCCGTGAGGGCGGCGAGCGGGTCTGGGACCTGGCCGAGCGGGTTCTTCCTACCGACCAGCCACGCCTCGGTGCGGGCGAAGTCGCGCGACGCCTGGCCGAGCGGCAGCTCCGGCGTGCCGGGATCGCTCGTGCCGGGACGGTCGGCTTGGCATTCGACGGCCGTCCGCCCGCGTGGGCAACCGCTCAGCGCGCCTTGCAACGCGATGGCACTGCGGTTCAGGTGACGGTCGACGGTGTGCGGGGCGAGTGGCTGGCGCACCGCGAAGTGCTCGAAACAACCTTCTTTGCCCGCACGACGCTGTTGAGTCCGTTCGATCGGCTGATCCATGACCGCGCACGCACGGAGCA
>JALYZY010000104.1 GCA_030948665.1 Actinomycetota bacterium | reverse complement strand
GCCGCTGGTGCGTGAAAGCAGAGGTCAGGCGTCGATTGAGGGGCCGGGCGCTCTGGCCGACCGCTTGCTGCGAACACCGGCAGCTCTGGACTCCTCGCGCTGACCGACAGAGTCGTCAATCCAGGTGGTTGACGGTGGCGCGTAGCCGGTCGAGGGCGCCAACCACGAGCTGCGCAAAGTCGATGTCCTCGTCGGTCTCGATCCAGGTCGCGTAGGCCTGCTTGAACGCAATGGCGCCGAGTTCGGCCGCGACGCCTGCCGCGGGCTCTGGTGTGCCGCGGTTGCGCAGCGCGCTCGCCATCGCCGCGGTGTAGCCGACCTGCTTGAGCGCGCTGCGCTCCTGCAGCTCGGTGCTCGCCGCGATGGCCGCCTGAAGGTGGGGGGCGAGCTCGCGGTTGAACGGTCCCATCGCCGAGGCGGCGCGCTGCAGTCCCGCGGCGACGGCGGTGAGCGGGGTGGCCTGCAGCGGTGCGGCGGCGATCCCCTCGACGAGCAGGCGGGACAGGGTCTCCTGCCCGGCGGACAGCACGTCGCGCTTGTCGGGGAAGTGGCGGAAGAAGGTGCTCTTCGTCAGGCCTGCGCGCTCGGCGATCTCGGCGACGGTCGTCTCGTCGTAGCTCTGCTCGGAGAAGAGCTGCAGCGCGGCGAGGATGAGTCGCTCGCGCCCGTCGGGTTGCCAGCGCGGCACGCTCCGATCCTAACGACGGGAGTTTGATCGCATCACGCTGCTACGGTCACGGGACAACAGTCGCATCATGTTGCGACGCCACATCAACGCGTGTCGACCGATGCGCCTCGAGCATGGGAGTTGAACCGATGAGCCGCGCCATTATCTACGAGTCGTTCGGGGGCCCCGAGGTCCTGGATCTGAAGGACGTTCCGGAGCCACACGCCGGGCCGGAAGAGGTCCGCGTGCGGGTCGCTTCGACCGGGCTGAACCCGATGGACTGGTATTTCGTCTCGATGCCCGATGTCGCCCAGACGTTCGGGGTCACGTTGCCCTCGGGGTTTGGCTATGACTTCGCCGGCGTCGTTGATGAGGTCGGCGGCGACGCTGAGGGCTTTGGCGTCGGCGATCGCGTCTACGGCGGCATCCTTGGCGGCGCCGCTGCCGACTACGTGGTGGCCACGCCCGCAGCCGCCGGGCTGCGGCACACGCCCGACGACATGAGCGACGAGGTCGCCGCCACGCTGTCCATCGCGGGTCTCACGGCCGACGCCGCGCTGGACGCGGTCGGTCTGCAGGCTGGCGACACCATCCTGATCGGCGGCGCGGCCGGCGGCGTCGGCGTGTTCGCCATGCAGCTCGCCAGGCTCGCCGGGGCGCGGGTGATCGGCACCGGCTCGGAGAGCTCTCATGCCTTCCTGCGCGAGCTCGGCGCCGACCCCGTCGCCTACGGTCCCGGTCTCGCCGACCGCGTCCGGGCGCTCGCCCCCGACGGCCTGACCGCGGCCACATCGCTGGTGGGCACCGAGACCGCCGACGTCGCGCTGGAGCTCGGCGTCGCCCCCGAACGGATCTCCACAATCGCCGCCGGGCCGGAGTCCTACCGCGGCACTCATTCCACCGGAGGCGTCAACGCCACCCCGGGCGCGCTCGAGCGGATCACCGACGCCATCACCCGCCGGCCAGCTAACCGTGCCGATCGCCGCGACCTTCCCCATCGAGCAAATCCGCGACGCCGTCACCCTGCAAAGCAGCGGGCACGTCCACGGCAAAGTCGTCGTAACCCTCTAATCACCAACAGAGGAGCCTGCCCCAGCACTACTTCCTGAGCGGACAGGCTCCGCTTTCCGATCCGCCGTCCCAACGCCGGCCGACAACAGCCGTCTCCTGACTGCCGCTGTGCCGCCAAGGGTGCGCCGAGCTCGCGGCTTCCGCTTCATCGGCTGGCTCGCGCGAAGCAGAAGCGCGCCGGTCGGCGTCGGCGCTGCCGAGGTGGCTGAGGCTTCCTGGATCGGGAAGTCTCGTCGGACCCCCTCGCCGCGGTTAGCCCAGAGTGAGCCGCCATTGAGCGCCTCACCAGGCTGTTCTAGTCGCTGCGGTTGGCCGAGAAAGGAGCGCGGTTGCCCTCGCTACCGGTGAGTTACGCGATCCCGCGGCAGCGCCAGTCCATGCCGATGATTCTGTTGTTGTCAGGCATGGTCGCTCGCCCGTGTGGGTCGAAGGTCGAGGTCTTTGCCGCGACGCGGTAGCTGTCTCCCTTCAGCGACGAGGTTTGCTCCGCTCCATGGACCCGTTGACAGCGCGCTTGTCGACGGCTTCGTCTGGTAGGGCGGACATGGTAATGATCCGCACAAGCGAGTAGAGTCTTCTGCTGGACGGTCGCTGACGAGCCGACCAGCCGTCGCTGCAGCTGACGTTTGCCGTTGCTGCGACTAGCCGACGCGATTGACCTCCGCCCACGTAGATCACGTGCAGAGGGTTCGCGGCCCTCCGAGCAATGCTCGGAGGGGATCGGAGACCAACAGAGGTTTCTCTCATGTTTAGAGCCAGGAGCGCAGGGCCTGCTTTCGCCAGTCGGGATCGAGATGCTCGGCCGCTCAGAGGGTCAAGCCGCCGCCGGTCGGTCGTCCGCAGCGACCTCACTGACAGCTTCGTCCCCAGCTTTAGGGAGCCGCTCGCGATGACCCTCGCTCGGAGACCGTTGGGCAGTCCGACGCGCAAGGAGGTTCCGATGGTTCTCAAGTGCCCGGCTGAGCTGCTGGGATCGCCGGCAGATGGAGTGATTCCTGGGTGGCGCGCATGAATGGCGACTCGGTCGCGCTCCCGGGATCCGGTGTTGGGGGGGAGCGTACGGTCGCCGAGTGCGAAGGTCGGTTGGAGGGCCCGAGTGCTTCGGCCCGCGCCCCGCGCCGGATGCCCATTGGCAACCCTGAAGTGCTATCCGGCCCGAGCGCAGGCGATCAGGATGTCGTCGGCACGCGGTCACCGCGCGAGTCGAAACACTTCGTGGTTAGGACGGGGCAGCGTCTAGGAGCGCTAGCCGCTCGGCGGCGAGGTCCGCTGACCGTGGTCGGAACGCTGCTCGCGG
>JALYZY010000102.1 GCA_030948665.1 Actinomycetota bacterium | reverse complement strand
GAGCAGGGGGGTCCGCGCATCGTGGCCATCGACACCGGGATCAAGGCATCGATCGTCGCCCACCTGCGGCGGCGCGGTGCCACCGTCGAGCTGCACCCCTGCACGGCCCCGGCATCCGAGCTTCGCGCACGTGAGCCCGACGCCTACTTCCTGGCCAACGGCCCCGGCGATCCGGCGGCGCTCGAGTACGTGGTCGACACGGTCCGCGAGCTCGTGGGCGAACGGCCGGTGTTCGGCATCTGCCTGGGCCATCAACTGCTCTCGCGTGCGGTGGGCCTGGAGACCTTCAAGCTGCCGTTCGGCCATCGCGGGGCCAATCATCCGGTCAAGGACCTGAGCACCGGAAAGATCGAGATCACCAGCCAGAACCATGGGTTCGCGGTGCTCGGGCCCCAGGGAGACCGCACGATCCCCGCTGACGAACCCGTGCGCTGGGACACCGACTTCGGCGCGGCCGAGCTCACGCATCTCAACCTTTACGACCGCACCGTGGAAGGCCTCACGCTGCTCGACGTCCCGGGCGGGACGGTCCAGTACCACCCCGAGGCAGGCCCCGGACCCCACGACTCGCTCTATCTGTTCGACCGCTTCCTCGCGCAGATCGCGGACCACGGGAGCAGCTAGCCCATGCCTCGTCGCGACGACCTGCGCAAGATCATGATCCTGGGCTCGGGGCCCATCGTCATCGGGCAGGCGGCCGAGTTCGACTACTCCGGCGTGCAGGCGTGCAAGGTCCTGCTGGAGGAGGGCTACGAGGTCGTCCTCGTCAACTCAAACCCGGCGACGATCATGACCGATCCCGAGTTTGCCACCGCCACCTACGTGGAGCCGCTGCTGCCCGGCCCGGTCGCCCAGGTGATCGCCAAGGAGCGCCCCGACGCGCTGCTGCCCACGCTGGGCGGCCAGACGGCGCTCAACCTCGCCAAGGCGCTGGGCGACGACGGCACCCTTCAGCGTTACCGCGTCGAGCTGATCGGCGCGAACCTCGACGCGATCAACTGTGCCGAGGATCGCGAGCTCTTCCGCATCGCGATGACGCAGGCCGGCCTGAAGATGCCCGGCGCGGCCATCGTCCACCGGCTCGACGAGCTGGGCCCGGTGGTGGCCGATCTCGGGCTGCCCCTGGTCGTGCGCCCGGCCTTCACGCTCGGTGGCCGCGGCGGCGGCATCGCCCGGACGCAGTCGGAGGTCGAGCGGACCGTGGCCGTCGGCCTGGCCGCATCCCCCATCGGGCAGGTGCTGGTCGAGCAGTCCGTGGTCGGTTGGGGGGAGTTCGAGCTCGAGGTCATGCGCGACCGCAACGACAACGTGGTGATCGTCTGCTCGATCGAGAACGTCGATCCCATGGGCGTGCACACCGGCGACTCGGTCACGGTGGCTCCGCAACAGACGCTCACCGATCGCCAGTACCAGGCGCTGCGCGACCAGGCGATCACCGTCATCCGGGCAGTCGGCGTGGAGACGGGCGGCTCCAACGTCCAGTTCGCGGTCAACCCCGCGACCGACGAGATCGTGGTCATCGAGATGAACCCCCGCGTCTCGCGCTCCTCCGCGCTGGCCTCCAAGGCCACTGGCTTTCCGATCGCCAAGATCGCCGCTCGGCTCGCCGTCGGCTACGCGCTGGAGGAGATCGACAACGACATCACGCGCAGGACGCCCGCGTCCTTTGAACCAACGATCGACTACGCGGTCGTCAAGTGGCCGCGCTTCGCCTTTGAGAAGTTCCCCGACGTCGACGATGAGCTGACCACGCACATGAAGTCCGTCGGCGAGGCGATGGCGATCGGGCGGACTTTCCAGCAGGCCTTCGCCAAGGCGATGCGCAGCCGCGAGCTCGACGTGGTGCCGTCGCTGGGGGCACCAGACCACGAGCTGCTCGATCGCCTGAGCACGCCGCGCCCCGACCGCTACGACCTGATCCTCGAGGCGTTTCGCCGCGGCCTCTCGCTCGAGAGCGTGCGCGAGCGCACGCTGATCGACCCCTGGTTCCTGCACGAGCTGGCGGAGCTCGCGCGCGACGAGGCCGCACCCTTCGCGGGCGAGCGCATCTACCGGTCGGTTGACACCTGCGCGGGCGAGTTTCAGGCCGAGACGCCCTACTACTACTCGAGCTGGGAGCGCCCGGCACCCGGAGGGCCGGCCCACGAGGTCGTCCGCGGGGAGCGCCCCAGCGTGATGATCCTCGGCTCGGGGCCCAACCGTATCGGGCAGGGCATCGAGTTCGACTACTGCTGCGTGCACGCTGCCATGACCGTCCGCGAGGCCGGGCGCGACGCCGTGATGGTCAACTGCAACCCCGAGACGGTGTCGACGGACTACGACACGTCGGACCGCCTCTACTTCGAACCGCTCACCCTCGATGACGTGCTCGGAGTGGCCGAGGTGGAGCGCCCCGAGGGAGTGATCGTTCAGTTCGGGGGCCAGACTCCGCTGCGCCTGGCCGCCGGGCTCGCCGATGCGGGCGTTGCCCTCCTGGGCACGTCGGTGGACGCCATCGACCTGGCCGAGGACCGCGGACGCTTCGGCGCGCTGCTGGCGCGGCTGGGCTACCAGGCGCCCCCCTATGCAACGGCGCTGTCCGCCGGCGATGCGCTGGCGCACGCCCCCGACGTGGGGTTTCCGCTGTTGGTGCGGCCCTCCTACGTGCTCGGCGGTCGGGCAATGGAGATCGTCTACGACGAGGCCGGACTGCGGGACTACCTCGAGCGCGCGTCGGCGACCACGGTGACCGACGGCCGACGGATCTTCCTCGATCACTTTCTCGAGGATGCGATCGAGGTCGACGTCGACGCACTGTGCGACGGGTCCGACGTGTGGATCGGCGGGATCATGCAGCACGTCGAGGAGGCGGGGATTCACTCCGGCGATTCGGCCTGTGTGCTGCCGCCGCACTCGCTCGGGCTGGAGATGCTCGGGCACATCCGCCGCCAGACCGAGGGGATCGCGCTCGAGCTCGGCGTCGTGGGCCTGCTCAACGTCCAGTTCGCGGTGCTGGCCGATGAGCTGTACGTGATCGAGGCCAATCCCCGGGCCTCGCGCACCGTGCCCTTCGTCTCCAAGGCCACGGGCGTGCCCCTGGCCAAGCTGGCCTGCCGCATCATGCTCGGCGAGGCCATCGCCGACCTGGGGCTGCCGGCCGGCGCCACGGGGGAGGGTGCAGGCACCCATGTGTCGGTCAAGGAAGCGGTTCTGCCCTTCGATCGCTTCCAGGGCTCCGATGCGCTGCTGGCTCCCGAGATGCGCTCCACCGGGGAGGTCATGGGCGTGGCGCGTGACTTCCCGACCGCGTTCGCCAAGGCCCAGGCCGCCGCGGGCGCGACGCTTCCGGTCGAGGGGACCGTCTTCATCACCGTCGCCGACGGCGACAAGCCCGGCGCCCTGGGCATCGCGGCGCAGCTTCACGACCTCGGCCTGAGCATCGTGGCCACGCGCGGTACCGCGCAGGCGATCTCCCGTATGGGCGTCCCCGTGACGACGCTCAACAAGCTGGGGGAGGGATCTCCGCACGTCGTCGACTGGATCGAACGCGGCGACATCGACCTGGTGATCAACACTCCCGTGGGGACGGGCGCCCGTACCGACGGCTACGAGATTCGCGGCGCGGCCATCGCCCGCGGGATCCCGTGCATCACCACGCTCTCGGGCGGCATCGCGGCCGCGCGCGCGATCGCGGCCGCTCAGCAGGGCGACGCCCCCGTGCTCTCGCTGCAGGAGATCCATCGAGCGGCGAAGGGGGCCGACGCACCCACCTCGCGGGCCGCGCAGGCATGACGGCCCCGACGCCGTCGGTGAAGGACCGTCGCCGTCCGGCCCCGTTCGGTCGGCGACGAGCCGCGGTGATCGACAACCAGCGAGTCGGCGCCTACCGCCTGGTGCGCTGCGAGGACACGACCGGCCCGCCGCCGCGCCCGGGGCAGTTCTACATGCTCGCCGCGGTCGAGCGGTGGGGCGCCGGCGTGGCCGAGCGCCCGTTTCTGCCGAGGGCGTTCTCGGTCATGCGGGCAGCCGCGGGACGGCTGGAGTTCCTGCTCGAGGACGTCGGTCCCGGCACGCGCCGGCTGGCCGAGCTGCGCCCGGGTGAAGAGCTGTGGATCACGGGCCCGCTCGGGCTCGGCTTCACGGCGCCCGCCGGGAGCCGCCGGCCCGTGCATGTGGGGGGCGGCATCGGGATCGCGCCGCTGGTCATCTGGCAGGAGGAGCTCGGCGCCGGCTCCGCGCTGCTCGGGTTTCGCGACCGCGAGCACGCCGCCGCGGCCGCCCTGCTCCGCGACGTGCGCTTGGCCACCGACGATGGCAGCGAGGGCGCTGCCGCCCTGGTCACCGACCTGCTCGAGGACGAGCTCGACTCGGAGGAGATGCTCGCGGTCTATGCGTGCGGCCCGCCGGGGATGCTCGAGGCCGTGCGGGTGAGCTGCGCGCGTCGCGGCGTCCCCGCGCAACTGGCCATGGAAGTGGGGATGGCCTGCGGCTACGGGGCCTGCTTCGGCTGCGCCGTGGCCACCCGCAACGGCTACGTACGGCTGTGCCTCGATGGGCCGGTGCTCGACGCCGCCGACCTGGACAGCGCCCTGGTCTCGGGAGCAGGGCATTGACCGAGTTCTGCGGCCTTGCGCTCAAACACCCGATCGTCAACGGCTCGGGGACCTTCGACGCCATCGCCGCGCGTCGCTGCTTCGGCGACCAACTGCTGGAGCGCTTCCCGTTCGCCGTCTTCGTATCGAAGACCGTGACCCTGGCTGCGCGGGGTGGTAATCCGCCGCCGCGACTGTGGGAGACGGCGTCCGGACTGATCAACTCCATCGGGCTGCCCAACAAGGGCCTCGACGAGTTCTTGGCCCAAGACCTGCCGCGGCTGGCCGAGCTGCCGGTGCCCCTGGTGGTCAACGTGATGGGGTTCACCCGGGACGAGGTCGCTGCCCTGGTGCGGGCCGTCGCGCTACACGATGAGGTCGCTGCGCTTGAGCTCAACGTCTCGTGTCCCAACGTGGAGAGCGGACTGATCATGGGCTCGGACCCTGGGGAGACCGCGGCGCTCGTCGAGCACGTTCGCCCGCTCACCTCCAAGCCGCTCATCGTCAAGCTCACGCCGAACACCACCGACGTCGCAGCCGTCGCGGTGGCCGCCGAGGCCGCGGGGGCCGACGGGCTGTCGCTCATCAACACGCTGCGGGGCATGGCCTTGGATCCCCACACCGGCGCGCCCTGGCTGGGCGGCGTGACCGGCGGCGTATCCGGTCCCGCCGTCCACGCGGTGGCGCTGGCTCAGGTCAGCGAGGTGGGCGCCCGGGTCGGGATCCCGATCGTCGGCATGGGTGGGGTCCAGAGTGGCCGCGATGCGCTCGACCTGCTGCGCGCGGGGGCTTCGTTGGTCGCTGTCGGTACGGAGAGCTTCCGCGACCCGGCAGCCGGGACCCGCATCGCGCGCGAGCTGGCAGAGCTGCGCCCGCGGGGTCCGGACCGCGTGCCCATCGGGGCTTGACCGACGACGACATGTTGCCTCGGCAACGAGGGATTCCCTGCAAACGCCAGAAGCACTACTTTTCGGTCTCAGGAAAAGACTCGACCTCAGCCTGAGCTGGAGCTGAATTCGTCGGGTTACCTTGAAGCGTGCTGGGGAAGATGTAAGACTCGCCGCCATGGCGCCGGTGTCAACGCGAACGCCCCCGAAGTCGGCCACGGCGCCCGAGAGGTCTCTAGTGCAGCGACGTGAAGCGCTCAAGCGAGCAAACGAAATCCGTTCTCTGAGGGCTCGCCTGAAGAAGCAGCTCAAGGCGGGGCGTGTAACGATCCACGCGCTCCTGCTCGAGCCCCCGGAGTACGTGCTGACCGCGAAGGTCTTCGACATGCTCGTCGAGGTGCCCAAGTACGGGCGCGTGAAGACCAACAAGGTGCTCAGAGAGTGCCGGATCTCTCCCAGCAAGACCATCGGCGGCCTCTCCGAGCGCCAGCGCAGGGAGCTCGTCGAGTCGCTGCGTCGCTAACGGGCGGGCGAGCGACGGCGCGCTGCGCCCTCCGGTTCACGTGGCAAGCATCTTCGTGATCACCGGCCCGTCGGGGGTCGGGAAGGGCACGCTCATCCGCGGACTCATGCAGCGCGTGCCCAGCCTTGAGCTATCGGTGTCGGCGACCACCCGGGCGCCGCGTGCAGGCGAGCGCGACGGCCGCGATTACCACTTCCTCACCGATGACGAGTTCGAGCGCCGCATCGCTGCCAAGGACTTCGTCGAGCACGCGGCCTACTCGGGCCACCGCTACGGAACCCTGCGCTCGGAGGTCGACCGGCGATTGCACGCCGGAGTCCCGGTGGTGCTCGAGATCGAGGTCCAGGGGGCGCGCCAGATCCGCGAAGCGATGCCCGAGGCCATCCAGGTGTTCATCGCGCCGCCTTCGGTGGAGGCGCTGCGGACACGGCTGCTCGGTCGCGGGACCGACACTCAGGCTGACGTCGAGGCTCGTCTCACGACCGCGCTGAGAGAGCTCGAGGCGCGCGAGGAGTTCTCGCACGTGATCGTCAACGATCGGCTGGAGGAGGCGACCGAGGAGTTGGCGGCGATCGTGACGCCGGCGCGGTTCGGGTGAATGGGCAGCTTCCGCCCGCGCTGTCCAGCGCGGGTTCCGCTGCTCGGCCACGCTAGACTGGGGTTCCCCGAGGAAAGGCCGTCTTAGGTGATCTCTCCCCGCATCGATCGTCTGCTGGAGCGCGTCGACTCGAACTACGCGAGCGTGATCGTCTCCGCCAAGCGCGCGCGCCAGATCAACTCGTACTACCACAACCTCGGCGAGGGCACGTTCGACGAGTACCCGCCGCCCATGGTCGAGACGCGTTCGAAGAACTACCTCACGATCGCGCTCGAAGAGGTCGAGGCGGGCAAGATCAAGTACCACTACCGCTGAGCGGCGCGGGGTCGCCGGCCGGCCGGGGGTGAGTGAGCGACCGCGATGGCACGAATACTGCTCGGCGTCAGTAGCGGGATCGCCGCCTACAAGGCGCTCGAGCTCGTGCGCCTTGCCGTCAAGGCGGGTCACGCGGTGCGCGTCGTTCAAACCGAGGCGAGCACCCGTTTCGTCGGCCCTGCCTCGTTCGCGGCGCTCGCCGGCGCTCCGGTCCTGACCTCGGAGTTCGAGCGCGACCCGGCTCAGGGCAGGTTCCCCGACCAACCGGCTCCCAATCACGATCCGCTCAGCCATCTCGAGCTCGTCCGCAACGCGGACGCCTACCTGATCGCCCCGGCGTCGGCCAACACGCTCGCCAAGCTCGCCCACGGCCTGGCCGACAACCTGCTCTGCAGCGCCGCCCTGGCGGCCACCTGTCCGGTGCTCGTCGCGCCCGCCATGAACAACGCGATGTACGAGCACCCGGCCACCCGGGCAAACCTCGACACGCTGCGCGCGCGTGGGATCACGGTCCTCGAGCCCGAGGTCGGGGCGCTGGGGTCCCGGGGCGAATGGGGGGTGGGGCGCCTGCGCGAGCCCGCGGAGCTGCTGGCGGCGCTGCAGGCCGTCGTACCGGCCGGCGCCCCGCGCTCGATGGACGGGCTTCGCGTACTGGTCACCGCCGGGGGAACGCGAGAGCCCATCGACAGCGTGCGCTACGTCGGCAACCGCAGCTCGGGTCGCATGGGTGCTGCGCTGGCCGACGAGGCGGCGCGGCGCGGCGCGACGGTGACCGTTGTCGGGGCCAATATCTCGCTGCCCCGCAACCCGGTGGTCAGCTACATCGACGTCGGGACGGCGGCGCAGCTCGAAGGGGCGTGTGCGGATGCCTTCGGCGCCTGCGACGTGCTCTTGATGACTGCCGCCGTAGCGGACTACCGGCCGGCGGCCGCACTGGACGGCAAGCTCGACAAAACGCGCACGGCGAGCCTCGAGATCACGCTCGAGCGCACCGCCGACGTCGTGGCCGGCCTCGCGCGCCGCCGCCGCCCGGGCCAGACGCTGGTGGGCTTTGCGGCTGTGCACGGGGACGACGTGGCTGCCGGGCGAGGCAAGCTCGAGCGCAAGGGCTTGGACCTCGTGGTGGTCAACGACATCGCCCGCGCCGACATCGGCTTCGACGCCATCGACAACGAAGTGAAGATCCTGGCCGCCGACGGCAGCGAGCGACGCATCCCTCGCGCATCAAAGGCGGAGGTTGCGGCCGCGGTAATCGACGAGGTGGAGCGCCATCGCGGCGCGGTGATCGCCCGTCCGGTCCGGGAGCCAGGAGCGGCTCGGCGGAGGCCCGCAGGCCATTGATCATCGTCCTACCATTGGACGTATGAGCGACGTCTACGACCTCTACCAGCGGGGCACGCGGCTCCTGGAGGCGCGGGACTACCACGCCGCCACGGTGCCACTCGCGCGCGCGCGCGATCTCGAGCCGGAGCCCACCTCGATCCGTGAGGCGCTGGGGCGTGCGTACTTTCATGCTGCGCGCTACGCCGAAGCCGCCGCCGAGTTCGACGCCGTGGTCCAACGTGCGCCCACGAACGACTATGCGCTGTTCTGCCTCGGGCGCTCGCTGCAGCAGCTCGGACGTCACGCCGATGCCCGTCGGCCCCTTGCCCTGGCCGCCTGCCTGCGGCCCGAGCGCGGCGACTACCGCCTGTACCGGGATCGGGCTCGGGCCGCCGCGTAGGCCGCCGCAGGGCTGGATTTGACGAGCCCGAGGCGACCTGCGCCAGCCGGTGCGGTGCTATTCTCGGCGGACAGCTTTCGCGTGCCGGTCATGAGCCGGACCGCAGTTCGAAAGTGGGCGCTCGCCCGCTTTTTTTCGTTTTCAGGAGGGATTTTTCAGTGAGCACGATCCAGGCCGACATCGAAGCCCGGCTGGCCATCGCCGAGCCCGAGGTTGACGTGCTGCTGGCCGAGGTGGTGGGCGCCGGGACGTTGCGGGTGTTCATCGACCATCCCGAGGGCGTCACGATCGCACTGTGCGAGCGCGTCTCCCGAGGCCTCATGGAGCTGAGCGCCACCTACACGGTCGAGGTCTCCTCCCCCGGGCGCGAGCGGCCGCTGACCAGGCCCGACCACTTCCGCAGCTACATCGGCCGTCGTGCCCGGATCCGGACCCGCGCGTCGCTGCAGGCCGACCGGCGCAGCTATACCGGCGAGTTGGTCGGAGCCTCTGACCGCGAGGTCACCGTGGCCGCGCCTGACGGGGTCGTGGCGATCCTGTACGCCGACATCCAACGCTCTAACCTCGTGGGGGAGTAGCCAATGTCCAAGGAGATCCTCGAAGCCACCGTCGCCCTCGGGCGCGAGAAGGGCATCGCCCCCGACAAGCTCTTCTTCGCGCTGGAGGACGCGCTGCTCTCGGCGTACAAGAAGACGCCGGGGTCGGCCAAGTACGCCCGCGTCGAGATGGACCGCGAGGCGGGCGACTTCACGGTGTACGAGCTGCTGATCCCCGAGCGCCTCGAGGCGCAGCTGATCGTCGAGACGATCGACGAGGGCACGGTGATCGACCCCGAGACCGGCGAAGCTCGCGAGCCCGAGGATCCCGAGATCGACCCCGAGAAGTTCGCCGAGTACGAGGACCAGATCGAGACCCGCGACGTGACGCCCGATGGCTTCGGCCGCATCGCTGCCCAGACGGCCAAGCAGGTCATCCTGCAGCGGATTCGCGAGGCCGAGCGCGACATGATGTTCGAGGAGTACCGCGATCGCGTCGGCGAGCTGATCACTGGAATCGTCCAGCAGTCGGATTCCCGCTACACGCTTGTCCAGCTCCGCGAGCGCGTCGAGGCGCTACTGCCCAAGTCAGAGCAGGTCGAAGGCGAGCGCTACGACCACTCGCAGCGGATCAAGGCCGTCATCAAGGACGTCTCGAACTCGACCAAGGGGCCGAGCATCATCGTCTCGCGGCGCGACCCCGAGCTGATCAAGTCGCTGTTTGAGCTCGAGGTACCCGAGATCGCCGACGGCCTCGTCGAGATCACCGGCGTCGCCCGCGAGCCCGGCTATCGCTCGAAGATCGCGGTCGTCTCGCACGTCGACGGGGTCGACCCGGTTGGCGCCTGCGTCGGGCCCCGTGGCTCGCGCGTGCGGATGGTCGTCTCAGAGCTACGCGGCGAGAAGATCGACATCATTCCCTATAACGACGAGCCGGCGCGGTTCGTCGCCAAAGCCCTCTCGCCGGCCCGGGTCCGCGAGGTCCTGGTCGACGATGCGGGCAAGCAGGCCACGGTCATCGTCCCGGATGACCAGCTATCGCTGGCGATCGGTCGCGAGGGCCAGAACGCGCGGCTTGCCGCACGCCTGACCGGCTGGCGAATCGACATCCGCTCCGAGACTGAGTTCGCGGCAGAGGAGTCCGAGCACGGATACGAGGAGGACGAGGCCCAGGGCCGTTGCGCCGCGATCCTCTCGAATGGGCGCCGCTGCCCGAACGCCGCGCTTCCGGGCTCCCGCTACTGCGGGATCGAGGCCCACCAGGCCCTCGCGGGCAAGAACACCGACCATGTGCAGGCCGCCGAATCTTCAGACCCGGCAGCGGCTGGGGGCGCGGCATAAACTCCTGACCAGATGAATAAGCGCGTCCATCAGATTGCTAAGGAGCACGGCCTTCCAGCTAAGGAGGTGCTGTCACGCCTGCAGGCGGCAGGGTTCGACGTCAAGGCGGCCTCGTCGTCGATCGACGAGGCGGACGCCGTTCGGGTCCTTGGCAACGGGGACGCGCCGGCGCGGTCCTCCGCCCCCGCAGCTCCGAGCCCTGCGAACTCGTCGTCGTCCGCGGCGGGGCGGGACAGCCGTGGTCAGCCTCGATCGGGGGGCGCTGATCGCTCCGCGACACAGGCGGCAGCACCGGAGGCCCAAGCCCCTACAGCACCGTCGCCTCAAGCCCCTACAGCACCGTCGGCTCAAGCCCCTACACCGGCTGCGCCCGCGCGTCCGGCGTCGGCCCAGCCTCGGTCAGTGGTAGCAGCCGCAGACGCCGACCGCAGCGCGGCCGCCGCACCGACACCCGCGGCCACGGCCGAAGCCGAAGCCGGGGAGGCGTCGCGGGGAGCGGCCGCCGAGGCAGCGCACAAGCGTCCCACGCGCGACTCGCTTCAGGGAGAGCGCGCGCCGGGCAGCGCCGGCGGGCGCAGGCGCGTGGTGATCGATTCCCAAGCTTCGAGGCGCACTCCGGGCGGGGGCCCCGGACAGTCCAATCAGCCGCCCCGGCGCCAGCGCCGCGGCCGTCGCCGACGCGGCGTATACGACGAAGAGGCTGAATCGCGTCCCGCCGCGTCGCGTACCGCGGTCGCCGAGCCCGACGCGATCCGCGTCAACTCTGGCTCGACGGTCAAGGACGTCGCCGAGTACCTCGACGTCCCGGTGCCCGAGGTGATGAAGAAGCTGATGGCGCTTGGGGAGATGAAGACGCTCACCCAGACGCTGTCAGACGACTCGATCCAAGTGCTCGCCGAGGAGCTCGGCAAGCAGGTCGAGGTCGTCCATTCCGACGAGGAGACGACCGGCGCGCCGGAGTTCCATGACGCGGACGACGATCTTGTCGAGCGGGCTCCGGTCGTGACGATCATGGGGCACGTGGATCACGGCAAGACTTCGCTGCTCGACGCGATCCGCGAGACCGAGGTCGCAGCCGGCGAGGCGGGAGGTATCACTCAGCACATCGGCGCCTATCAGGTGCATCACGACGGCAGGACGGTGACTTTCCTCGATACGCCGGGGCACGAGGCGTTTACGGCGATGCGCGCCCGCGGCGCCAAGGTGACCGACATCGCGGTGATCGTGGTCGCGGCCGACGACGGCGTCAAGCCACAGACCCAAGAGGCGGTCGATCACGCCAAGGAAGCTGACGTCCCGATGCTGGTGGCGATCAACAAGATCGATAAGGAAGGCGCGCAGCCCGACCGCGTCCGCGCTGAGATGGCACAGCTTGGCCTGCAGCCCGTCGAGTGGGGCGGGGACACGGAGTTCGTCGAAGTCTCGGCGAAGACGAGGGAAGGGCTCGACAACCTGCTCGAGACGATCCTGGTGATGGCCGAGGTCGAGGAACTTCGGGCCAACCCAGACGCCCCCGCGTCCGGAACCGTGATCGAGTCAAAGCTCGATCCCGGACGCGGACCGGTTGTGACTGTGCTGATCGACCGCGGTACGCTCGAGGTCGGTGACGCTGTCGTCGCGGGCGCCCACTGGGGCCGTGTCCGCGCCTTGCGTGACTTCCTGGGTAACCGGGTCTCCCAGGCGCTCCCCGGTGAGCCTGTCGAGCTGCTCGGCTTCGCCGGAGTCCCGGAGGCGGGCGAGTACGTCCACGTGGTGGAGCACGACCGCCGCGCCAGGCACCTAGCGGGTGAGCGGGCGACGCGGCTGAAGGCCGAGTCGCTGGCCAGGCGCCCCGCCAAGCGGGTGTCGCTGGAGGACATCTTCAAGAGCGGCCAGAGCGAGCTGAATCTGGTCATCAAGTCGGACGTCGCCGGATCGCTCGAGGCGATCGAGGACGAGATCGCCAAGCTTCCGCAGCAGGAGGTCTCGGTCAACGTGGTCCGCCGCGCGGTCGGCGCTGTCACCGAGTCCGACGTAATGCTCGCAGCCGCCTCTGACGCGGTGATCCTTGCGTTCGGCGTCCGCGAGGTGGGTGACGCTCGCGCCGTGGCTGACCGCGAGGGCGTGGAGATCCGCCACTACTCGGTGATCTACAGAGCGATCGAGGAACTGCGTGACGCGATGCAGGGAATGCTCACGCCGGAGGAGGTCGAGGATGTCCTGGGCACAGTCGAGATTCGCCAGATCTTCCGCGCCTCGCGCGTCGGCACGATCGCCGGCTGCCATGTGACCGACGGGAAGGTCACGCGCGGTTCGAAGGTCCGTCTGATCCGCGATGGGACGGTCGTCTACACCGGCGAGATCGCGAGTCTGAAGCGGTTTAACGAAGACGTCCGCGAGGTCGCGGCCGGTTATGACTGTGGGATCGTGCTCAGAGACTTCGCTGACATCAAGGAGGGCGACGTGCTCGAGACGTACGCGACAAGGCAGGTCGAGCGCGAGCTCGTCTAGTGTCACGAGTCGGAAATTCGTCGCCATTCGAGCCACCCCCGGCGACGCCGCCTCGGGGCTGCGGCCCGCTCGGCCTCCAGCCTCGCGTGATCGGGCCGCGCCCGAGTCGTCCAGCCGTCCTCGTCGCCTCGCGTAGCGCTGCTACGCGTCGGCTCCTGCGTCCTGGCGCAGCATTCACCGGTCGCCGCTCTCGGTGTCGCTGCATGTTCGACTCGCGCCACTAGCAGTCGATGGCCGAAAGCGGGTTCGTCGCGGTGCTCGTGGTCGATCTGCATTTCCCAGAGTCCCGGAGTCTCAAGAGCAAGCGCAAGGAGCTGTCCTCGATCAAGGCGCAGCTCCACGGGCGTCTCGGGGCGACCGTCGCCGAGGTAGCGCATCAGGATCTCTGGCAGCGCGCGACGTTGACCGCAGCGCTGACCGGGAGCTCGCATACGGCTCTGTGCAAAGCGGCCGACAACGTCGAGCGCTGGCTCCTGAACCGGTGCCCCGACGGCGTCCACGTCAGGCGGATGGTCACCTCCGTCGAGGACCTGGAGGCGTGAGTGTGGGTTCTCACACAGTGCGGTGTCGCCGGCAGGGAAGAAGGTAGGATGGGCGACGAGCGCATGCGACGTGTCAACGAGGCGGTTCGCGCTGTCCTCAGCGACTCGATCGGGAGGGATCTCCACGATCCGCGCGTGGGATTCGTAACCGTGACCGGAGTCAAGACCAGCCCCGATCTGCGCCATGCGCGCGTCTACGTGAGCGTCCTCGGCGATCAAGACGCGCGGGCTGCGACCCTCGACGGGCTGCGCCGCGCCCATGGCTTTCTGCAGAGCAGACTTGCCAGCGAGCTGACGCTCAAGCACGTACCGGTTCTGAGCTTCCGCTACGACGGGTCCGTTGACCGCGGGATGCGGATCAGCGAGATCCTGGAAGAGGAGGAGGCCGCCGGTGAGTGACAACGGCGCGAGCTCTGCTCGCGAGGTGGTGCTGCAAGAGATCGCCAGCGCGCAGAAATTCATCGTCGTCACCCACGAGCGTCCCGACGGCGATGCGCTGGGGTCGCTGATCGCAATGCAGGAGATTCTCACTGCGTTGCGCAAGGACAGCCTGATGTTCATCGATTCAGATGAGTTTCCGCTCCCCAACGAATACAGCTTCTTCGAGCTCTCAGGGCTCGTCCGGACCGTTCCGAGCGACATCGATCAGCGGACGATTGTGTTTCTCGACTGCGGGAACGTCGAGCGCAACGCGGCGCAGGCTTTCCGCCGGCCGGGCGCGCAAATCCTGAACCTCGACCACCATCACGACAACACACGCTTTGGCACCGTGAACCTGGTGGTGCCCGAAGCATCGTGCACCGCCGAGATCGTGTGGGACCTGATGCACGGCCTTTCTGTTCGCCCCACAGTCAAGATCGCCGAAGCGCTGTATGTCGGTCTGATCACCGACACGGGCCGCTTCATGTATCAGAACACCACGGCTCGCTCGCACCTTATGGCCGCCGAGCTGATCGAAGCCGGCGTCGTCGTGCATGAGATCTACCGCCGGGTGTACGAGGGCGTGCCGTATGGCAAGCTCGCGTTGCTTGCCCGGGGCCTGGCTAACGTCCAGCGCTACGACGGCGGCCGCTTGACCATGACCGGCCTCAGCGCCGGCGACTTCGCCGAGTCGGGAGCCGAAGAGAGCTATTCCGAGGGAGTGATTGATCACCTCCGCGCTGTCCAGGGCACGGCTGTCGCTGCGCTCGTCCGCGACCGGATCGCCGACGTCGACGACGAGGGGTTGCGCAAGGTGTCCCTACGGTCAAGTGACGAGCGCGTCGACGTGTCGAGGATCGCCCGCGCGCAGGGTGGCGGCGGCCATCGCCAGGCGGCCGGTTTCACCACGGCGATGGGGTGGGAGCAGATCGTGGCGTTTCTCCGCGAAGAGGTAGCCGAGCAGCTCTCGTGAGCATCAGCGGACCCGAGGGCGTCGTCCTGTGGGACAAGCCTGCCGGGGTGAGCTCGCACGATGTCGTAGTCGATGCCCGCCGCCTCGTGGGCAGAGGCGTCAAGGTCGGTCATTCCGGGACGCTGGATCCGTTCGCTACCGGGCTCCTGCTGATCCTTGTTGGCCGCGCCACGCGCGTGCAGCGCTTCCTGATGGCGCTGCCGAAGTCCTATGAGGTGACCGCGCGTTTCGGGGCCGTGTCGAGCACCGGCGACCCGGAGGGCGAGATCACAGAGACGGGGGTGGTTCCCGACGGGGAACTTGAGCTCCCGACCGGCTGGCTGCGGCAGCGACCGCCGCAGTACTCGGCGATCAAGCTCGGGGGCCGGCGAGCGTACGCGCTGGCGAGGGCGGGACAGCAGCTGGAGCTGCCCGAGCGCGAGGTCCAAGTCCACCGCTTCGACGAGCGCTGGCGCGCAGGCGCTCGCCGCGCGTTCCGGATCGAGTGCTCGGCCGGCACGTACGTGCGCAGCTTGATCGCCGATCTCGGCGACGCCTACTGCGAGCAGCTGAGGCGCACCCGGATCGGCCCCTTCGAGGTCGCGCAGGCGGACCCCGGGCGTGCGCTCCCTCTGTCTGAAGCGCTTAGCTTTCTCCCGGAAATAGAGCTCGATGCTGAGCAATCCCAGCGGGCGAGTCACGGTCAGGCGGTACCCGGGAGCGCCGCCGGCCCGGTGAGGCTGACCGATAACCGCGGCTTGATCGCGATTGCTGAACCGCTGCACGATGCGCTGAAGCCTGTCGTGGGGCTCCGCTGAGACCGGCGGCCGGTCAAGGATCGCTCAAGCGTGCCAAGCGTGCCGGCCTCGTGCAGCGCCGCTGCCTCCCGCTCGGCATCCGGACTCGCCGACGACCGGGCCGCCCCCGAGTCGTCCGGCTGGCTCCTGCGTCCTCGACTGACGGCCCCGGCCTCGCCGGTTCAAGCGCGATGTTCCGGCGAGACCCACTAGCCTTCCCCGCCCATGCGGGTCACCCAGCTCGGGGACGTCGAGCGACGCCCACGGAAGATCGCGGTCGGACAGTTCGACGGCGTGCACATCGGCCACCGCGAGGTGATCGACGCCAGCGATACGGTGCTGACGTTTGAGCCGCATCCGCTCAGAGTGGTCCGCCCGGAGGCAGCGCCGCGGCTGCTGACGAGCCTCGATATCAAGTCCGACCTGATCGCGTCCCTTGGGGTCGAGGAGCTGGTCGTGATCCCGTTCGATGAGACGTTCGCGCATCAGACTCCCCAGGAGTTCGTCGATCACGTGCTCGTCGAGCGCCTGCAGGCCACGCGTGTATCGGTCGGCGACAACTTCCGTTTCGGGCACCGTGCGGCGGGAGGCACGGATCTGCTGCAGGCCGACGCGCGGTTCGAGACCCGGGTGGTGCCACTAGTAGAGATCGACGGCGAGATCGTCTCATCGAGCCATATCCGGGCGCTTGTGCTGACCGGGGAGGTCGAGCTGGCGGGCCGCCTGCTCGGAGCGCCGTTCAGGATTCGGGGGACCGTCGTGAGCGGTGACCGGCGAGGCCGGGAGCTCGGCTTTCCGACCGCGAACATCGTTCCCGACGAGGCCCTTGTGTGTCCCGGGCACGGCGTCTACGTCGCGAGAGCAAATGGCTCCTGCGCCGCCGTGAACGTCGGAGTGCGGCCACAGTTCGCGACTGGGCGTGGAGTACTGGTGGAGGCCTACCTGCTCGACCAGGCGGTCGATCTGTACGGCACGCTCCTCGAGCTCGAGTTCCTGCACCGTCTTCGCGGGGAGCGGAGGTTCGATTCGGTGGAGGCCCTGGTCGAGCAGATGCACCGGGACGTCGAGCGGACGCGGGAGCTGTGCGGCGAGTGACGAAGCGGGACCCGCACGACTAGCGCTGATCCCGCTCCACCGCGAATGTGGCGCTCAGGAGGCTGGCCAGACCTGTACGCGCCCGGCGCCGATCTGCCGCCACGCGCGCTCGGAAACCCACCGGCGGGAGCGCCTGGTGCTCACCGCGACATTCCGGTCGAGGTGCTGGGTCGCGATGCTGAATGCGATCACGCCGACTATCGTCGCCACTGCGACAGCTGCGAGAACTAGGTTGATGAGGATTGCTGTGCTCATTGTGTTCCTCCTGATTGCGGGGCCGTTGCCTGCTGTAGATAGTCGCCAGCTCCCGCAAGGCGAACGTCGGGATCGCGTCGGAAAAAGCTAAGAATCGGTCTCGGCCGGGCTCCTGCTAGCCTCACCCGACCAATGGGCCTGACAAGCGAACGCAAGCAGGAGCTCGTCTCGAAGTTCGGCGCACAGCCGTCCGACACGGGCAGGACCGAGGTACAGGTAGCGCTCTTGACCGAGCGGATCAATGACCTGACCGAGCACCTGCGCAGCCACCGCAAGGACCACCACTCCCGGCGTGGCCTGCTGATGCTGGTCGGGCAGCGCCGGCGGCTCCTTAACTACCTCCAGCGCAGCGATCTCGAGCGATACCGCGGGCTCGTGCGCGAGCTGGGCCTGCGTAAGTGAGCGACGCAACCGTGATCGGCCCGGGGACTCCAGCCCCGGACTTCACGCTGCTCCGCGAGGACGAAACCGAGTTCACCCGCGCGGACCTTGTCGGGCAGACGACTGTCCTGGTGTTCTATCCGTTTGCCTTCACCCCGGTCTGTACCGATCAGCTGAACCTGTATGACGACGTCCTCGACGAGTTCGAGGCTGCCGGCGCGAAGCTCTATGGAGTCTCCTGCGACACGACCTACACCCAGGCCGCGTTCCGCCAGAAGCTCGGAGTCTCGATCGAGCAGCTCTCGGACTTCGAGCCCAAGGGCGCGACCTGCCGGGCGTTCGGTGTCTATCACGAGTCGGGGTTCCCACAACGCGCGCTGGTGATAATCGGGCCTGACGGCGCCGTGAAGTGGAGCTACCAGGCCAAGGACACCGGTGAGCTGCCGGGCGCCAACCTGATCTTCGACGGCCTGAGCGTCGCCGCGCATTAGCACCTCTGAATGGCGGATCTCCGATCGGCGCCGGTTCCCGAGCCCGACGACGAGGATCATTTCGCCGGCTCGCCCGACGCGCCACTGGTGATCGAGTACGCGGACTTCGAGTGTCCGTTCTGTGCGGCGCTCAGCTACAAGCTCGCCGGAGCCGCTCTGCGCCGGGTGTTTCGGCACTTCCCGGTTCGCTCGAGCCATCCGCACGCCTGGTCCGCGGCGTGCGCGGCCGAGGCTGCCGGGCTTCAGGGACGCTTCTGGGAGATGCACGACCTGCTGTTCTCAGACCCGGGCCGCTTGGACGATCCCCATCTATGGGAGCGGGCAGTCTCGCTCGAGCTCGATCTCGACCGATTTGACGCCGACCGGCGCGGCGACGCGGTCGTTGCGCGGGTGCGCCGTGACTTCCGCTCCGGCGTCCGTGCCGGCGTCGTAACGACGCCCACGCTCTTCAGGAACGGCCAAGTGCTGGTCGGACCAGCGATCGACGCCGGGATCGGAACGCCGCTGAGCTGATCGGTGCATGTTCGGTTCGGAAACGGGTAGAGGACATCGCACGACGAGAAGGAGGCGTAGTGAGCACGGCGGTCCTGATCATCATCATCCTCGTGGCTGTGGTCCTGCTGGTGATCGTCGGCGGCATCTTGATGGGGATCCGGACTCAGCATCGCGATCGTGCAAGCACGCCCGTGCGCCGGCGTAAGAATCGACGCACCACGGAATAGTGGTGGAGGCGTACTTGCATTCCGCCGACCGCGGCGATAGAACGCTCCCGTGACGCGTCGGCTGGTAGGAGTCGGGATCGCGACCGCAGTGGCGGTCATCGCGGTGATCCTCTACATCGTGCTGTTCCTGACGCAGGCTCCTGCTGCGGTCTCTGCGGTGACGCAGAACGGAACGGCACACCTCACGATCGAGACGGTTCCGTCCTACGGGCACGACCCGAAGCCCGACTGGGTCACCTACATGGTCAAGGACGCCAGCGGTCACTGGGTCCACTCGACTCTCTGGAAGCTTCCCGCGAACACCGTCGTCGACGTCACCATCTATCAGTACGACAGCGCGAGCGGACTTCGCAACCCGTTCCTGGCTCAGGTTCGAGGCACGATCGGCGGCACCGCGACGCTGAACGGCAAGCCTTTCAGCACGCTGAACGCCAACGACTCGTCGCACACATTCACCGTGCCCGACCTGGGCTTGAGCATCCCGCTCGCCGGCATCCCGGACAGCGCCACTAACACTTGCTCCGCAACCCCGTGCACGAGCGAGGCTCACACCACGACCACGTTCAGCTTCAGGACGCCTGGCCCCGGCGAGTACCGCTGGCAGTGCTTCGTGCCGTGCGCGGCGGCATTCATCTTCGGTAATGGCGGCCCGATGCAGAGCATCGGGTGGATGAGCGGCGAGCTGGAGGTGACGTGAGCGCGGTCGCCGATGGGGACGCGTCGGGCGCCGGTAGCGAGCCTCGACATGCTCAGCGGATCGCCCTGATCTGGGCGATCGTCGTGATCATTGCCGAGCCGCTGGTCATCTTTGTGCTGGGGCCGGGGATGCCGCCCGCCCACAACAGCCAGCAGTCCTCTGACCAGCATGCGCTCAACGTCCTGTTGCTGGCGATCGCAACGCCAATCATGCTGTTCGTCTGGGTGTACTTCGGCTACGCGATCGCCGTGTTCCGTAACCGAGGGGACACGGTCGTCGACGGGCCGCCGATCGCGGGCAACGCCCGCATTCAGATGACCTGGCTGACAGGGACAACCGTCCTGGTGCTGTTCCTGGCGGTACTCGGGACGGTCGATCTGTTCGCCGGCAACGCGGCCGGGGCGGGAGGAGGCGAGGGTCCCAACCCGCTGTCGAAGCCGAGCAACACGAGCAATGTGCTGCAGGTGCAGGTGATCGGGCAGCAGTGGCTGTGGAATTTCCGGTTTCCGGGCTATGGCGGGATCGAGACGCCCACGCTCGAGCTCCCCGCCAACCGCTGGGTCGAGTTCCACGTCACTTCACTCGACGTGATCCACAGCTTCTGGGCGATCGAGCTTGGTGTCAAAGCCGACGCCGTTCCGGGCAACGACAACGTCGCGTTCGTTAGGCCCGAGCAGCTGAAGTCCTTCCAGATCCGCTGCGCGGAGCTGTGCGGGATCTGGCATGGGAATATGACCGCCAGCGGCCGTGTCGTCAGCCCGGCCGACTTCAACACCTGGATCGCCCAGCAGCAGGCGACCTATGGCGCTGTGGCGAAGCAGCTGCCGCCCTATTCCACTGTCTACTACCCCGCACCACTCCGGAGGGCTCCGTAGATGAGCGTTTCAGCCCGCACGCCACAGGAACTCGAGACCGCCCGCCCGACCGGGCGCCAGGAGCTGCTCGGCACGAACGTCCTCTGGGGGATCGTCGGCGCGGTGGTCGGCTACTTCGTCGGGCACTGGCTGGGCACGCGAATCGGCAATAACGTCCACGCCCAGTCGGCGACTGATCAGGACGACATCGCGATCTTCCTGGGGTTCTTCGTTGGCACCATCGGTTGGCTGATCGGGCTCGGTTTCCTCAACTATCCGCTCGGGCGGATGATTGGCCGGCCGCCGACGTTGCGCGAGCGTGAGGAGCACGGCCCCGGGCGCTATTTCCGGCTGTGCACCGACCACAAGGTGGTGGCGATCCAGTACTTCGTTGCCGTGCTGCTGTTCTTCTTCATCGGCGGGCTCAACGCGATGTTCATCCGCGGCGAGCTGACGAGCAGC
>JALYZY010000085.1 GCA_030948665.1 Actinomycetota bacterium | reverse complement strand
CTCGCGTTCAACCAGATCTCCAGCACGATCGGCTTCCTGGCCGGCCTGAAAGCTTTCACGGCCGCCGTAGTGGGCGGGATCGGCAGCCTCCCCGGCGCGATGATCGGCGGCATCTTCATTGGTCTGTGCGAGTCGTTCACCTCGTCCTACATCTCGACCAAGTTCACCGACCTGATCGTGTTCGGGATCCTGATCGCGACGATGCTTCTACGGCCGCAGGGGATCTTCGGACAGGCCGCCCTCCAGAAAGTCTGACGTGGCCCAACTCGGACAGGACGAATGGGTGGCCCAGAGTGGCGAGCGCCGCGATCGGGGAACCGGGCTGCGGGGGCGGCTGGCCCGCGCCGGTGACCGCGTCGGGTGGTGGCCGCGGTTAGCCGCGGTCACGCTACTCGGGATCGTGGCCGGACAGTTCCTGACCAACGTCAACGTCCAGAACATCGCATTCAACAGCCTGCTGTACGCCCTGCTGGCGCTCGGCCTGAACATCGCGGTCGGATGGGCGGGGCTACTGGACCTGGGCTACATCGCTTTCTTTGGCTTCGGCGCTTATGGGTATGCGGTCCTCTCCTCATCGCCGCCTGCCGGCAGCGGCGGTCATCACCTGCCCGCGATCGAGTCGATCCCGATCGTGCTGCTGGTGGCAGGGGTCGTGGGCGTGGTGATCGGGCTGATCGGGCTACGGCTCGCCGGCGACTATCTCGCAATCGTGACCTTGTTCGTTGGGCAGGCGTTCGTGGAGTTCGTCAATAACGTCGACACGCATACCCTTGGCGGCGTCAACGGACTGTTCGGACTCGATCAGCTGCACAGCTTCTCTCTGAGCGTCAGCTCGCCGATCACCTACTACTACGTGGCCCTGGCGGCAACGGCACTGGTTGCCGGGATCCTCCACCTGCTCGACACGTCACGAACCGGGCGAGCGTGGCGGGCGTTACGCGACGACCCACTAGCCGCCGCAGCCATGACGATCCCCGTCAACAAGCTGAAAGTCATGGCGTTCAGCTTCGGTGCGATCGTCGGCGCGCTCGCCGGGACGCTGTTCGCAGCCGAGACCTCGACGGTGTTCCCGACGAATTTCACCGCCAACATCCTGATCCTGATCTACGCCTGCCTCGTGCTGGGCGGCGTTGGCAGCATCGCTGGCGCGATCCTAGGGGGGGTGGTTGTGACTGTGATGGAGCAGATGCTCTCGAGCCCGACGGACGCGGGCTACCTGTTCTACGGCCTGATATTGCTGGCGCTGATCGTCAAGATCCGGCCTTGGCGGAGACTCGGAGCGATGCTCGCCGGGATTGTCGCGCTCGGGTTCGCCGCGCACGCGATCGTCGGGGCGATCTCCTCCTCGGCCGTCGCGGGCAGTCCGGGTAGCACCGGCTGGATCGGCTCCGCCGTCAATGGCTGGGTGATCGTGCCGTCGAATGCCGCGACCTTCGGGAACGTCCTGTTCGTCGTGCTCGTCTGTGCGCTCGTGGCGATCGTCCGCCTCGAAGGGATCCGCCGTCTGCTTGTGGTTGTGCCGACCGTCTACATCGCCGCGTGCTGCTGGGAGTCGCGGCTGATCGTCAACCCGGCGATCACGACCCAGATCATGATCGGCGCGGTACTGATCGTGACCATGGCAGCCCGGCCGAACGGGCTGCTCGGCTCGCGGCGGGTCGAGTTGATCTGACGATGGCCATTCTGGAACTCGACAAGCTGTCGCTCTCGTTCGGTGGTCTGCGCGCGATATCCGAGCTCGATCTGCAGGTCGACGACGGCGAGATCGTGAGCCTGATCGGCCCGAACGGAGCCGGTAAGACGACCGTCTTCAACGTCGTCACCGGCGTCTATCAGCCGAGCGAAGGTGCCGTCCGGTTCGCGGGCGAGTCGGTCGCGGGCAAGCGGCCCCACGAGATCACCGTGCTCGGAGTCGCCCGCACGTTCCAGAGCCTGCGCCTGTTCCAGAACATGACGGTCAAGGAGAACGTCAAGGCCGCGACCTACGGCAAGACCAAAGCCAGCCCGGTCGAGTCGATTCTGCGGCTGCCGCGCGCGCGGCGCGAGGAGCGCGAGGTCGACGCACTCGCCGAGGAGGTTCTGTCGTTCTTCGGTCAGCGATTGATCGGCTACCGCTGGGAGCAGCCCGCCTACGTCCTCTCGTATGCGAATCGCCGGCGGCTCGAGATCGCGCGAGCGCTCGCGACTCGTCCGCGGCTGCTGCTGCTCGACGAGCCAGCGGCCGGAATGAACCCGAACGAGACACACGAGGTGACCGAGCTGATCGGGCGGCTACGGGACGAGCTGGGGCTGGCGATTTTCGTGATCGAACACGACATGCACGTGGTCGAGGGGATCTCCGACCGGGTCGTTGCGCTCGACCACGGAGTCAAGATCGCCGAGGGAAGCTACGAGGCCGTGGCGACACACCCCGCGGTGGTCGAGGCGTATCTCGGGCGCGACCCCGAGGCGCTCGCGGAGGCGTAGGCGGAAGCGATGCTGCTCAGCCTCGAGAACGTCACCACCTACTACGGCCAGATGCGGATCCTCGAGGGGATCTCGCTGCACGTCGATAAGGGCGAGCTTGTGTCCCTGCTCGGCGGCAACGCGTCAGGGAAATCTACGACCCTGAAGACAGTCCTCGGGATCGTCCGACCCCGCTCGGGCGAGGTCCTGATCGACGGCGAGGTGATGAACGCCCGCGATGTGCCAACTCGCATCTCCAGGGGACTCGCGATCGTCCCCGAGAACCGCCGTCTGTTCGGCCAGATGACGGTTCGCGAGAACCTCGAGCTCGGTGCGGTGCTGCGCCAGGGGGAGAACCTGGATGAAGACTTCGAGCGCGTGCACAGCCTGTTCCCGCGCCTGCAGGAGCGCGAGGATCAGCTCGCCGGCACCTTGTCGGGTGGCGAGCAGCAGATGGTCGCGATGGGCCGCGCGCTGATGTCGCGCCCGCGCCTGCTGCTGATGGACGAGCCGTCGATGGGACTGTCGCCGGCGCTCGTGCAGCAGAACTTCCGGATCATCAAGGAGGTTCACGAGTCCGGTGTCGCGATCCTGATGGTCGAGCAGAACGCGACGATGGCGCTTTCGATCGCCGACCGCGGATATGTGCTTTCGACCGGCGAAATCGTGCTCGAAGGTCCCGCCGCCCAGCTGCTGCAGAGCGAGGACCTGAAGCGCGCCTATCTAGGGCGCTAGCGGGCCTTCACGACCGGCCGCTAGTGGGCCGGGATCGTGATCAGTGCCTCGCTCGCCGCCGGCAGCCGTACCCGGTAGCGGCCAGTGGTCGCGGTCAGCGTCGATGACTGCAGATGCCCGGCGAGGACGCCGGTGTTCGTCTGCGATCCGTAGCCCTGGCCGGCGAAGCTGATGCCCGTGCGAGCTGCCAGGCCCGGCGCCCGCAAGAGCTCGACAGTCGCGGTGGCGACGCTCGAAGGTGTCTTGAGCGTGATCGTCTGGGCGGTGGTGCTGTGATTGATCAGCGTCACGCGTGTCGACCCGTCCGGTGCGCGCGTGGCCCATGCCCTGTCCCCGCCATGACGCGAGACATTGACGGCGAGCAGGCGCGACCCGGGCGGCGCGGCCTGGGCGAACAGCATCAGCCCGTAGTACTCGGGCTTGACGGTCCCGACCCACTTCCCATTCACCTGCCTGAAGGTGAACAGCTCGTAGGTCGCACCGGGATAGGTGTGAATGTTTACTCCGTCGACTCCCACTCGAGCCATCTCGAACAGCGCGTCTGTCGCCCACAGCGCCGAGGCGAACGCATCGCTGACTCCCGGAGCACCGCCGCACGACACGGTGTTCATCTCGTCGATCCGGATCGTCAGACGGTGCGCGTGTGCCAGCCGGGTGTACGGCGCCACGCTGTTCGCCTCGCCGGTGGTCGCGGCGGGGGCGAGCATGTTGGCGATCGTCGGGAACTTGGGCGAGGACTTCGGGACGTAGCACTCCTGAAGCGGGTAGCGGTGAAGCGTGATCACCGCGAGCCGCGGCGCCGAAGCGATGAACTGGCGGAGCTTGAGAAACCAGCTCGGGGCACCGAGCGCCGGCCCCGCAAGCGGCAGCGGCGGTAGAACCGATGCGAACTGCGTGACGTCGCTGTCGTATTGGGGCGGTCCGTACGGACGGGGGCGACCCAGCTTCCCCGACCGTCCCCAGGTGAACTGGGCGTACAGCTCCGGCTCGTTGCCCAGCTCGAGCGCTGCGATCGAGCCCGCGGGCACCGCCGACGCGAAAGCCCGAGCCTCCGCCGAGGCCAGCTTGGTGCTGCCGGCCTCGAGGTCGATTCCCGGAACCAGGCGCGCAGAAAGCGCGCGTGTCATCGCACTGATTACCCGCATCCGGGCCGGCGTCAGCGTGATCCTCACTGCGATGGGCTGCCGCATGCCGGTTACGGGCCACCACGTCAGATCGGTGCTATCCCCACCGAGCCGCAGCACCGGCGACTGGGCCGGGTTGAGGTTCCGCACCAGCTGGAGGAAGACCGGATTGAGCGCCCCGGGGCTGGTGCCCGCATAGCGCTGCACCGCGGACAGCTCGATCGATAGCCCGACGAAGCCGGGCGCGATCGGTCGTCCTTGCGTGGCTGAAGAAACCGTCACAGTCGCAGTCCGCGGCACGGTGACGGACAAGGCCGTCGCCGCTTGGGCGCTCGAATGGCTCGACGATGCTCCCGCCCCACACGCGGCGAAGATCAGCGCGAGCGCGATGATCAGCGGACGTAGCAGGCGGATGCGCATCGGGAGATCATTAACCAGAACGAGGCAGGCCGCGAAAAGGATCAGGCTTGGATGCCGCCGCCGTCGATCACGATCGCCTGACCATTGATCGCGCAGGCCGCCTCGGAGGCGAGGAACACCACAGCGTCGGCCACCTCAGCCGGCTCGAGCAGCCGACCGAGCGGGGAGCTTTGCGCGAGCGCACGTTCGCTCTCCTCCGCGCTCCTGCCCGTGGCTCGAGCTATCCGTCCGATTGCCCGCTGGGTGAGCTCGGTTCGCACATATGTCGGGCACACCGCGTTGACGCGCACACCGGTTCCAGCCATCTCTGCTGCGGCCGCGCGGGTGAGGCCGATAGCCGCGTGCTTGGATGCGGTGTAAGCCGCGACGTACGGCGCCCCGACGCGCCCTGCGATTGAAGCCACCGTCACCACCGCACCGCTGCCGCGCTCGCGCATCGCGGGAAATACTGCGCGCATGCACAGGAACGCCGCGGTTACGTTGACCGCGAAATGACGCTCCCAAGAGTCGAGCGTCGTCTCCGCAAGCGACGCGCTCTCGGCCATGCCGGCGTTGTTCACCAGCACATCGACAGATCCAAGCGAGGAGAACGTGCTCTCTACCGCCGGCTCGTCGGTCACGTCGCAGACGGCGGTACGCACGTCGAGACGATCGAGTGCTTGGCGGTCTCGCCCAAGCGCTACGACCTCGTCGCCGAGCGCCTTGAACCGCTGCACGATCGCGAGCCCGATGCCCTTGGCTCCGCCCGTCACTACAACCGTGCGGCTCAATGAACAATCACCGGGGCGAGGCGCTCCATCTGAGCGAGCCGCTCGGGATAGCGCCCCACAAGAAACTGGAGCGCGACGTGCTCGACTCCGATCTCGGCGAATCGCTCGAGCGCATCGGCGACCTGCTGAGGGGTGCCGCGCAAACGGTCGGGCTCTTGCTCGACGGGCTCGGCGGTGACCTCGACCGACAGGCAGCAGTGCAGACGGACGGTGTCCGGATCTCGTCCCGCCTCGCTGGCCGAATCCCGCACGCGCCCGTATCGCTTCGCGAGCTCCTCCGGGGTCACCCGGGCGAAGTACGGAAACCATGCGTCGCCGTTGCTGCCCGCGCGCCGCTGGGCCCCTGCGCTCTCGCCGCCACACCAGATCGGGATCGGAGCGTCGTGGGACTTCGGATAGAAGGCGATGTCGTCGTAGTCGTAATACTCGCCATGGAAGCTGCAGTGTTTCTCGGAGAACAGGTTCCGGGCGACACGCAGCTGCTCACCGGCCACCTTCGCGCGCTCCCGGAAGATCTCACCGCGACCGAGCGCTTCGAACTCCTCTTGCATCCACCCGATCCCCACTCCGAGGATGAACCGGCCCTCCGATAGCCAGTCGATCGTGGCCGCGACCTTCGCCCAATGGATCGGGTCGCGATACGTGGTCACCAGCACGCTGACGCCGAGCTTGATCTGCTCGGTCGCCCCGGCCAGGAACGCGAGCGCCGTCATCGACTCCAGAAACGGCTTCTCGGGCGGGACGATGAACGAGCCCGACCAGCTGTAGGCATAGTCGGTCTCGATCTTCCACGGGATGATGATCCGGTCGGCCGCCCACACGGTGCTGAAGCCAAGGCGCTCGGCGGTCTGGGCCGCATGGGTAAGCCCAGCTCTCGTAGAAGCTGCACCGGAGACTGGTAGGAAGACGCCGAAGTCCATTGCTCAGTTGGCGCTCGCGGTCGTCTCGGCAGCGCGGAACAGCCACCGGGCGATGATCTCGCGCTGGATCTCGCTTGCCCCCTCGTAGATCCGCGCCGCGCGCACCTCGCGGTAGAGGTGCTCGAGTGGGTGGCCGCGCTCGAGGCCCTGCGCACCGTGGAACTGGAGCGCGGCGTCGACCGTCTCCTGGGCAGTCTCGGTCGCAAGCAGCTTCGCCATCGCAGAGAGCGCGGTATCGGTGGCGTCGGCATCGTGGGCTGCGGCGGCCTGGTGAACGAGGAGCCGCGCCGCCGCGACTCTGGTGGCCAGGTCGGCGATGCGGTGCGCCACGGCCTGGTGGTCCTTCAGCGGCTTGCCGAACGTGCGGCGCTTCGACGCGTGCGCGATCGCGAGGTCGAGCGCCTGGCGCGCCATCCCGATCGCGAACGCGCCGACGCTCGGGCGGAACAGGTCGAGCGTCCGCATCGCGACCCGAAACCCCTCGCCGGGCTCGCCGAGCATGTGGGTGCGCGGGACGTAGACCTCATCGAAGCGCAGGCTGCCGATCGCGTGGGGCGCAAGCAGCTGGCGGTGCTCGCCGGTGAGCCCTTCGGCGTCTCCAGGGACCACAAACGCGGTGATCCCCTCCTGCGTGCGCGCGAACACCGTGTAGAGATCTGCTTCGGGAGCGTTCGAGATCCACAGCTTCTCGCCGGTGAGACGAAAGCCCTGGCCGTCGGGCGTAGCCGCCAGGGACAGGGCTGAGACGTCAGACCCCGCGTCGGGTTCGGTCAGCGCGAACGCAGCGATCGCGGTGCCGTCCGCGACCCGTGGGATCCACTCGTCCCTGAGCGCCACGTGAGCCGCCTGGAGGATCGGGTAAGCGCCCAGGCCCTGCAGCGCGAACGCGGTCTCAGCCTCGGTGCACTCGCGCGCGAGCGCCTCGCGGATCAGGCACAGCTCGAGCGCCCGGCTCTCCGAGAACAGATGGGGGATAAGACCGTAGTCGGCCAGCGCCTTGACCAAGGGGCGGTTGACGCGCCCGGGCTCACCTGCCTGGGCGATCGGGTCGAAAACCTCGGCGGCGAGCGTGCGCGTCCGCTCGTAGAGCCCGCGCTGCTCGGCGGTCAGGTGGACGTCATTCATGCCGACAGGACCGCGATTCCCATCAGCTCGACCTTGGCCTGTGGTTCGAACAGCTCGGTCACGCCAAACATTCCCATTGCCGGGTAGCGGCGCCCGAAGTGCTTGCGCCAGACCGGACCCAGGCCGCCGAGCGAAGCCTTGTATTCGGCGACGTCCGTGACGAACACTTGAAGGGTGGCCAAGTCGTCCGGCGTCCCGCCTGCGGCGCGGAGCGCTGTGAGGAGGTTTCCGAGGGCGGTGTCGAACTGCTCAGCAAGTGTCTCGCCGCCCCCGATCTGGCCGGCCAGATACACCGTGTCGCCCGCCTTCACGGCATGCGAGAACCCGCTCGGCTTCGGCAGCTCCGGAGGGTTGAAGGCGATGTTCACTTGCCCTGCCAATTTGGCTTGCGGCCGTCGCCCCAGGCCTTGTAGAACTCACCGAAGTCCTCACTGTGCATGAGCAGGGCCTGGGTGATCGCTTCGTGCTCGATTGCGGCGCCGAGGTCCATGTCGAGCTCACGGGTGATCGTGGACTTGGTGGTTCCGTACGCGAACGCCGGCCCCGTGGCGAGACGCTCGGCGAGCTTCGCTGCCCGCGATGCGAGCTCCTCGTCCGGGACGACTTCGGTGGCGAGCCCGATCTCGTATGCGCGCTGGGCGTCGAGCTTGTCGCCGAGCATCAGCAGCTCCGTGGCCCGGCCCAGTCCGACGATCCGCGGCAGCAGGTAGGCGGATCCCATGTCGGCGCCGGCGAGGCCGACGCGCGTGAACAGGAACGCGAACGAGGCGGACTGCGCGAGCAGCCGGAAGTCAGCAGCAAGGGCGATCACCGAACCGGCGCCCGCGGCGATTCCATTGACTGCCGCGATCACCGGCAGCGGGCACTCTCGTAGCGCCTTCACGACAGCTCCGGTCATCCGCGTGAACTCGAGCAGCTCCGTCGTTCCGAGCTTCTGTAGCGCGCCGATTATCTCCTCGACGTCGCCGCCCGAACAGAATCCCCGGCCCTCGCCGGTGATCGTCAGCACCCGGGCATCGCCGCGGTGGGGAAGCTCCGCAAGCAGGTCGCGCAGGTCGGCATAGGTGTCGAATGTGAGCGCATTCAGCTTGTCGGGTCGGTTCAGCGTGACCTGGGCCACGCCGTCGCTCACGGCGAAGTCGAAGTGGTGCCACTGCTCGGTCAGCGGGACACTCGCGCGGAACGGGCTCACTTCAGCGCGACGATACTCGACTATGATGCCCCGCCGAGGAGCGGTGGCCTCAGAGAGCCCGTACTGGAATCCCAAGACCGAGACCCTTGCGCGGGAGCCTCTCGAGGCCCTGAGGCTCGCCAAGCTCCGCTACCAGTGCGAGTGGGCGGCCGCCCGCAGCCCCTGGTATCGGCGGCGCTTCGAGCAGGAGGGGTTCGAGCCCTCGGCGCTGCACTCGATTGATGACCTGCGCCGTGTTCCGCTGCTGACCCGAGACGAGTGGATGGCCTCGCAGGAGGCGGCGCCGCCTTACGGCGAGATCCCGACGATCGGCGGCGACGGTGCGATCCGCGTTCACACCACCTCCGGGACCACCGGTCGCGGTCCGCTGCGCGCGCTCGACTCGCGTAAGGACTGGGCGTGGATCGCCGAGATGTGGTGCTACGGCATCTGGGGCTGTGGCGTGAGACCCGTTGATACCGCCTACATCGCGTTCGGTTATGGGTCGTTCATCGGGTTCTGGGGGCTTCACTACGCGATGGAGAAAATGGGCGTGCTGAATGTCCCGGGCGGCGCCCAGACGACTGAGGCCCGCGTCAGGCAGATCGTCGAGTTCGGCGCGACAGTCGTCGCCTCGACCCCCACCTACGCGCTGCGTTTGGCGCAGGAGGCAGCCGAGCGGGCGATCGACCTGCGCGGCTCTCCCGTCTCCCGAGTGATCCTGTCGGGCGAGCCTGCGGGCTCGATCCCCCAGACCAAGGCGCTGATCGAGGAGCAGTGGGGCGCCAAGGCCTTCGACACCGCCGGAATGACCGAGATCGGGACGATCATGGTGTTCGAGTGCGAGCACCAGCCCGGCGGAACGCACATCATCGAGGACCACATGATCGAGGAGGTGATCGATCCCGCGACGCTCGAGCCGGTCGACTACGGGCACCGCGGCGAGCGGGTCGTCACCTCATTCGGGCGCGGGGCGATCCCGCTGATCCGTTACCGGACGGGCGACCTCGTCTGCAAGGTTCCCGCCTCGACCTGCGCGTGCGGACGCGGGTTCGACATCTACGAGGGTGGCATTCTCGGCCGCGTGGACGACATGAAGATCGTGCGCGGCACGAACGTGTATCCACGCGCGATCGAGGCCATCGTGCGCGAGTTCCGCGAGGTCGACGAGTTCCAGACGGTGATCACGCGAGAGGGGATTCGGGACGAGATCACCTTGCGTGTGGAGATGAAGTCCGGATTCGCGCAGGACGGCTGGGATGCGATGTCGGATCATCTGCACCGCCGCCTGGCGCTGGCGCACGAGGGGCTGAACTTCCGCGTCGAGCGCGCTGACGCCGGCGAGCTTCCGCGCTTCGAGCTGAAGGCCAAGCGGACGGTGGATCAGCGCGACCAGCCGATCGGGGCGCCCGCGTCATGACCGCCGAGGGCGCTGTGGACCTGCTCGGCCAGGAGCTCTCGGCCTCCGAGCAGCGCCTGCTGGCCGTTTACGAGGAGCTGAAGGCGCTGTGCTCCGAGGACCTGCCGCCGCTGGCGCACGCGAACGTGCGCGCCTCGCTCGCTTTGATGCACAACGTCGTGAACGGACTCGCGCTGAAGTACGAGCACCTCAGCGACCTGGGAGTCTGATGTCTTGAAGATCGCCGTCGTCGGCGGAGGCCCCGGCGGCCTCTATTTCTCGATTCTGGTCCGCAAGGTCAGGCCGGACTGGCACGTCACCGTGTTCGAGCGCAACGCGCCGAACGACGCGTTCGGCTTCGGCGTTGTCTTCTCGGATGAAACCCTTACTGTCTTCGAGCACGCCGATCCCGAGAGCTACGGCGAGATCGTCGCGCGATTCGCACGCTGGACAGACATCGACATTCACCGCCGAGGCGAGGTCACCACGTCAGGCGGCCACGGCTTCGCGGCCCTGGGACGCCTCGAGCTGCTGAGCATCCTCCAGAAGCGCGCGCTGTCGGTAGGTGTGGATGTGCGGTTCGAATGCCTGACCCGGCTCGAGGATCTGGGCTGGGCGGACTTGGTCGTTGCCGCCGACGGCGCGCGCAGCGTCATCCGCGACGAGCTTGCCGAGCAGTTCGAGCCCTCGCTCGATCCTCGCCACTGCCAGTACATGTGGCTCGGCACAGACCTCGTGTACGAGGCGTTCAAGTTCTTCATCGTCGAGACAGAGCACGGGGTGTTCCAGGGCCACGCCTATCCCTACGACGATCGGACGAGCACATTCATCGTCGAGACCCACGAGGACGTCTGGCGCCGGGCCGGGCTTGACAGGCTCGCGCCCGGGGCGCTTGCGCCGGGTGAGAGCGACACGGCGAGTATCGAGTACTGCGGTGAACTCTTCGCTGATGCTTTGCCAGGCCACGAGCTCGTGGCCAACAACTCGAAGTGGATCAACTTCGTCACGGTCAGATGCCCGCGCTGGAGCGCGGGCAACGTCGTGCTGCTCGGAGACGCCGCGCACACTGCGCACTTCTCGATTGGCTCGGGGACGAAGCTGGCGATGGAGGACGCAGTGTCCCTCGCGTGGATGCTGAACGAGCACGGCGAGGATGTCGCCGCGGCGACGGACGCTTATGAGGAGGACCGGCGGCCGATCGTCGAGAGCACCCAGCGCGCCGCGCAGGCATCGCTCGAGTGGTTCGAGGGGATCGGGCGCTACACGCGGCAACAGCGGTTCCAGTTCGCATTCAATCTGCTGACACGAAGCCGGCGAGTGACCTACGACAACTTGCGGCTCCGGGACCCCGAGTTCGTGGAGGCGGTCGACGAGGAGTTCGCTGCATCGCTGGCGCCCCGGTTCCGCCTGCCGCCTCGCCCGCCGATGTTCATGCCGCTTGCGCTGCGCTCGCTGACGCTGGCCAACCGGGTGGTGGTCTCACCGATGGACATGTACTCCGCTGTGGAAGGGACGCCGAGCGACTTCCATCTGGTTCACCTGGGGTCGCGTTCGCTGGGCGGGGCGGGCCTGGTGATGAGCGAGATGATGTGCGTGTCCGACATCGGCCGGATCACGCCTGGCTGCGCCGGCATGTACCGCGAAGACCACATCGAGGCGTGGCGGCGGATCGTCGCGTTCGCGCATTCGTACGGGACCTCTGCATTCGGCGCCCAGCTCGGTCACTCCGGCCGCAAGGGCTCGACCAAGCTGATGTGGGAGGGCATCGACCTACCGCTCCCTGACGGCAATTGGCCCGTGATCGCGCCGTCGCCGCTCCCTTACACCTCGCTGAACCAGGTCCCCCGCGAGATGACGCGCGAGGACATGGACGACGTGCTCTGCCAGTTCGTGTGGGCGACTGAAGGCGCTGTCGAGGCCGGCTTCGATCTGCTCGAACTGCACATGGCCCACGGGTATCTACTGTCGAGCTTCCTCTCGCCGCTGACCAACATCCGAGGTGACGAGTACGGCGGGTCGCTGTCTGCGCGGGCCCGGTTTCCTCTGGAGGTGTTCGATGCATGTCGCGCGGCGTGGCCCGACGAGAAGCCGATCAGTGTTCGGATCTCGGCTGTCGATTGGGTGCCCGGCGGGTTCGATGCGGACGACGCCGTCGCGTTTGCGCGGATGCTCCTCGACCACGGGTGCGACATCGTCGATGTCTCGAGCGGTCAGGTCTCGGCGAGCGAGCGCCCCGCTTTCGGACGGAGCTTTCAGACGCCGTTCGCCGACCGGATCCGCAACGAGGTGGGAATCCCCTCCGTTGCGGTCGGCGCGATCTCGAGCTACGACGACGTCAACACGATCGTGCTGGCGGGGCGGGCCGATCTGTGCGCCCTCGCGCGCCCGCACATCTACAACCCTCACTGGACGCTGCACGCCGCAGCCGAGCAGGACTACTTCGACGCGCCGTGGGTGCCGCAATATCAAGCCGGATCGCGCCGGCCCCCCGCCGGCAAGGACGCGGTGCGCAAGGAGCTCCAGCGAACCTTCTCTAGATAAACACCTGGCCGCCGGTGTAGTCGACCCTGAGGGTGTTCGCACCCAGGGAGGATGGGGATGAGAAGGGCACGTTGAACTCGTCGGTCATTGTCACCAGCTCCCCGGTGCCGCCTCCTGGATGTTGGTTGTCGTGTGTGCCACCTGTGATCGATTTGTTCCCAATATGGGACACGATCGATCACGCGCTGGACAGACTGGCGCTTCCGCGGCTCCGATGCCGCGGTATCGCACTTGGCAAAGTCGAGCCGCGCGGCGTGGATGGCTCCGATTGCGACTCAGCGGCGTAAGTCAACCGGCAGTCGCTCCAGTCCGAGCACGAGGGCAACCGTGTCACGCGGCATACTCGATGCCGTGGTCAGCACGAGCGCTGACCTGCCCGACGCACCCGCGGGGTGGGGCGCCAGTCAGCGCACGGATAGGAGCAGTCGGTTTGGCCGTTTACCCAAGTACTTGGCTGGAGCGACGCGGCCGCGAGCCGGCGTCGGACCTGGACCTGGTCGTGCTGCTGCTCAACTCGCTCGATCTGGTGGCTGACCCGCCAGACCGGCTGACACGCATTGACTGGTACCGCGAGGTGCTGAGCGAGCTCGGCCACGATGACATCGCCATGGCGCTGCGCCCGGAAGACCTAGCAGGCCTGCGGGAACTGCGCGAGACGCTTCGGGGTGTTTTCGAGGCGGACTCGGAGGCTGGCGCTGCAGCGATCCTCAATCCGATGCTGGCCCGCGTGCCGGCGGTCCCCCAGCTGGTGCTCGACGCCGACACCGTCGAGCTACGAGTGAGTCCGCGCGAGCGGGGTCTGAGGGCGCTCGAAGCCCGGCTCCCCGCGGCACTCGCCGCGCACGTGGCCGAGCGCGGGCTGAGCCGGCTCGGGACCTGCGCGGCGCATCCCTGCCGGTGCGGATTCATCGACCACACCCGCGGCCGGACACGGCGCTTCTGCTGCACCCAGTGCAACGACCGTGCCGCCGCGAAGCAATACCGCCGGCGCAAGATAAAGCCGCGTTCATCAGCTGCTTGACAGCTTTTGCACCTGACGCTACGGTGAGCCAAGCGTCAGTAGCAAACTAGCTCATACAGCTGAGGAGGCGTTCGATGAGACGAAGGTTGATGAGGAGGATTGCCCTCGCGGCGATCCTGCCGGGGGTCGTGGTGTCCGTAGCCAGCGCGTGGCCGGGGCAGGCAGCGACACCGAGACTGGTGCAGGTGGGGCAGGTGATCGTCCAGGACATCCGCGTCCCCGTCGCGGGACAGCCTGCCGTTCAGGCCTACCTGGTGCGGAATGAGGGCGTTCGTCCGGGCAGCCAGGCCGGCGTGCTGGGGCTTCATTGGCTCGGGCAGATCCACAGCGATCGCACGGAGTTTCTGGCCGAGGCGATCCAGATGGCCAGTCACGGCGTCGTTTCTGTGCTGCCCCAGGGAAGCTTTCCCTGGCTGGTCAACCCGAGGGGTACCGCCCAGGACGTGACGTTGATCCACCAGCAGCTTGAGGCCTTCCGCGCCAGCCTTGATGCGCTGATCGCGACCCGCTACGTCGATCCCTCGAGGGTTGCTGTTGTGGGCCACGACTACGGTGCCATGTACGGAGCGCTGCTTGCGGCCGAGGACCACAGAGTCAGCGCCGCGGTCCTTGCCACCCCGGATGCCACCTGGGGCAACTGGTTCGTGAAGTACTGGCTCGGCTATAAGGGCGAGCAGGAGCGAAAGTACAAGGCACTGTTCACTGGGCTTGAGCCCGTGCGTCACGTGAGCCGTCTTGGAGGCCGTGAGCTGTTCCAGTGGGCCGGCCAGGACATCTACGTCGGCGAGGCCGTGCGCAAGCTGTTTGCCCAGGCAGCTCCGCTGGCGAAAGTCGACCTCTATGCCAACTCCGATCACCAGCTGATCACCCAGGCCAAGATCGACCGCGATGCCTTCCTCGCGCAAATCCTCGGCCTGCCCAGATGACGGGCCGCGTTCGTACCTGGCTGTAGGCGACGGCGGCGGGGGGCGCGCTACGCGCCCGCCGCCACGAGCTCTCCGGCGCCGGCGGCGACAAGCGCGCCGAGCAGGGTTCCCAGCAGGAGGTCCCGGAGCTGCTCGCGCGTGTAGTCCCCGTGCTCGGCCCAGTCCATGCACGCGCCGTCCATGTACCAGAGCCACGCGCGGACCGCGGCCCGAGCCAGAGGAGGTACGGGGCGCCCGGCGGCCATGCCTTCGACGATCCGGGCCGAGGTAGCGTCGCGGATCTGATCGATCAGCACGCGGACTTCGGCGTGGCTGGTGGCGCCCTGGATCAGCTTGGTGTACGCGAGCTGGTTGCGCTCGATCCAGCCTAAGTAGGCGTCCAGGCTCACGCGCAGGGCTTCGGCCGGCGGCAGGTTAGGGTCGGGCTCGGTTAGTTCGCGGACCTGCTCAGCTGCAGCGGCCAAGGTCGCCTGGAAGAAGGCCTGCTTGCTGTGGAAGTAGTGATACAGCAGCGCCTTCGAGATTCCAGCCGCACGCGCGATCGCCGCCATCGACAGCTCGTCGTAGGAGTGCTCGGCGAACAGCTCGCGTCCCAGCTCGAGCAACTGGCGCCGGCGCTCGTCGACATCGAGGCGGCTATATGCGGGCTCGGGCATGCAAGTTGGGATTCTACCCTCTTGCTGACCGGCGGTTGACAAGATTAGATCGGGTCGTATACCGTGTCCTTATCAACCATCGGTCAACAGGAGGCTTCGAGTGAGCTCGGCGACAACATCCGAAGACGTACAGCAGAGGCTCGAGAGCCTTGAGGGAATGCTTGCGGCGACGATCGCTGAGACCGCGCGAAACGAGCAGCGGCTCCGCTCACTCGAGGCGGTCGCCGAACGCACCAAGCGGTTTCTGCCGGTGGTTCGAACCTCCCCTCAGCGCGAGACCAGGGCGCCCGGCGTGCGGGTTGGGTTTCCCAGCGAGGCGCCTCCCGCGGCGGGGCCGTCGCCCTCGAGGGGTGCCCGGGGCAAGGCAGCGGCCACCAACCGCGACACAAGCGCGATCAGCGACTTCCTTGGCGGTCGGGCACTCGCGTGGCTCGGAGGCATCGCGACGCTCACGGGGATCCTGCTCCTGCTCGCGCTGGCGGTGTCGAACGGCTGGATCGGGCGCGAGGCGCGTGTCGGCCTGGCCGCTGCCGGGTGCGCAGCGCTGATGGCGACCGGCGTCTGGCTACACGCTCGGCGCGGGCGCACTGAAGCGGCCGTTGCGATGCTCGGTGCCGCGACAGCCGGGGCGTTCGGAACGCTGATCGTCGCGAGCGACGTCTACGGGCTGATTCCCGCGCTCGTGTCCGTCGCCGGCTCGAGCGTCGTAGGCGCGCTCGCGACCACGCTCGCGATCCGCTGGGCCGGGCGTGCGATCGCGGTCCTGGGACTGATCGGGGCGCTGCTGTCGCCGCTTCTCGTAGGCGCACCGAGCGATGGGACGACGATCGCGATGCTCGGCGTCGGTGCGGCTTGCGCGATGGCGGTGTTGCTGTGGCGGCGTTGGCCATGGCTCGCGTTCGCCGCGGTCGTCGTCTGCGCGCCGCAATGGGCACTATGGATCAGCCACGGCCACTCGCGTGTCGCCGATGCAGCGGTGCTCGTTCTGTTCGGCTCGTTGGGCCTCCTCGGCGCCGTGTTCGCTCAGCTTCGCTCAGTGAACGACCGCTTCCTGCGATCGGCGGCCGCCTTGCTGGTGCTGAATGCTGTGATCGTGGGCCTCGCGGGCCGACTCGTCCTCGGTGAGCCGGGAGCGGCCCTCTGGCTGGTCGGGATGGCACTGGCGCACCTGGGGGTGGGCCTGTGGAGATGGCCGCGGGCGGCGATCCACGAAGGGCTGCGAGGACTGCTGCTCGCAATTGGCGTGATCTCGGGCGACATCGCGCTCAGCCTCGCGCTGAGTGGGATCGAGCTCCAAGCCGTGTGGGCGGTTACCGCGCTCGGGTTCTCAGCATTCGTCGGCCGGACCGACCGTGGCGAGAGCCGGGGGCTCTGGCTCGAGGCTGGGCTCGGGGTGCACGTTGGGCTGGTGCTGATGCGCGCGCTGATCGCGCTTCCGCCGACCAAGCTGGCGCCGGGGCCGGGGCTGATCCCGCTGGCTTCGGTTGCGATCCTCGCCGCGACTTGCATCGGATCCGCTCGCATGCGCAGCGCGGATCGCGGATGGCCGCGAATCGCCCTTGACGGCCTCGCGATGCTGGCGGTTCTATACATGACGGCGGCGACGCTGGACGGCGCTGCGCTGGTCGGCGCGTGGGCCCTCGAGGCGGTCGCCGTGGCGGAGCTCGGACGCCGTAACGGGGACCGGGTTGCCCGATACGGAGCGCTTGGTTTCCTGGGAGGCGCGACCCTTCACGCCTCGCTCATCGAGGCACCTGTCCAGGCGCTGGTCACCGGCGCCGACAGCCTCGGTTCCGCAGCGGTTGCGCTCGGTGCGCTCGCGGTGGCCTCTCTCAAGGTGGGCCTAAGTGTTGAGCGGGACAGCTGGACGCGGCGGTCGCTGCTAGCCGGCTCGGGACTGGCGGTCCTCTTCCTCGCGTCTGTGGCGATCGTCACCCTGTTCCAGCCCTCGGGCGCTGCCGCGTCGGACACTGTCCTCGAGCTGGGCGTTCGCCAGCAAGGTCAGGTGCTGCTGAGCTCCCTGTGGGGCGTGGTCGGGGTCGCGGGCCTGATTGCCGGTCTACGCAGGAACATCGTGCCGCTGCGCACCGCCGCGCTCGCCCTGTTGCTCGCAACGGTCGCGAAGGTGTTCCTGTACGACCTGTCGACGCTGACTTCCATCTACCGGGTCGCGTCGTGCTTCGTGCTCGGGGCTCTGCTGCTGATGGGAGCGTTCGCCTACCAGCGGCTCCGACCGCCACCGGCGCCTGATCTGCGGACGGTCCATCCGAGTCAGCGGTAGCCGTTCAGCTTGCCGGCTGAGCGCCGCGAGCGCTGGGGACCGTGCATCTTGGCCTCGAACCGCCCCGTCCACGCGGATGCGCAAGCACCAGCCGCGCTGGTGTCAACGAAAGCGATAACCGACCCCGGGCCTGCCGTTTGGCGATCAGCAGGGCGCGAGGCGCCTGGTGTCGCAACCTTGTGTTGGCCACCGGGGGTGTGGGCCCCGCTGGCGACACTTCCGGTCTGGGCCGGCAGCGGCGGTCTGGGCGAGAGTTCCCCTCCGGGCGACTTTGCGGAAGTCTGTAAGGCCGGAGCTGGGCCGGCTGCTGGTCGTCGGCCTGGTGGTCTCTCGGGCTGCCGGGTCACGTTTGCGCCCGCGACCTTGCCGTGACCAGCAATACGATCACGTTTTTGACCTAAAACGTGACTCAAGCTGCGAAAGGGCCGCCGACTTTGAGATTGCTCCAAAGCCGCATTCACTCGTCCTCATCCTCGCCAGCCGGCGCGAGCAGGTAAACCGCCGCTGCCAGCCCCAACAGGGGCCCCGCCTCACGGAGGATGTTGATAACGCCGAGGGCGAGCAGGTCGGGCTTGTCGGTCGTTGATCCGAGCGAGGTCGAGCAGTCGATCTCGCGCACGATCTCGTAGATGTGGAGGCCAGCGATTGCGAGAGCCATGCCAAGCAGGCCGCACACCACCAGGAGCGCAAGGCCACCGACGCGCCCAGGCGAGACGCTCACCATCGAGGAATCAATGACCCGGCGTGGATGGTTCGCTGCGCCTCCAATAGAGAGTGGAGACGCGATGTCACACCCGGGTTATCGGCAGTTTGCCCTGCTCGATGAGTCGCGCGGCTAGAAGCCGTCCCACCTCTGCGGGCACCTCGGCTGGCCACCCCGGGCAGATGCGTCACCCCGATGGGCAGATGCGTCACCCCTATCCGCACCTCCCGACTCCTCGGCTCCATCCGCGCCGCCCAGCTGGTCCCGGCGCCTCAAGCCGATCGCGACGATCGTCGATACGAGCCCATCATGGATGAGCCGCCCGTGGAAGACGATTGGTCGCACGTCGCCTCGACGCTGCTATCCGGAGTCAGCCAAGCTGCCGACCGGGACACTGCGCTCGAATATTGCCGCACCGCAAGCTCACGTCTCACTTGCCGCCACGACATCTGGTTACTAGGTACCCGGCTGTCCGACCTGGGTAAGCGAATCGGCGGGAGGCGCGAGCGCGCCATCGCCGCGGCTCTTGCGGCTTGCTTTTACAAGACGGCGGTCCCGATCAACCCACTCCTGCCGTTCGCGGCCTCGGGGCTCGCGGTGTTGGCAGCCGGCGCTGCGGTCCTGCTACTCGCCCTTGGACAGGTCGGCCTTGGAGTGCTGGCCTGCATCGCGTTCGTCGTCCTGCTCGATCGCGCCCGAGCGTTCCGTCACCGCCTGGCAACCTGGGCCGACGACCGGCCGGTGGAGCCCCCGAGCACAGAGGACTTTCTTCGCATCGAGTCGATTCGCAGTCTCCCGGTCACGCGGGAGCCAGCGAGTCAGCCCGAGCGGTAGCGGCTCGGCGCCGCCGTTCGGGCCCCCGGCTGAGAATGAACAGCAGGTCATCAACGTGATCCGCGACGCGCTCGGTCACACCAGTGACTCAGGCAGCGGCGCCCAGGTCGGAGTCGAGTGCGGCTGCGCGTGAGAACAAACGAAAGCGTGGCCCGTTGCAACGAGCCACGCTTCGCGTTTTGTCTGTGGTAGCCCCCTAACCGATGAACGCGTGACCGTCCGCCACGCACATGGGTGCGAGGTAGGTCTCGCCCGAGGGCTTGAACTGGATCATCCCGCTGATACTGGTGCCGCTCGCGACCGAGCCGCCAAACTGGCTACCGCCGTCCGTAGTAACGCCGGGATTGCCGGTCAGGTCTACTGTTGAGCCGGATGCGTTGTGCTCATCCTCCCTGGTAAACACCCCGGTTGAGTCGTTGTTCCCTTGCGAAGTAGCTTGCGTCCCCCCGGGATCACTTGGCGTGTTCAGCTTGAGCGTCACGTTGCCCGACGCGTCGCAAGCCATGGTGATCGTGAACCCGTGGCTGTTGAGGATGTTTGTCGTGGCCGTGTTGGGAGGCAACGCCGCATAGATCTTGATCGGCGTCAGCCCGCCCGCCGTGGCTGCTGACGCCGCGGTGCTCGCTGTGTCCGCTGTGCTCGCGTGGCCCGCTGTGCTCGCGTTGTCCGCTGAGCGCGCGTGGTTGACCGACAATCGCGCCGCGAGGTGCTTCACGATCCCAGGGACCAACGCCTTGTCCTGTGCCGCGGCGATCTTCTTGTCCGATTTCTTGTCGGCGGTGCCCGGAAGGCCGGCCGCAACCGCGAAGCTGCCACCGCCGATAGCAAACGTGAGCGCGATCACCGAGACCACAAACGCTGGTGATGGCCGAGCCCCCCGGATGCGAGCAAATCTCACATGACGCATACAGCCTCCTATCGCAGAAGGGCCCGAGTGGCCCTGATTCGCTGAGTGGCGCGAGACTACAAGTCCCACCGGACGTGAAGTCAGGCGTCGACTGGGCTCAATGAGGCGGATCAGCAGGCCATCCTCGGCGGCTCCCTGATGCCGGCCCAACCCTGACGAGGTGAGCTCGCCGCCACTCGCGCTTTGGAGCGCTTAAAGCGCAGAGACATGGCAGCGGGACGATCGTCCGAGCTTCGCCGTACGGTCACGTTCTTGGACAAAAACGTGACCATTGCGAGGGTAGGCGCGTTTGTAGGTCGATGGGACGGCGTTCAGAGGGTGCCAGCTGCCGAGGAGGCGGACGTCGTCGCTAAGCGCTCGTTGAAGGCGATCCTGATCATCTGCACGTCGCTGCTCGGCTGTTTGCCGAGACGGACGCCGGCGAGC
>JALYZY010000065.1 GCA_030948665.1 Actinomycetota bacterium | reverse complement strand
CAGTACCCCCAGCCGGATTCGAACCGGCGATCTCCTGCGTGAAAGGCAGGCGTCCTGACCGCTAGACCATGGGGGCCAGCCTGGGTCCATTGTATGGACGGTCCGCTGCGCGTCGACCGTGCTCGTTGGGCGACCGTCCCAGCGTCTGCCGCTGCCGGGTCCTACACGAGGCCGCCTAATGGGACACCTGTTGGTTCGCCCGCTACTTGCTTCAGTCAGCGGACCAGTGCATCGAAGAGGATTGTGTGAAGCCTTGCCTACCCCACGCGTGTCGGCCCGCGCGCGACTCCATCGTCGTCGCCGGCTCGCCGGGGCAGTGGGAGGCACCAGTCTCGCAGCGCTGGCCGAACCAGGCCGATCTGGCAGGACTTCCGACGGCCCAAGCTCCGCAGCCCCAGGGCGCTGACGCGATCAAGCCTGAGTCCGTCGACGCGTGCACGGACCAGGCAATTCCAAGGAGGATCATTCGATGAAGGCACTCAGGCTCGCATCCGCCGCCATCCTGATGGCGCTGCCGGCGCGCGCAATCGTGGTCGCCCCAAGCGCGCTGGCGCACTCGGGGCACAAGCATCATCGCCACCATCATGCTCACCACGCGCGCCATCAGGCCCACACCGTGTCGTTCGAGGCCCGCGTGGTCCACTCGAGCGCGCGGAAGCTCGTGGTGCGGACCCTGGGCGGCAAGACCATGTCGTTCTCAGCGGGGCAGCTGCGGACAGGCCCCGTCGCCAAGCATCACAGGGCCCATCACGGCCGGGCACACGCCGCGGATGCTCAGGGAGCCCCGGGCCAGGTGGTCGTCAACATCCTCGGACTGCAGCCGGGGGTCCTGGTCGATATCACCGAGACCACGGACGCCAACGGCAATCTGACCATCACGATCACGCTTGCGTCCCAAACCGGTCCGCAAAGCGTGACGGGACTGGTCACGGAGGTCGACACCGACGCGTTCATGGTTCAGACCGGCGACGGAAGCCAGCTTCGCTTGCACATGGGCGCGGATGCGCTCTCGAATCTCAACCTCCAGAGCTGCGACACGGTGGATGTCACCTACCACCAGGACGCCGGAATGTTGATCGCAGATAACGTCAACATCACCGGGACGTCGACCTCTGGCGACTGCGCGCCGACGCAGGACTCCACGGGCACGATCACGACGGTGTCTTCCGGCAGCATCACGATCAATACCGATCAGGGACCACTCATGGCGAGTGTCGATCCCTCCTCGGGCCTGACCGATGGGTTCCAGGTGGGCGACCTGGTCGACGTGACCTACACGCAGAACGGCGACGGGTCGCTGAGCGCCACTGATGTCCAATACGTCGAGGAGGAGACCACCGGTCAAGTCACATCGGTTACCACCTCGCAGAGCGGTGGAAGCGTCACGATCACCGACGACAACACGGGCCAGCCAGATACCTTCGTGGCCGATCCCAGCAACGGCGTCGAGATCAACTCCGACGCATTCAACGGCGTGCAGGTCGGGGACCAGATCGACGTCTGCTACCACGTGTCCGGAGGCCAGCTGGTCGCCGACACAGTCACCGTCAACCAGTAGTACCAGCAGCACGGATCGCGGGCTGGCCCGGGGCTTCGCGGCTCTGGGCCGGTCAGCGCTCAGGACCCGTCCGATGGCGAGAGCCGAGCTCAGTCGGTGATCGCGACGTGACCCGGCTGGGCAGCAATGCGATCAAGCCAGGCGCGAATCGCGGGAAACCGCGCCAGTTCGAAGCCTCCCTCCGCGGCAACGTGCGTGTAGGCATACAGCGCGATGTCCGCGATCGTGTACCGCTCAGCGACAAGAAACGTCCGGGCGCCTAGATGCCGCTCCATTGCCTCGAGCGCCGCGTACCCCGCGCCTCGGCGAGCCTCAACTTCAGCCGCGGGCGGCGGCGCCGCGGCATACGCGACCCAAAACCTGACGACCGCGATGGTCGGCTCGTGGTCGTATTGCTCGAAGAACATCCACTGCATCACCTGCGCTCGCTCGTACCGCTCCTCTGGCAGGTACGGCGTGCTTTCCCCGAAGAACCAGAGGATCGCCCCCGACTCGGCGAGCGGACGTCCGTCGTCGAGCACGAGCGTCGGAACCCGTAGCGCCGGATTCAGCTCGCCGAGAACCTCCGGGCGGTTTGAACGGTCCACAACATCCAGCTCGTGGCGTTCGTACTCGAGGCCGAGGTGCGCAAGAAGCAGCCTGACCTTGTAGCAGTTGCCCGAGACTTGGGAGTTGAACAGCAGCACCTGCTCGACAGGCTACGCGCGTAGGCTAGAACGCCCGCCTCTACCGATCTGTGCGGCCCTCAGCCGCAGCAACTCGACGAGCTCGGCGCTGCGATGAAACGGGTCGGCAATCGGAGCTCCGCCATCCAATGGGAGCGCCGCCCGAACCCGTCCATCGACCTCGGCGACCAGCGCGGATCCGGCCGGCGGCTGCGCCGAGTCGAGCTCCGCGAGGTGTCGTAAGCGCCTCGCGTCCGCCGCGGAGGCCTGCCGGAGGGTTACCCGGCTCACGGCCGCCTCCTTTGGCACGTCACGCCTCGAACGGCTGGCGGTGCGGCGCAAATCGCGCACACGTTCCGCCGACATCAGGTGCGTCAGATAAGAGGACATTGTCCTCCTCCTTTCCATTCATCACTACCAAAGAATGATAGCAGGTTACTTCACTGGCTAAGTATGATTGATGGTTATGGATGCGGGACTACAGATGGCGCCGGGGCGGCTCGAGCACGTACGGGAGTTCGTCAACACGGTGGACCTGGAGCATGGCCGTGAGGAGCTCTCAAGCGGGGTGGCGTTGGCGCGATGGCTATCGGAGCGGGGGCTCGCAACCGGCGGAATCCGCGCTGGGCGAGAGGATCTCCAGCGGGCAGTCGAGCTGCGCGAGGCGATGCGCTCGATCCTGAGCGCCCACCGCGACGGCTCCTCACCTCCGCGCAGCGCTCTGGGGACGCTCGATCGCGCCGCACAGCGAGCGCAGCTGCTCCTCCGCTTCGGTCCCGACGGGGCGACGACCCTTCACCCGCAGGCGGGTGGAGTCGACGCGGCTCTCGGCCGGCTGCTTGCGATCGTGCAGGAGGCGATCTCGCAGGGGACCTGGGCCCGGCTCAAGGCGTGCCGGCAGCACACCTGCCAGTGGGCCTTCTATGACCACAGCAAGAACCGATCGGGCTCGTGGTGCAAGATGGAGGTGTGCGGAAACCGTGTCAAGGCACGGACGTACAGGAACAGGCAAAAGCAGGCTTAGACGGGCCATGCTGGAAACGCGGTGCGCCGGCCAACGCTTCGGCGAGGCGGGCGTCGTCACCGCCCAAGAGCACGCCCTTATTGACCAGGTTTGAGGTCGGTTGTCGAGACGACGTCGATTTCAATCGGCGAGCGCGGGTGGCGGGTCTCGATCCGCCCGCGGCGTCGCGCCACCCGCACCAGCGCGATCAGCGCGGTGAATAGGCCGATTCCGAGCACCCACGGCAATCCGCTGTCGCTGCCACGGGTGACCGCCGGGTGCGGGATCTGCGGTCGCGCCGGTACGGCGCTGGGGACACTGACGGCGAACGTCCGGGTGTCGACGGCTGTCGCCGGCGTGTCGCCGGTGTCGATCTGGAGCGCGCTATGGGAGAGTGCGAGGGTCGCGCTGGAGACATCCAGCGCGGTCAGCTTCGGCAGATCGATGCAGAACGCAGTGCGTCTAGCCGTGTCCAGGGCATGGACGAACGGCGCGCCGCTGAAGCTCTGATACAGCGTGTAGGCCCACCGCCCATCGGCGCTCATGATGCGCGCAACGGGTGAGCCCGTCATCTTCTCGCCGGGGTGACGCGGGTCAACAACGGGCTTGGCGAGCAACCGCAGGTGCGTCAGGTCGTAGGCGCGGATTTCGTAGTCGGTGGGACCCGCCTGCGAGCGGTAGTGAGTGAAGTACAACCAGCGTCCGGTCGGCGAAATCGCATCAACCGTGAAGAAGCCGGACAGCGCCAACCGGGCCCGCACATGCAGCGCTGGGATCGTGCTGAGCACTGTGAGGCGGGTGCGAGTGGACGAGTAGCCGCTGGCAAGGTCCGTCAGGACGAGCGTTCGTCCATCCGCCGACAGACCGGTGGTAGACCCGGTGGACGTCACTCCGGGGACGCCAAAACCTCCAG